>JAPTWR010000096.1:36181-41572 GCA_028065135.1 Acidithiobacillus sp.
GTTAACAGAAAATTTGATGGAAGTATAAGCTTTATCTTGAGGATAGGGAACTTGCTGGAAGCTGGGGCCGCTTGTCTTGGTATCCCGATCATCAGACCCTGTCTGGCAGAGGTGGGGTGAAGTCGCCCGTACCAGCCTCAGCCAGAGCCATATCGACAGTAAGTCGATCGAGATGTGGCGCGAAAATCTCGATAAAGGCATATACGTACAGGCGTAAATAACTTCCCTGACGCAGGGCAAGGTAGGTGGTGCTCGGTTCGAAAAGGTGACTGGCATCGACAACGCCCAAAGTCGAATCGCGCGTCGGATCGTAGGCCATCTGCGCCACGATACCGATGCCAAGTCCGAGTTCCACATATGCCTTGATCACGTCCGAGTCGATGGCGGATAGCACCACATTGGGTTTGAGGCCTTGTGCAGCGAAGGCCTTGTCGATCGCGGAACGTCCGGCGAAGGCGGTATCGTAGGTGACAATGGGATACGCAGCGATCGATTTTAAGGTTAGGGGCCGTTTTTCCAAAATAGGGTGGCCGCGGGGCGCAACGACAGCGCGATTCCATTGATAGCAGGAAAGGGCGACCAAGCCGATGTGCGAGTTAAGGGCTTCGGTAGCGATGGCGATATCGACGTTCCCCGTTGCCAACATTTCCGCGATCTGCGTGGGGCTGCCTTGGCGCAGCCGCAAATGAACCCCTGGATAGCGTTCGGCAAAAATCTTGACCGCCTTGGGCATGGCGTAACGCGCCTGGGTATGGGTCGTGGCAACCACCAGCCTGCCATAATCCCCGCGTGAGAACTCCTGGCCCACCTTCCGGATGTTTTCCATATCGCGCACCATGCGCTGGGCGTAGTCCACGATTCGCTCGCCCGCAGGCGTCATTCCGATCATCCGCTTGCCTTTGCGCACAAAGAGTTCGACGCCGAGTTCATCCTCCAGAAGCTGAATCTGCTTGCTGACCCCCGGTTGCGAGGTATACAACGCTTCTGCGGCAGCTGAGACGTTGAATTTCTGGCGCACCACCGCACAAACGTATCGTAGCTGCTGTAAGTTCATTGACCCTCATCATCTTAACTGATGCATACATAGATACAATGTATTATTCTTTTAAATTACATATATTACTAGCCCATTTTGACCTGCAAGCCTTTACTTATTACCTTGAACTGACCGAAGACCGTCCGATGCCAGACTCTGGTCTAAACTGAAGGTTGGGTGGATGTCGTGTATATTGGCGGTATCAAGTCGGGAGGATCAGCATGGCAACGGATTTGCGAGCACTCAGGAAGCAGGTTGGGCAAAGTATCTGGTTGGATAATCTGTCGCGCACCCTTATCCATGACGACATTCTGCGGCGTTATATCGACGAGGACGGGATCAGCGGGGTGACCTCCAACCCCAGTATTTTTCAGAAGGCGATTCACTCCAGCCCCTACTATCAGGAAGATCTGCGTCAGCCTGCGGATTCCGCAGAACGGTTGTATGAGCGCCTGGTGGTGGATGATCTGCGTAAGGCCTGCGATTTGTTGCATCCGGTGTATGTGGAAACGGATGGTGATGACGGCTGGGTGAGTTGGGAGGAGTCGCCGCGGCTGGGGCAGGATGAGGCCGCCACGGTGACTGAGGCGCAACGGCTGCGTGGATTGGTGCGGCGGGACAACCTGCTGATCAAAGTGCCGGCGACGCCCGCAGGTATTCGTGCCTTCGCAACGCTCATCGGCCGCGGTGTGTCGGTCAACGTGACTCTGATGTTTGGGCTGAAACATGTCCGTGACGTATTCGCGGCCTATCAGAAAGGAATGACGCGGTGGGTGGCCAGTGGCGGTGATCCGCGCAAGGTGAAGGCGGTCGCCAGTCTCTTCCTGTCGCGAGTGGATACGCTGGTCGATCAAAAGCTGGAGGCCATTGGCACGTCGGAGGCTTTGGCGTTGCGTGGTAAAGCGGCGGTGGCGATGGCGAAATCGGCATACACCATTTACCAGGATGTTTTTCACGGTAAGGACTTTGCGGCGCTGCGCAGCGCGGGTGGCAGACCCCAGTATCTACTCTGGGCGAGTACCAGTACCAAAAACGCTGCTTATCCCGATTTGCTCTATGTCGAGCCGTTGATGGGGCCGCAGACGATCAATACCTTGCCCGACGACACCCTGCTCAAGCTCCGCGATCATGGCAGCCTGGTGGCACGGATCGAAGACGATATGGCGGAGGCACGGCGGACCATGGCGCAACTGGCCAGCCTGGGTATAGATATGGACGGTGCTGTGGCGGAGCAGTTGCAGGTGGAAGGCCTGGCCGCTTTCGCCAAGAGTTTTGAGGAGATGCTGGCGGAGGTGGCGCGCGCGATGCGGTGAGCGGCGCGCCCCGCTGGTCCGGCGTGCGCCTCAGAAGCCGACGGTGTTGAAACCGCCGTCCACGTAGGTGATTTCGCCGGTGATGCCAGAGGCGAGGTCGGAGCAGAGGAAGGCGGCGGTGTTGCCGACTTCGTCCTGGGTCACGTTGCGGCGCAGGGGCGCATGTTCCGCATAGTGATCCAGAATCTTGCGGAATTCGCTGATACCGCTGGCCGCGAGGGTGCGGATAGGCCCGGCGGAAATGGCATTGACGCGGATGCCGTCCGGTCCCAGCGCGTAGGCGAGATAACGGATGCTGGCTTCAAGACTGGCCTTGGCGAGTCCCATCACATTGTAGTTGGCCATGGCGCGCTCGGCGCCGAGGTAGCTGAGGGCCAGCAAGGCGCCCTGCCGGCCCTGCATGAGCGGGTGCATGGCCTTGGCCATGGCGGTGAAGCTGTAAGAGGATACCTCGTGGGCAATGCGGAAGCCCTCGCGGGTGGTGGCGTCCAGATAACTGCCGCTGAGTTCGTCTTTGGGCGCAAAAGCGGCGCCATGAATGCCGATATCGACGCCACCCCAGAGCGACTGGATCTTACGCATGGTGCCAGCCAATTGTTCTTCGTTCATCAGGTCCAGTTCCAGCGGCTCCGGCGCACCGATCTGGCTCGCCAGTTCTTCCACCCGGCTTTTGGTGCGCTCGCCCTGATAGGTGAGGAGCACTTCCGCGCCCTGGCGATGCATGGCCTGAGCGATGCCCCAGCAGATGGAGCGGTCATTGGCCACGCCGACAACCAGTGCTTTTTTCCCTCCCATAAAACCCATTGCAAAAACCCCTTACGCCAGAATCAGCGTGTATAAATAGTGAGACGTGAGCCCGGTTGAATATCGCTGGCCGAGGCCAGGCGATTCCACTGCATCAGTGAGTGGGGCTGGACATGGAATTGTTGGGCAATCTGCCAGAGCGTGTCGCCCTGACGCACTACATAAGTCGTCGTTTGTCCCCGAGTGGCGGCGCGTTCCTGCCGGTGATTGATAGCGGCAACGACTGTGTGTGCCGGGATATTCAGCACCTGTCCGGGATGGAGGACGGTCCGCCCGGTGAGGTGGTTGGCGTGGGCCAGTACGGAGACGCCGACCCCGGCGCGCTGGGCGATTTGCCAGAGACTCTCACCGGGCCGGACGGTAAGGCGCTGGTGACTCCGCGCGGCCGTATAGACCGGTGCTGGGGCACTGCCACCACCCCGGATATGGAGGATCTCGCCGACCTGCAGGCCGCGCGCGGAACGGATATGGTTCCAGCGCATGAGGTCGTGGACGCTGACGCCGGCCCGCTGCGCGAGTTGCGAGAGCGTGTTGCCCGGACGCACCCTGAGCGGTTGGCTGTTTTGCGCATAGACCGCATGACGCAGCCCACCGGTGCCATAGACGACCAGCCGCTGTCCGACTTGCAGGTCGCGCGCGGAACGGATGTGATTCCAGCGTTTGAGATTGGTAATGCTGACCCCGGCCCGTTGCGCCAGATGCCAGAGCGTCTCACCGCGGCGGAGGGTGATGTGACTGAGTCGTGGTGCTGCCGCAGGTGCGGCTATGGGGCGTGTGGCTACTTCCTGGGGCATGCTCAATAGCGCTGTTTTCAGTGCCCCAGCCTTGCCTTTGGGAACCACGAGCTGGTAATCGGCCGGTGCGACGCCATAGCTCAGTCCGGCATTGAGGCGCCGCAATTCGCTGACCGGCATGTTCATCAGATTCGCTGCTACGTTGAGTGCCACGGATTTTGGAGTGGTGACTACCGCAATATGCGCCGCATTGGGAATGACGGGCAGGGAAACATGGTAAGCGCTGGCGTTTTTGATGACCTGCGCCAGGGCGAGCAACTCGGCAACGTAGTTTTCTGTCTGCTCTGGGAGATTGAGGTCCCAGAAATCCGTGGGCTTGCCAGCCGCGACATTTTGCTGGATGGCGGCGGAGACGGTGCCCTGTCCGGCATTATAGGATGCGATGGCGAGGAGCCAGTTGCCGCCGAAATAGTTATAGAGATAAGACAGATAGTCGAGGGCCGCGTTGGTGGAGGCGGTGAGGCTCAGGCGGGGATCGCCGTAGCGGGTATTTTGCAGGCCGAAATTGCGTGCGGTACCGGGTATGAATTGCCAGAGACCCGCTGCCGCCGCCGGAGAATAGGCCTTGGGGTTGTAACCGCTCTCGATAGCCGGCAACAGCGCCAATTCCATGGGGAGGCCGCGCTGCGCAATTGCTGACACCACATAATAGAGAAAAGGACGGGAGTTATCGAAGATTTGTTCCAGCTTACCCTGGTGTTGCAGGAACCAGGTACGCCATTTGTCCACTTCTACCCGTGAGACGTCGCTGATCCGCAGACCGTCATCAATATGTGTCCAGACATTGCCGATCTCCGTCTGGTGACCAAAGGCGCCTGATGCTTCGAACTGCTGCAGGGTGGCTGACAGGCTGGAAGCATTGCCGCTTTGCCCGTTACCATCGCCTTGCAAATCCGCAGTTTGCCCGGTGCTGTTCAAGGCTTCTGCCACACCACTCTGAAGATCACTTTGTTGCAGGCCTATGGTCTGACTCTCCGCCCAGACCATAGGAATGCCCCCCAGCGCCATCAGCGTGGCGACAGCGATGATTCGCTTTTTCATGCTACTCCTTCCTGGGCAGGCTCGGTCCACAATGGGCGTCCCGCAGATATAATCCTTCGTGAAATGATATTATAATAAACAGTGAGTTGGTATCAGGCTGGTCACCCGTTACTGGATGATAAGCAAAAGGAATGCCTTGAGTCAAACGATGTTTTCCGGTCTGTGCAGGGCATGACTCGCGGCGAAAGCCGGTGCTGCGCAGGATACCGGCGGGTCAAAGAGGCTGTTATTATCCTGTTTTCGTCAGTCTCAGGTTGCACACCATGTCCGTTCGTACCCGTTTCGCCCCCAGTCCCACCGGTTATCTGCATATTGGCGGTGTGCGCACCGCGCTTTACTCCTGGCTGCACGCGCGTCAGCAGGGGGGGCACTTCGTTCTGCGTATCGAGGATACGGACGTGGA
>JAPTWR010000035.1 GCA_028065135.1 Acidithiobacillus sp.
GTATCATGTACCGGACACTCCTCACCACAGACGGAGCAAGCAAAGCGACTACCCTTGGGAAAGTTGATGTGCAGATCCAGGCGTTTCTCCTCCACCGTGAAAGTCACATGATCCACCAACCACGGCAGAACCAATCCTAACGCGCGAGAAAACAGCTCTTCAGGGACCATCAACTAACTCCTATTCAGGGCACGACCGCTCCACAGCATTCTACCCCCTACCCACTCAATCTGACGAAGAGCCGTGGTTGGAAACTGTCCTGAGCCGCTTACAGGCCATTAACAGCAAGTTCTTGCAGCGGAACGCCTGCAGGTCTGCAAGGTATCATCGAGCGTCCAGGCAAGATTCACGACACAGCTACGAGGGTGGCGTCGCGTCGGCCGTGTCAGGTTCAACGGCGAGGTCCATGGGTATGGAACTTTTGAGCATGATCGGACTCATAGAGTCGTTCTACCTGTAGAATGAAATTGATAGAATAAATGTTCCATTACTGAACTTTATAGATAATAAGATTTATTATCGTTGCGTTATCAGTGGTGGTTTTTTGATGAAATAGATTCCTTTCCTACGCCAATACGGAGATAGACATACTATGCACCCATTAATGCGCAAGATGACTGCGGAATTCATTGGAACCTTTGGACTTATTTTTTTTGGTGGTGGCGCGGCAGCTATGGGTAAGCCACTTATAGATATCGCTTTGGCGAATGGGTTGGCCATCATGATTGCGGCCTATGTATTCGGGGACATCAGCGGCGGTATTGTGAATCCTGCGGTCACTCTTGGTGGTGCCATAGCAGGGAAAATCAGTTGGCGGAATGCGGGCATGTACATGATTGCTCAGATCCTGGGCGGAATAGCCGCTGGATTCGTGCTGCTCACGGTTCTGCCCGGACAAATGGGACACCTAGGTGCTACAACCATCAATACAAACCTGATATCTGTCCCAGGGGGGTTTATGCTGGAGGCGTTAGGGACGTTCTTTCTCACCACTACCGCGTTGTACACGGCTATGAGCGATCGTGCTGGTAACGCCGCACCGCTGGCTATAGGTTTTACTTTAGTCATGATTGTCACCTTCATGGGGCCGCTCACGGGAGCCAGCGTCAATCCGGCACGGACGTTGGGTCCTGCTGTAGCAGGTGATTACTATCCCCATGTATGGGTTTATCTTATTGCAACCCCATTAGGGGGGCTGGTCGCGGGTTTGCTCTATAAATTCATGCAGGAAAGTAAAACTGACATGCATTTTGAAGAAGCAATGAAAGAAGAAGATGTAACTCTCTAGTTTTTTGCATCCGCAGAACGCGGGCCAGCAACAAGCTGACGGCGACTAGAAGTGGTGTTATGCCAACGGTGGGGAACCCATCGCTGTCCATCATCGGGTGATGGACGTTAGCTTGTCCCCATGGGGGTAGATGTATCCCCAAACAGAAAGAACCCTGTATTTTTAGGGTGAGAGGGATAATGCGCCTTTGCGTCTCATGGGCAAGGCTGGACAGGTCCGCAGTACGTTGATTGGCCTGGACCCGGCTGTGTGGTCCAGTCCTCCATGAGACAAAAAGCAGAGGCCGTTCATTTTGAGTCTGCTCAGGATTATTCACCTTGCGGCACCCTGCCCTAACCGCACATTTAGCTGCTCTTGGCCAGCACCCCCGCCGAGGCTTGCCGTGCTCCTCCAACGAGGATTCACCCGTTCCAGCAAGGACTGTTGGGGTCTTCCTGAAGAGCCTTTTCGAGTGCTGCGATAAAGTGTCGCACATCCCATTCCGGCGCAAACATCTGTGCCCCCCCTTATAAAGCGTTTGTCCTGCTCCATTCGGAGCTTAGGAACTGGCGAAGTCTGCATCAACCGTTTTGTCGCAGCCTCCATTTTGACCAGTTTGGGGGCTGTTTCACATAACACCCATATTGGCGTACAATCGTAAGATTTACTCCATACGCTCAACGGGGAGAGATTTGATGTCCGAAGCAGCCGATCTTGTTATTGTCGTTATCACTGGTGCTGAAAATCCCAAGCGACTTCCTTCTGCATTTTTTCTGGCAGCCACTGCCGCTGCCACGGAGCAGAAAGTGATCATGTATTTCACCGGACCGGGCACGGAACTGCTCGCCAAAGGTAAGGCAGAAAATATTTTTCCGATGGAAGGCGGTAAAAGTGTCGCTGATTTCATGAAACTGGCTGAAGATAATGGAGTTCAGATTATTGGTTGCCTGCAGTCTCTGGAGTTGAATGGTATGACCAAAGATGATCTGGCCAAACTCATTCCCATGATGAGTCCCAGTGCTGCGCTGCCTTCATTAGCAGCTGCTGGTCGCGTACTAACCTGGTAAGCGTCGGTTAAATACCTTCAATAAGAATGAAAAACCAACTATTCTGGTCGATCCATTTGTATCAGAAGGTTTATCATAAAACCGTCATTATATCTATAGTCGTGATATCGTTCATGGGATAAATCTCCTTGTTCAAGGAGTTCCCATCTTGGCATCGGATCGCGGCCGGGAGTAGAGGACATTTATCCCATTGCTTCATTATAGAGCGCGTCTGGTTTTTGATATCGTTACTAAAAGTATCCCAGTTAGCATTGTTGCGCCAGCTAAAATTAGACGGATAGTTATTTGTTCACCCAACAACGGAGCCGCACTAATAACGACAATCACAGGAACCAGCATCTGTATGACAGCACTCGTTATGCCCCTTAGCTCCTTCATTAAGATATACCAGAGCACATAAATCAATGCCGAGGTTATTGCACCAATGAGCATAGAGTAATAGATTCCTGCAAGGCTTATATGAATAACTTCATGATGCCAGCTTTGTATCGCTGCGTAGATCACGAATAGAATAATAGCGACCAGCCCAGAATATATAAAGTTTGCCGTTGTGGTCGCCAAGTCATCCCTAGAACTTTTGCCTAGTATCGAATATCCAGCCCATGCGACACCGGCTCCTATCATCAATCCTATCCCCAAAAGCTTAGGAAGATGCGAGATACCACCCACCAATACCCACAATCCCACGAGAGTTATCCCGCTCCCAATCCACTGAAGTTTCGACAACCGGTAGCCACCACGAATCTCCCATGCTAACATAGTCGCCTGAATGGCAAAAAACAAAAATAGAGTTCCAGTAGCAGCTCCAATCTGCTCATAGCCATATGCAAATGCCAACGCATACACAAACAACATCACTGGCATCAGGATATGATGCAATCTAGGTCGAGCCGTAGTCACTATCATCAGGACGATTAAGATTGCCGCGCCGCTTGCTAACCGAATTGCGGTAAATGGAAGCGGCCCAATTAAATGCCCTCCCAAGGCTGCTCTTGCCAGCAGACTATTGCCGGCCATACCAGTGAGTACTATCAGAGTCAGCAAGATTATGCGTACGCGGGACATATAATGAACCTCATTAAACGTATTTATCTCCGGAAAAGTTATCTAACTCATGGTTCTAACGCATAGTGAAAAGTTCTTCCGCGCTGGTTGAATGAAGAGCCGATTTTCATGTCCGTTTATACGGAGTTTACGGAAAAAGCAAATGACACAGATCGGAAACGAGTGCAATAGATGGTGCCCACATTTTCCCCATGGATATCCCGAATCTCCATTTCAGTAAGCCTAACCGCCCCAATGGGTGGATGATTGAAAACAACAGTTCAAATTGTCCTTACCAGCGCATTGCTGACTAGACAGATTAGGCTAACTGAATAAAGTCGTTGGCGATCAGTCAGTTTTAAGGGACGAAGAAGCTTTAAACGCATTAAAAAGCACATCCGTAGCCGCATGATGTGCACCCGCATACAAGGCATCGTAGATATCGCGGTCCGTCCATCCTGCCTGGTAAAGCGCCTCAATATCCTTTTTACTGATATTCTCGGGCTTATCTATTGCCTTGAGAACAAAAAGCATCAAGGCTTTGTCATGTTCCGGGAGAGGAATCAATTCTGGATTAATCAGAGATTGACGTAGAGATTCCTGGTTGATACCCGCATTGACCAATGCTGCTTCATTAAAATCGACACAAAAGGTATTTCTGTATTTTCCAGACACCAAATAGCGAAGCATAGCGATGAATGTTGGGCTGAGCGTAGGATGGGATCCCATGTAAGCCATAGTTGCTATCTGCCCATCAAGTAAATTGGGGCTTACACTGAACAGGTGAAATGCTTCCGGGATATATCCTACAGCACCCTCGATCTGTTGATAAAAGTTAGCCACTTTGCCTTCTGCTGCGTCTGGATGTACCGTCTTTAACAAAGCCATATAATACCTCCTAGTTGATTACTCACAAAAAACAAGAAAAATTGTGGAGAGATTATCTCGAACGACTACACTTTACGATTCTCTGGTCATACATGAAATTTCCATTTTATGTGCAAATACAGGTTATTTATTCACGCCCCGCCATCACCGGATCCCGTTCCCGTTTTGTTACGTAAATCAACCAGGCTACAGCTGGTTTTCCGGGTGGCTAGACATTCTCTGGTGCCAGGGAAAAAGTCGAATGAGCATTGTTTTTTCTGTAACTCTAGCCAGTCTTCAGAAGGATACTTGCCCTCTGGAAGATTGGGCGGAAAGTAAACGCAAGAAGTACAAATTGGATCACTCACAGTATTTTCTTGATTCATACTCGATCTCCTTTTGACCAAAACTATTGCGCAGGCCGGAGCAACCCTTCCGCCTTCAGGGCCGATTGCACCGCCGGCCGCATGGATACCCGCCTCTGATACGCCTGGAGCAAGGGCCATTGCTCCAGCTTAATGCCAACATGCCGGCCCCAGCTCAATACCGTAAAGAGATAGGCGTCGGCCACCGTGAATCCCTCGCCCAGTAACCAGTCCTTGCCCTCCAGTTGCCGGCTGACCGTGCCCAGGCGCTGCCCGAGTTGGGCAGCGACCACTGCTTTCCATTCCTCGGGCGCCTGCGGATTGAATAAGGGAGAAAAACCCTTATGCAGTTCCGTGGAGATGAAATTGAGCCACTGCATGAGCCGGTAGCGCTCCAGTGTGCCTAGTGGCGGGGCGAGATTCTTTTCGGGCACGCGATCGGCAAGGTACTGAATGATGGCCGGCCCCTCGGTGAGCACCTGCCCGTCGTCGAGCAGGAGGGCGGGCACGTAGCCGTCGGGGTTGATGGCGGCATAGTCGGTACCGATTTCCGTTTTTTTGTTGGCGAGGTCCACCCTTTCCTTGTCGAAGCGGAATCCACCTTCGTTGAGGACGATATGGGGAGAAAGGGAACACGCACCTGGGCTGTAATACAATTTCATGGCAATCCACCTCCTGACCGAGCGATTGGCGGCAAAAGTGCCGGGGTTGTTGTACATGGCTTCAGACCAGCGCAGCTGGCCGTTCGATGAGATATTAGTACCCCATACAGCTGGTCTTGTGAAGTATGCACTTTATTGTTATAGATATTCGAATAAAATAGTAAGTATGCTTTTAGTAAGTATTAAAAAATTGGAATTTCCAGCCTTGCTCACGGAGGGCAGATAGATGGCAGAAGAAGAACCTTGCGCGGTGGATGTCACCCTCCGCGTTATTGGTGGAAGGTGGAAGGTGTTGATTCTTCAGGATCTGTTCACAGGAACCCGAAGATTCTCAGAAATCCACAGAGCTGTTCATGGCATCACCCAAAAGATGCTCGTCCAGCAATTACGGGATATGGAACGGCACGGCATCGTGAACCGGCTGGTATATGCCGAGGTACCACCCAAGGTCGAATACTCTCTTACCCCCCTGGGGAAGAGCCTTTGGCCCGTTCTCATGGCAATGCACAAGTGGGGGCTGGAGCAATTGGCGGCGACGGGGAGCTCGGCACTGCCATCCGGAAAAGCGGGAGCCAGTTCCTAGAACGACATAGCATCGTCCAAACATGGCGTAATAGGAGAGTGAACCATTCCGGGAACTGGTCCCACCAAGCTGATTTTCGATGGCCTCCCTCGGCGTTAACGTCCGTGTTTTTCTATGGGCGCGCAGCAGCATGGAAACACTTACCCCAGATTGCTTGGCCGCCGCTGCTTGGTGGGTTACGCACTGCTTGATCAGAGAGGCCCTCGTCCATTTGCCGTGCGATCGCGCAGGGCCGACCCAGGCTTTTCTTTGGCGTGGCATTGACCATGCCAGAGCGAACACGTTCTCGAATAAACTCATGTTCAAACTCAGCAACAGCTCTGAGTAACAAGAGATTTGAGACGCTTACGATTCGTCAGATTTTGGTACGGATACGCCAAGATGTTGATCAGCGTTATCCGTTAACCACCTGTCGGCGTCAGGATTTTACCGCACTATGTCGTGAAAATGGCTCCCTAACTCGCTGAAGGAGATTAAGAAGCGCAAGAATATTGATCTGGTTTTAAGTGAGCAACCCTGACGCTGATCCCTGCTGAAAACTGACCAATCACACAAGCGCTGACTGACACCGTCACTGGGAATGAAACACGTGCAGGTAAGCCCTCAGACGTCAGGATGTTACTTTTTGGCACTGAACATGTTCTCCACCATGGGCTCAGCGTAGCTGGCGTGACTGGAGACAGCGTGGGCAGCTCCTTCCTCTCCGCCCAGCGCCTCCAGCGTTTTACCGCTCGGTTCCGGGAGGGTGAGATTGGTGAGGATGACGCCGAGAACGGCAACCCCCGCCGAGAAGATCATCGCACCTTTGATGCCGCCCTCGGCACTGATAAATGGGAAGACAAACGTCCCCACAAAGGCACCAAACTTGCCGATTCCTGCCGCCATACCATGCCCTGTCGTGCGGATGCTGGTGGGGAATACTTCAGCAGGGATCACGAAGGTAGTGCAGTTGGGACCAAACTCGATGAAGAAGAAACTGATTCCATAGAGGACGAGGAAAGGCGCCACTTCATGGGTAATCCCCGGCACCAGTGCTATGCCCGCAAAAGCCACAGCCATCACAGCAAACCCGATCCATTGTAACCGTCGGTGTCCGATGGCATCCATGAAGAAAATGGAGGCCAGATAGCCCGGAACGGCAAATACCAAAAAAATGATCAGTGCCCAAGCGCTCCCAGTCATATTTGAAGAGGACGGCGCTAGCATTTTGATGATTTGGGGAGTGGAAATAGCATTTCCATAGAATGCATAGTCATTCAAGAACCAGGCGCCGCCGGTACCGAGAATGAGCAACAGGTATTTTGGGTTGGACAGCATTTGACCGAGGCTGATGCGACTGGGCTTGGTTTTTTTCCCCACTTCGGCCTGTAGTTGGCCGGTGGAATAGGTCGCCATATCCTTGGCCGCATCGTCCACATCACCACGCACCAAGGCCTTATAACGGGGGGATTCCGGCATGGTTCGGCGTAAGTACAATACGGCCATAGGGGGCAAGGCGCCTACCGCGAACATGATCCGCCAGATGGAATCTGGTGGCAGACCGGATGCTTCGAGTGTCAGGGCGACCACCGGACCGAAGGCAAGGCCGAGACCCTGCATGCCAAAGACCAGCGAGGTCAGGGCACCACGTTTTTTGGCATTGGCATACTCGGACATGAGGACGGCACTCATAGGGTAATCTCCGCCGATGCCAATACCGAGAATAACGCGGAACACCAGGAGCCAGGCGAATGAAGGCGCGAAGGCACAAGCCAAGCCGCCGATGACCATCAACAGCGCTTCCATTCCGTAAATCCGTTTGCGACCTACCACGTCGGCCAGGCGTCCAAAGATGAATGCACCGAGGAAAGCGGCGATCAGTGAAATACTGCCGAGAAAGGCTATTTGCGTATCACTTAAGTGCCACTCAGGCTTAAGAAAAACGAGCGCGGACCCGATTATGAAAAGGTCATAGGCGTCCGTGAAGAATCCCATCCCCGCAGTGAATGCGGCGCGCATGTGAAAAAAACTGATAGGCGCGTCATTGAGGGAATCAATAACGCTGAGCTGGGGTACTTGCTTACCCGTAGGCTGGCTCATGACAAATCTCCTTGTAGTGTTGAAATTACGGCGCTACCAAGGATAACCTACAAATATGACACTATTATGACAGTTTACATTTTATTTTTGTCTGTTCAGTGGCTCCAAGCCTGAATCCCAGATTTTTTCGCCAAGGTCACATTGAGAATCTCAATAGGATCATATTGCATTGCGTCCAGTGCCCATATTCCCCCAGTCGCACGAAGGCCCCGATCATCGCTGATCGAGGCCTGGGCATCCACCGTTCAGACCGATGGTGAAATTTGATCGCAGCGTGACCTGTCGTTATCTTCGACCGATCTGCCACTTGCAGGCGAGCGCTCAAACTCCCTGCCTTCGATTCCTTGAACCTCCCGCAAGACAAGGTAGGAACGTACTAGATAATACCCCAAAATTCGCATGATCCCCAAAGTGTTAGCGCAGAGTATTTACCTTTGGATGGCGCGGTTTCAGCGCAGAACATCACCGACAACATAGTGGTAGAGTCTCGATTTGAGTGCTAAGCGGTTTCTTCATCTTCAGACCACTTGGAGGGCTTCGGACCAGGTGTTTCCACTATGTTCGATATGGGCTGCTAATCAAGTCGGTTCTAGCCTCTGGGCGCGAACATAATAACGGCCATTCCCGTCAGGGCAAGAAGACTGCCGATAACGTCCCAAAAACTTGGGCGTATTCCCTCCACCACCCAGAGCCATCCGATGGCCACCGCGATGTACACGCCGCCATACGCGGCATAGGTACGCCCGGCGGCGGTAGGATGCAGGGTCAATAACCATGCGAAGACACCGAGCGAGATGGCTGCGGGTAACAGCAGCCAGAGCGGTTTGTCCTGTTTGATCACGAGCCATGGTAGGTAACAGCCGACAATCTCAGCAAGCGCCGTGACAACAAACAGGAGTAAGATACGCAGCAGCTTGAGCGCCATGCCTATATTTGTCATATTCGGTTCAGTTGCGAGCATGTTCAATCCTCTGCTTGGGCTCAAGATCGTATGTTGTGACACATCTTCAGGCGGGTTCGGGTGCCAGGTCTCGGCGTCTGTCAAGGTAGTTGTCGCGTCACCCATTTTTTAAGTAACCTTTTTATCCTGCCGCTGCGGGTTCAGATCTACCGCACCGACGGGTGTCCAATTGCGTGTGTGGCCTGACCAGCGCGCTGG
>JAPTWR010000144.1 GCA_028065135.1 Acidithiobacillus sp.
AAGCAATTGTCCTGTTGTGCCGGCTAACGGATAAGGAAAGCCATCATGCGTCAGGATCACATGGAAAGAGGGCTGCAAAATTTATTGAGAGAATTCCCGCTCCAGTCTCGAGTCATGAACGAACCGGAGCCTGTACAGAAGATCTATGCAGAAATTATACGATTCTGGGTACTGCATGCGCATCCACCATTGGCGCAGAATTTTCCCGAAATCCCATTGCAAAGGTTGAGGATGCTGGATGCAGTCGCAATCAGTCCGGAAGGCTTGATCGGTGCTTATCCCTTCAGCGCGAAGGAAACCCCTATTCGTGTCTCGAATGGGAAACACCAGTCCATATTTGCGATGTGCGCCATTGATGCGCTCGCGATACCGTTCTTGTGGAATGCTCCCATAGAGATTGAGAGCGCATGTCACGATTGTGCTGTGGCTATTAAATGGGGCTTGGATCCAAACGGGGATAGCCCGGACATTATCGGAGCTCCCTGCGTTGCCATGGGGCACCTGGATGGGAAAACCTGCGCGGAACAACCGGCATGTAGCGGGCTGTGTACAGGTATATATTTTCTTTGCACGGCGTGCGCCAGGAATCTGACAATGGCTATTTATCCGTTACAGGAAGCGCAGTACATCAGTCAGATGTTTTTCGGTTTCCAGGTTGCTCTGCTGCAAAAATTTCAGTATCTGCAAGGAGATTTGCCATGACTGAGCCATCTCATCGACAAGGTTATCGTATTGGCGAAGTGGCCAGTGCTGCCGGTGTCCATGTCGAAACGGTACGCTATTACGAACGGGAAGGTCTTATCGTGCAGCCCAAGAAGCCGTATCTTGGCTCTCGACGGTATCCCGAGGAGACTATTGCACGCATTCGGTTTATCAAGCACGCCCAAAAGCTTGGCTTTACCTTAAAAGAAGCGCGTGAACTCCTTCTGTTGCAGTCCGACAAAACTCAAGCCTGTGATGCTGTACTGCATCAGGCAAAAATCAAACAATCTGCGGTGCTTGCGAAAATTCAGGCTTTGCGAAGACTGGAAATCGTATTGGCCCGTTTAATTCAGGATTGCCAACAAGAATATCCTAACCAGCATCATGCGTGTCCGATTTTGGAATGTCTGGAAGCAGATGACGCAAGCATGGATCATTTGCTTGCGGACGCGGGGGAACGATAATGATGACCTTGAGCCAATTCGGCTGGAGAAGATATGAAAATCCTTCAACGAATTTTTAACGCCATATTAATTGCCGCTCTTTTTTGTTCGATACCGGAACAGTCTTGTGCAAAAGTCGTTGCCAAGACAACTTTTCTTCCGCAGATAGTTTTGACTAATCTTTCCGGAAGGAAAGTGGATTTAAACAATCTCAAAGGCAAGGTCATGGTGGTAAACTTATGGGCCAACTGGTGTCCGTTTTGCCATGAGGAAACACCTGGGTTTGTTCGTCTCCATCAAAATCTGGGCTCCAAGGTGCGCTTCGTGGGTATAGCACTGGATGGCAAAAGATCTGCTGAGAAATTTATAGATAAGGAGCACGTCAAGTATCTAACACTCTTGGCTGGAGCACATCCGAGCAAAGTCCTTTCGGAGATTGGAGATCGAAATGAAATGCTTCCCTATACGCTCATCGTCGACCCCGATGGGCGTATAGTAGAACGTCATCTGGGATTTTTTTCTGCATCCAAACTCGCCATGGCCATTAACCGAGTCATACGTAAATATCCCTAACTGGAGTATGTAGTATCGTGTCTTCCTTTATTCTGCCGGTAGTTGGATGCATTACATTTGCGCGGACGAATAGCCAGTGCGCTACCGCTCAGAAACAAATCCGTGATGCGTACGCAATTACGCTGGCCAAGCTACCCAGATGGCTATCGCATTGACGAACTTGGCCCAGAAAAACCTATGCGGCAGCAGGATTGAAGGTCTACCAAAGGCATGCTCTAGCCTTTTTCAGCTACCAGCCATGATTTTCTAAATTCATGCTCATAAGACTGCCACGTTTTACAGCATTAGTGACGAGTTGCGAGAACATGACGGGCAATCCGCCGAATGACCGCTTCCGCTGCCTACGTGTCATTGGGTGGAGCGCAAGCACAAGGGATGCACGTAGGCCCAAGGCAAATTGAATGATGTTCGTCTGCCCCGTCTTTTTCAGAAAGCGGGTCGGCATTTATCATCCTTTGCAGGATGCTGTCGCTGATGTTCTGGCTGAGGGGGATTGATCATCTGCTGGAAAATGTAGGATCAAACTCGGCGCGTGTAACCGATTGACTGCGGATGTCCCTGTTTACATAGATTTGCAGGCTACTCCATGACTCATGCAGGCTGACACGCTGAATATCAGGGATACTCAGCCCGTCTTCGGCCAGCCGTGAGCAACCTTCATGTCGCAAGTCATGAAAATGCAGATCTTCGATTCCCAGAATTTGCATGTGCCGCGTCCAGTAAGACCCAATGGTTTTTGGATCAAACGGAAACAGTCGGTCATCCTGCATCATTTTTCGGCGTACCACCAGATCAGCGTCCTCTATGGCTGCTTTAATGACGGGCAGAAGGGCATCTGTGATGTGCATCCATTGATCGTTTCCTTGTGATCCGCCGGGGTTTTTCATGTTGCGTACAAGCCAGATTCCACGATCCTGATCGTAGTCCGAAAGTCGCATGGACATGATTTCCGATTGCCGGCGGCATGAATAGATAGCGAACCAGAAAATAAGATACATGGGTGGCGAGGATTTTCGGTGTCCCAGTGATAAAAACCGCTTGCAGATTGTCTCTATTTCTTCCCGTTTGAGCCGTCGCTTTCTCTTCCGTGATCTCGCTACCAGTCGCTCGGCACGGCAAAGCTCTGTCGCATCACCGATGGCTTCCATGGACAGTGGTATGCCCCAGGCGGCGCGTGCATAGCGATAGACTACCCGCAACCAGATCAGATCGTTGAGCACGGTGGATGGCCCTGTTCCGGACACGCGGCGACTACGAATATGGGAGATAAGGCGCGGGGCATCAAGTTCAGATGCCATGCATTCTGCAATGGGCAGTCTCCGCAAGAGGAGCAGGTGCTGTAACTTGGTACGGCCTAACGGCTCGACAGTTTGCTTTTCCTCAATGTAGCGATCAATCATCTTGCCAATGGGCAGCGCCGTCGAAGGACGCATAGCCTCTGCGGGGTTTTCACGAAGGGCATGTTCGCGTTCTAATGCCCAGGCTTTGGCCACCGCTTTTTTATGGAACGTCCGGCTCTCACAATGGAAAACTTCCCCATTGCGCTTGAGACGAATCGTTGCGGTATGACGAAGGGTACCATCCTTCTGTTTTCGTGAGACAATAGTCGCCAAATTGGTGCTCCGGTGCAACATGGACGGGGAAACGATTTCATGTTGCACTCTTGTAACACCGGATACGGTAAAATACAAGCTAATGCGGCAAAATACGGCATAATTCGGACGATGGGAATATGAGTCAACCTTATGAATATAAATAAAAATACACTAGAATCAAGTGTTAAGATATTATCGGTTGCGCCCATGCTCGACTGGACAGACCGTCATTGTCGGCATTTTTTGCGGCTGATTTGTCCTTCCTGCGTGCTCTACACGGAAATGCTGACGACTAATGCGCTTTTGTTGGGTCGCGATCCCCAGCGTTTCCTGGAGTATTCTGCGGCTGAAAACCCTTTGATTTTGCAGGTAGGGGGGGATGATCCGGCCGCGATGCGCCGTGTTTCCAGGCTGGCCAAGGAGTATCAATACGACGGAATCAACCTGAATGTAGGTTGTCCTTCGCCACGTGTACAAAAGGGCAGTTTTGGTGCCTGCCTCATGGCGACTCCGGAATTGGTTGCCGAGCTGATGGCAGGGCTTTCGGACAGTGCCTTACCGGTGAGTGTCAAACATCGTTTGGGATTGGATCGCGAAGAGGATTTTGCGTCTTTGCATCAATTCGTGGAAATTGTGGCGCAGTCGGGATGCCAGCATTTTATTGTGCATGCCCGTAATGCCTGGTTGAAGGGCCTGAATCCCGCAGAAAATCGGGAAATACCGCCATTACGCTGGGATTGGGTACATCGTCTGAAAAGCGATTTCCCCCACTTGCGCATTGAAGTCAATGGGGGCTTCAAGACCACTGAAACGGTACTGGATCAATTCGCTCACGTCGATGGGGTGATGATTGGTCGAGCGGCTTATCATAATCCAATGTTCCTGGCCGAAGTGGAAATGGTCCTGGACAGGCGCGGGCAATTACCTGATCGATCCGTCGTGCTCGAACAATTACTGGCTTATGCCGAAAACTGGGGAGAGGCGTTGCCTGCGCCACGCCTGAGCCGACATCTGCATGGTCTGTATTTTGGGGTTACTGGCGCTGGAGAATGGCGTCGATTTCTGGGTACGGCGACAGTCAACGAAAACGCCGCAGAATTTCTGCGGCGAGCCATGCAACATATTGAAAAAATGGATCAGGCAAGTACTTGATTACTGATTTCCAGCAAGCGTAAGGTGCGTTGATCGCGGATGCGGTAATAAACGCGACTGGCCACCTTTCTGACCAGGACCAGACCGGAGTCCTGAAGCAGGGCAAGATGCTGGGAAGCATTACTGTGACTGGTGTTGATGGCGGTCACCAGATTTTGCATGCTCATTTCACCGCGACCAAGTAGGCAGATGATCTTATAGCGCAATGGATGAGACATGGCCTTGATAATTTCAGAAAGCCGGGTAATTTCCCATTCGGGAATGATCGTGTTTCCTGTGCTTTTCATGGTGTCTCCTTACTTGACTATCATTAGGTAACTGACCTGGATGATTAAGCAGAAACCATGCCAATAACTATATCCACATGAAATATAAAATAAAAAATAATAATTAGTGTATTTCTATGGCGCGTTTATTAGCTTATGCTGTAGACGTTCGACTACGCTTTTTATAGGGATAGTTTATTTGATTGAATCATATAGTATTTTTTTTGTTATCAAGGAGCGACAGTCGAGCTTTCAGGGCTGTCGCTCACGCTCAGCTTAGATTTTGTTGCGCCAATACTGATCTTCTTTGTCCATAATCCGCGCAGCCTCTTCCGGTCCCCAGGAGCCCGCCGGATAGGTGAGGATGTAGTCGGTTTCCCGGCCCCAAGCCTTGATAATCGGGTCTACTACCCGCCAGGCCCATTCCACTTCATCAAAGCGGATAAACAGGGCTTTGTCGCCTTCCATGACATCCAGCAGTAGAGCTTCATACGCATCCAGCTCCTGTTCACCCTCCTTGCGATAGGATGCATTGAGCTGCACCGGACGGACGCGCATTTCCAGGCCGGGTTCCTTGATCTGGATTTCGGTTTTCAGACTTTCGGGTTCCAAAGAAAGCAGGATCCAGTTGGGTTCGATTTTTTCGATACTGGTTTCTCGAAAAAGCTGCTGAGGCGTATGCCGAAAACGCAGGGCAACACTGGAGGTTTTGTTTTCGAGGCGTTTGCCGGTACGCAGATAAAAAGGAACCCCGCGCCAGCGCCAGTTATCAATATAAAATTTCGCGGCCACATAAGTCTCGGTAATGGAGTTGGTTTCAACCCCGGCTTCATCCTGATAGCCCGGTACATGCTTGCCATCTACTACCCCGGGACCGTATTGAGCGCGCATGGCATAGGCCGTGACGGCAGATTTGGGGATGGGTCGAATAGAGCGGAGTACCTTGACCTTTTCATCACGCAGAGCGTCCGCTTCCATGCAAGGGGGGGGCTCCATAGCTACCAGAGTCAGAATTTGCATCAGATGATTCTGCAACATATCCCGCAATGCTCCGGCCTGATCATAATAACCGGCGCGACTTTCGATACCACCACTTTCGGCTACGGTAATTTGCACATGGTCTATATAATTGCGGTTCCAGAGGGCTTCTACGGCCAGATTGGCAAAACGATAAACCATCAGGTTCTGGACGATTTCCTTGCCTAAATAGTGGTCAATGCGATAAATCTGTTCCTCGCGGAAGTGACGATGCAACTGTTCATTGAGACGCATGGCGCTTTCCAGGTCTTCACCGAAAGGCTTTTCAATAACAATACGATAGTCGCCTTCCTGATTGAAGCCGGCACTCGATAGATGCTGAACAACAGGCACAAAATCTGCCGGGCGAATGGCCAGATAAAATATGGTAGCAGCAGGTTTATCCGCACCTTCCTCAGTGAGTGCCGCGCGGAGCTTTTCATAAGACTCCTTTTCATGAATTTCTCCACGCACATACTCAAAGTGTTTGCAGAAATCATCAAAATGTTCGTCATGATAATTTCCTGCGTAGGTTTCCAATTGTTCTCGCAAGAAATCCTGCCAGCCATTATTGTCCCAAGGACGCCGCCCAAAAGCCAAAATACGCATTTCCTTGGGCATCATACCGGCACATTCCAGGTGATACAGGGCCGGGAGCAGTTTTTTACTGGCCAGATCCCCGGTAGCGCCAAAAATGACGAACTGACAAATACATTGGTTATCCACTCAGTCCTCCTTTTGTACGGCATGACCGCCGAACTGATTGCGCATCATGGCCAATAGCTTGGCCGCATAGTCGTCTTTTCCCTGGGAAGCCCAACGCATCTGCAGGGCCAGCGTGATGACCGGAGCAGGAATTTTCATGGCCAAAGCGGCTTGAGCGGTCCAGAGCCCTTCGCCCGAGTCGGCGACCACCGGCGCAATATCCGCGAGGACCTGATCTTTGTGCAGGGTGTCAGCAGTCAGATCCAAAAGCCAGGAGCGGACAACACTGCCATAGCGCCACATTTCGGCGACATTGGCGAGATCCAGATTAAACTCGGTTTTAGCCTGAAGAATGGCGAAACCTTCGGCGAGTGCCTGCATCATTCCATATTCAATACCGTTGTGAACCATTTTCACGAAATGCCCACTACCTACCGGTCCGCAATGCAGCCACCCCTGATTTTCACCGGGAGCGAGGGCTTTCAGGAAAGGCGTAACCTGAGTAACCGCCTCCTGGCTGCCGCCTACCATCAAGGCATAGCCTTCCTTCAATCCCCAAACCCCGCCGGACACACCCGCGTCGACATAATGCAAGCCAGCAGCTTCGACCTTGGCGGCCTGCGCCATGGAGTCTTCGTAGAGTGCATTGGCCCCATTGACCAGGATGTCACCTTTGCCCAACAAGGGAAGCAGTTGATCAATATGCTCCTGAGTGGCTTCACCAGCTGGTAACATTAACCAGATGACTCTGGGGGCTGGCAATTGTCTGACCAGATCTTCCAGAGTGCTGGCAGAGCGCATGCCGGTTTCCTGGGCAAGGTCCTGAGCTTTTTGGGCATGGCGATTGTAAGCAATGACATCCATGCCTTTTAGATGCAGACGTCGCGCCATATTGGCGCCCATGCGACCAAGACCGACCATGCCTATACTGGGTTTACTCATGTCATGCTCCTTTGCGTATGCGTCTGTCGGGAAAATGATACTATGTTGAGTATAGACATATCGGGCTTTAATTGTTTTTTGCTAAAGGAAATGCGCATGAATCTGGGTACTCCGTGTTCTGCTTCTGCGACCCGGCTGATGATGCTGGGCGCCGGTGAATTAGGTAAGGAAGTGTTGATTGCTGCCCAGCGTCTGGGCGTTGAAACCATCGCCGTGGATCGTTACGCAGATGCGCCTGCCATGCAGGTCGCTCACCGCGCCTACGTGATAGATATGACAGACCCTGAAGCAATTCTGGCTCTGGTCAAGCGTGAGCGACCGCATTTCGTGGTCCCGGAAATTGAAGCTATCGCCACCTCCGCCCTGGCAGAAATCGAAAATTCCGGCTCGGCTACGGTGGTCCCTTCGGCGCGGGCCGTGCAATTAACCATGGATCGTGAGGGTATTCGTCGTCTTGCGGCCGAACAATTAGGCTTGCCCACGTCTCCTTACCGCTTCGCCAGCAGCTTGCAGGAACTGGAGGCGGCAGCTGTCGAGCTGGGTTTCCCCTGTGTGATCAAACCGGTCATGTCTTCCAGCGGCAAAGGGCAGTCGGTCGCACGGAGTGCGGCGGAATTGGCGCTGGCCTGGCAGGAAGCGCAGACGGCCGGGCGTGTGGGGGCGCAGAAAGTCATTGTCGAGGGCTTTGTGGACTTTGATTTTGAAATCACCGTGCTGACGGTGCGCTCTGCCTTAGGTACAGTATTTTGCCCGCCCATCGGACATCGTCAGGAAGCCGGAGATTATGTGGAGTCCTGGCAGCCCCAGGCCATGTCCGCGCAGGCGCTTCAGGATGCACAGAGCATGGCGCAAAAAGTGACGGATAATCTCGGCGGACAGGGATTATATGGGGTGGAATTTTTTGTGCAGGGTGAAGCAGTGATTTTCAGTGAGTTGTCGCCCAGACCCCATGACACCGGTCTGGTGACCCTGGCCAGTCAACGCCAGAACGAGTTTGAATTGCATTTGCGGGCTATTCTGGGCTTGCCCGTTGATCCCGGATTCCGCAGAGCTTCCGCTTCTGCGGTTATTCGGGGTAAAAACCTGGGTTGGGGGCCCCGATATGCCGGTCTTGAAACAGCACTGGCCGTACCGGAAAGTGATTTACGTCTGTTTGGCAAGCCGACGGCCAGCAAGTTGCGGCGTCTTGGTGTAGCCGTCGCTGCCGGAGAAAGTGTGGAAGAGGCGCGGGAAAGGGCTGCCAGGGCCGCCGCCGCGATTACGGTCAGCCCCGCCTAACTTTTTACAAATTGTTCGATGCGATCCAGTGCCATTTCCAGATTTTTGTCACTGGTCGCAAAAGAAAGGCGAATATGTCCGGGGCTTCCAAAGGCAGAACCTGGTACCACCGCAACGCCTGCTTCCAGGAGGGCTTCCGCCAGAATCAGGTCATCCTGCAGATTTTTGGCCTGCATCACTTCATGAAAGCCCGGGAAGCTGTAAAAGGTGCCATCTGATGGCAGTACGTTGACGCCCGGAAGACTATGCAGGCGACCATAAACGTAAGCATGACGGCGCCGGAAAGCATGAACCATTTCATGCACCGCACTATCGCCCCCTTCCAGAGCTGCCTGGGCAGCTACCTGGGCGATGGAGGTTGGATTGGAGGTGCTTTGCGACTGCACGGTGTTCATGGCCGTAATCAGTGTTTCGGGCCCTGCACAATAGCCTATGCGCCAGCCGGTCATGGCATAAGCCTTGGAGACGCCATTCATCACCATGCAGCGTTCTTTCAGATCGGGGCAGGCATTGGTAATGTTTACGAAAGGCTGGTCCTGAAAGAGGATTTTTTCATACATGTCATCAGTGGCAATCAAAATCCGGGGATGACGACGTAATACTTCTCCCAGTGCTTCGAGTTCACTGCGGCTATAAGCGACTCCTGAGGGGTTGGAAGGGCTGTTGAGCACTAAAAGCCGGGTGCTTTCGGTGATGGCCGCTTCCAGTTGTTCAGGCAGAATTTTGAAGTGTTGTGCGGCGTCCGTATCAATAATGACCGGACAGGCCTCGGCAAGAATGACCATATCGGGATAGGACACCCAGTAGGGCGCGGGAATGATGACTTCATCTCCTGCATCCAGTAAGGCCTGACAGAGGTTGAAAAAGCTCTGCTTGCCGCCGACGGAGACCAGCACCTCACTGGGGCGGTAATCGAGATGATTGTCCCGGGCAAATTTGGCTATGATGGCGGCTTTCAGCTCCGGCGTGCCACCGACTGCGGTGTACTTGGTGAAGCCTCGATGAATGGCTTGTATGGCCGCATCCTTGATATATTCGGGTGTGTCGAAATCGGGCTCGCCAGCGCCGAGACTGACAATGTCTTTGCCTTCCCGACGGAGTTGCTGTGCCCGGGCGGTAACGGCGAGTGTCGGAGAGGGACGCACCGCAGTAACGCGGCGGGAAAGGCGAATATCCACGATGTTAAACTCCAGATATCATTTTCAGCGGGTGCGGCAAATGCGCACAAGAGGGCAAATGATAAGCATCCGTCACTTAAAATCAACTATTTTGCTGTAGGCGAAAAGATCGCGGTTGCCCATGGTGATGGATTGACATTACATCTGGCTACAAGGATATGCTGCAGATTGTAATTTTCAAATAGCAATGGGCAGCGGGCAGGAAAGGGAGCGTTATGAAAAATCTGGAGATCGGGGTGGCAGGGATGACCTGTGCTTCCTGCAGCAGTCGGGTAGAACGCACGCTGAATCGCTTGCCGGGGGTGCAGGCCAGCGTGAATTTGAGTACTGAGCGGGCAACCGTGGCATTCGATCCGACCCAGACCAGCCTGGAAACGCTGAGGGCTGCGATTGTTGATATAGGCTATCAACCCGTCGTGGCCCAATCTGAGCTGGAGGTTGGCGGGATGACTTGTGCTTCCTGCAGCAGTCGCGTGGAGCGCGCTCTGGGCAAGGTTTCTGGCGTCCTGTCGGCCAGTGTCAATCTGGCCACAGAACGGGCCATGGTGGAATATTTTCCGGATAGCACTAATCAGGATCAATTGATTGCGGCTGTTGTTAATGCCGGTTATGAAGCGCGGGCGGTCCGTGCTGATGCCCGGGGTGAAGATCGTAAAATCTTCCAGCTGCGGCTTATGCGAAAAGATTTGCTGACGGCAGTTGTTCTGGCTGTGCCTATTTTGTGCTTGTCCATGGGTCCCCTGCTTTTTCCGGCGTTGGGACGATGGCTGCAAGAAAATGCACTCTTTGGGCGTTTTTGGGACTGGGTTCAGGCCGTACTGGCAACGCTGGTACTGGCCGGTCCAGGGCGGCGTTTTTTTCGTCCGGGTCTGATTGCCTACCGTCATTTGTCTCCGGATATGAATTCTCTGGTGGCTACCGGTACGGGAGCCGCCTGGCTGTTCAGCATGATCGTGCTGATTTTCCCGGAGCTTTTCAGCCAGGTCGGAGGGCATGTGTATTTTGATTCGGCGGCGGTGGTCATTGCCGCCATTCTGCTCGGCAAGTATCTGGAAGAGCTGGCCAAAGGCCGGGCCTCGCAGGCGATTCGGCATCTGGTTGATCTTCAGGCCAAGGACGCAACACTGCTCAAAGATGGGCAGGAACAGCGGGTGCCACTCAACCGCATCCGCACTGGAGATCATCTCCTGGTCAGACCGGGAGAGCGTCTGCCCGTGGATGGCATCGTCCTGGAAGGAGAATCCTATATAGATGCAGCCATGCTGACCGGAGAAGTGTTACCTGAGCATAAAAAAGCAGGTGACGCCGTCGTCGGCGCGACGATCAATGGTAACGGCAGGCTGATTATCGAAGCGACTGCGGTGGGGCAAAATACAGTCATTGCCCATATTATTCAGATGGTCGAGCAGGCCCAGGCTGGAAAGCTGCCCATCCAGGGTCTTGCTGACCGGGTGGTTCGTGTATTTACGCCTTTGGTTATTGGCATTGCGCTGCTGAGTTTTATGGTGTGGTTATGGTTGGGACCCAGCCCGGCTATTACTGTGGCCCTGTTGTCCGCTGTGGCGGTGCTGGTGGTGGCCTGTCCCTGTGCCATGGGACTTGCCACCCCGGCGGCGGTCATGGTCGGTACCGGCCGGGCTGCAGAGTTAGGTGTGTTTTTTCGCAAAGGACTGGCGTTGGAAACGCTGGCCCAGGTGAAAACGGTCTGTCTGGATAAAACCGGCACGTTGACGCGGGGTACGCCAGCCGTGTGTGAAATTGTCGCAGACGATGTCCGCCAGGTTCTGACCTTGGCTGCGTCGCTGGAAGCGGCTTCTGAGCATCCTTTGGCGCGGACCATTGTTCAGGCTGCGCGTGAACGGGAAATTTCCCTGTCTCCTGTGACGGATTTTCAGGCCGTCCCTGGCCGGGGTGTTGAGGGTGTCGTAGCCGGACAGAAAATTCTGGTCGGTACGGCGGTCTGGTTGCAGGAGAATGGCGTAGAGCAGGACGCTAAATTTTGGACTGAGCCGCAGGTGGCCCAAAGCTGGGTGTATATTGCCGGGAATGGACATTTGCTGGGGAAAATCGCCATTCAGGACAGCGTAAGACCCGAATCCTTAGCGGTCGTCCGGCAACTGCAGTCCATGGGTATGCGGGTGGTCATGATTACGGGTGACAGCCAGAGCGCAGCGCGGCATCTTGCCGAACACCTTGGATTAGAAGAGTTTTATGCAGAGGTGTTGCCTCAGGATAAGGCAAATATCGTCAAGCAGTTACAAAGCCAGGGCGGCAAAGTCGCCTTTGTGGGCGATGGCATCAATGATGCTCCGGCTTTGGCTCAGGCCGATGTGGGCCTGGCCCTGGCTTCAGGCACTGACATTGCCATGGAGACGGCTGATTTGACCTTAACCCATGGGGATCTCAGTGCATTGGTGACGGCAGTGCAGGCAGCGCGAAAAACCATGGCGACCATTCGCGGTAATTTATTCTGGGCGTTTTTTTATAATATCCTGCTGATTCCGGTGGCTGCGGGTGTGCTGATTCCCTGGGGATTTCAGCTGAATCCCATGCTGGCGGGACTGGCCATGGGAATGTCGTCAGTATTTGTGCTCAGTAACAGTTTACGTTTGAAGTGGCTGCGTCCGTGGGTGCCTGATTCAGTCTGAAAGGTGTGGCTGTTGCCGCAGAGGCTTTGCCGCTCCCTTGTCCCTCGCCTGTTGTTCTAGGCTCATCCTGCTGTCAGGAGAGAACTCGCCCTGCGGGCTCAAACAGCTCTCCTGACGGGCGCAGGATTTCTCCAAGAACAACAACGGCGCGGGCCAAAAGTCGCGGCAAAGCCTCTGCGGCAACAGCCACTTTCAAGGGATCAAAGAGGTTCAGCACTGTAACGCACCATCAGCGTGTGCTTCTCACCCGGCTGTAGTTGCAGCACATTTTCGGCGGCGTTGGCGGATTCCACGCAGAGCATCTGCCGCCAGCCATCCGGCGTGTAATCTCCCATGGCAGCGGCTTTCTCGGCCCAGGGCGTCCAGACTACTGTGGAATCGGCATGCTCCTTATGAATACGAATTCGGCGGTACATGCGCGGGTCATGGATAATGCAATCATTTTGGGTGTTGAGATAAACCCGGTCGGTCTCGGCGTTGAAGGTAATGTCACCTTCCTGCTGCTTCCGGGCGAAATCTGCGGTTTTGTCGAGATACGTACAACCATCCAGACCTTCGAGGCGCACCGAATGAATATCGCCCACGTGGAAATACGTATGGAAGGCCTCACCCAGAGTGATTGTGTCGTTTCCTGCGTTATGGGTAGTTAGAGACATTTCCAGAGTTTCTGAAACGACAATTTCAAGGCTGACCGGAGTTTCATGAGGCCACTGTGCCCGGGTTTCGTTCGTGGGCTCCAGGGTCAGGGTAATCCGGGTAATGTCCTTGCTGCTTGATGAATCGCTGACGGTCCACAAGTGGGTGCGGGCAAAGCCATGGGCCGGGAACTGGCTGTTGTCGGGATGCGGACCGAACCAGGGCCAACATACCGGCACGCCGCCGCGAATGGATTTGCCGACGGCAAAGCGCGATTTTTCCGAAAGCCAGATGAGTGGATCGTACTGGGAGCGTGGTTGAAACGCTGTCAGATGAGCCCCCTGCAGGAAAACACTGGCACTGGCACTGCTGTTGCGAATGTCCGCAAAAATCTGCCCCCCCGGACCAAAGCGAAAAAACACATGTTCGGGAATGGCGTAGCGATTCAGTGCATCAAAGGATTGCATAGTTATTCCAGGAAGTGAGGGAATTTGGCACATTCTGCTGCTGAAGGTTGCCAGCGGT
Organism: Acidithiobacillus sp.; assembly: GCA_028065135.1. The sequence continues at coordinate 13,661 of JAPTWR010000144.1, forward strand.
CAATTGACGGATCGCGATAATGCAGCCAAAGCCGTCGGGCAGGCGTATGCTGTGTTATTCCTGTAATTCGCTGATAAGGTGACTGAGTGGCGCAAAATCCCTGGCAACGTCCGGTCAACAAAAATCTTTGGGTATTATGGAAACTCAAGCCCTTTTTGCGTTCCCGGCTCGGGCTACTGCTGGCTTATCTGCTGGCCATGCTCTGCAGTGCTGGCGCTTCCTTGGTTTTGCCCCAGGGAGCCCGGTTTATTCTCGACAAGGGGTTCCATAGTTACAAGGCATTACTTTGGATCAGCATTGCGCTGTTCATATTGGGTATGTTTACGGTCGCCATGCGCGGGCTGCGGGATGGTCTGGCAACCTGGTTGGGGCAGGGGGTCGTCGCCGATTTGCGCAGCGCGGTGTTCAGTCATGCGCTGCATCTTCCCGCCATATTTTATGAGACATTCCGGACCGGTGAGGTCATTTCGCGCCTGAGCAGTGATGTCACCATTTTACGTTTTGGTTTGACGGGCGTGCTCGGGCGCAGTCTGCAAAGCGGCATCACCCTGGTCGGCGCGCTGGTGTTGATGCTGGTGACCATGCCCCAGTTACTGCTCCCGGGAGTGTTGGTATTGCCGTTGCTGGTGTTTGTCAATATCCGCTCAGGACGTCTGCAGCGCGGATACAGCCGCAAGGAGCAGGATTATCTGGCTGATCTCAGTGCCCATACCGAAGAGTCTATCAATGGCATTCGGGTTATCCAGGCGCTTACCCTCGAACCTCAGACTGAAACCCGATATCGCCAGGATATTCATCTGTTGCTGGGACAAGTCTGGTCGCGGGTCAAAGTCCAGTCCTGGTCCACCTTTCTGACGGGAAGCCTGGTTTTTCTGGCACTCAGCGCTATGCTCTATCTGGGCGGTCTCGCGGTTCTCGAAAAGCAGGTGGGCATGGGCGTACTGGCGGCATTTCTGCTTTATGCCCTGATGGCGGCAACGTCTTTGGCCTCGTTGGGGGAGTTATGGGGCAGTATGTCGCGACTGGCGGGTGCCACTGAACGCTTGCTGGCGCTGCTGGATGAAAAGCCGGAACACAGTGCCCAGGCTTTGTCAGGCGAAGTCGGCAAAGTTCCAGAATCCTCTGAATTTTCCATCAGAAATCCGGCACGATTGACCCTGGAGCGCGTCGCCTTTCGGTACCCTTCGCGGCCGGATGTGCCCGCTATTGAAAATATTTCCCTGGATATTGAACCAGGAGAAACGGTGGCTTTTGTAGGAGCTTCCGGAGCCGGTAAAAGTACGGTGTTTTCCCTGCTCATGCGCCATTATCAACCCAGCGAAGGGCAAATTTTGCTGGATGGAACGGCCATTGATGCCATGCCCTTGCGTAGTTTGCGCCAGCAACTGGCTGTAGTCCCTCAACATCCTGTCATTTTTTCCATGAGTATTGCGGATAACATTTTGATGGCGCGTCCTGATGCCAATGAGGCAGCTTTACTGGCTGCAGTAAAGGCTGCTCGGGTGGATGAATTTTCTGACCGACTGGAAGATAAACTGAAAACCCATGTTGGAGAAAAAGGCGTAACTTTATCTGGAGGGCAACGCCAACGCATTGCCATTGCCCGGGCGATTCTGAGAAACCCTCGTGTACTGATTCTGGATGAGGCCACCAGCGCCCTGGATGCGGAAAATGAGCGGCTCATTCAGGAGGCACTGGCTAATTTGACCGCACAGCGGACCACCCTGGTGGCAGCGCATCGTTTGGCCACTATTGTTCATGCTGCACGCATTGCCGTGCTTGATCAGGGCCGACTCATTGCTATTGGTAGTCATGAAGCGCTGCTGAAAAGTTGTCCCACTTACCGACAATTTGCTGAATTGCAGCGCCTGCACGAACAATCTCCGGAATTATCCACCCTGGAAAAAATACGCGCCTGAAGAAAAACAGAACTATAGTCTAAGCTGACGGTCTGAACTTGAGTAATTATTTTTTGAAAAACTGAATGTGGCCGATAAATAGGGTGGGAGGCCCTCTATGAGCACAGATTTTGACCAAAGTACCGCCTGGATCAGGCGCGCGCAAGGTGACATGAAGGCTTTTGTAGAAGGATTGGCGGCAAGGCTGGAGGGAGATATGCCCGGCTTGGTTGAAGTAGAAAGAAAAAAAGACGGTTTTTTTGCCAAGACCAGCCATGTCCATGCCATTACTGTTCACACCAACAATAACGATTATTTACTGACTCATGAGGGTGCTCATATCAGCACGGTTCGCGCCAAAACCGTGCGTGGCGTGGTGCTTAAACATGAGGATTTACCACTCGCTACCTGGCTCGAAAGTCTGGTGAAAGACCTCGGTGATTTGTCCGGAGAAATGCAGGGAGCCAGCAATACATTGCACGATTTTCTCATGGGGTAACGGCAAGGAGGTACTATGTCCATTTGGGACAAGATCAAACACGGTATTGAGGAAGTCGCCCAGGACGCGCAGCGAGCGGCCGAAAATCTGGGTCATAACGTGAGCCAGGGCGTCCGTTCACAAACCCCTGAAGAAATGCAGCGTTATTCTGAATGGGAACAGGCCTTGCAGCAACGCCGCCTGCCCAGTTTTGTTCAAAATCGCCTGTTCGCGACCAGTCAGGGGCATCTTCCCTGGATCAGTACGGCCACTGCCGCAGAACTTCTTTTGCAACGCAGTCACGGGGTTCAGCCTATCGGTATGGTAACCGGAAACTGTTGGTATCACTTTGGTTATTCCTGGACCCAGGGACACTACGATGGCTGGCACACGGCGGTAGAGCGAATGCGCCTTGAAGCCATCGCTCTGGGAGCTAATGCGATTGTCGATGTGCGCATGAAAGTGCGGCATGGGGAAGGTGAGGATATGGATTATGGGGTGACCGGCACCGCTATCCGGCTAACCGGAATTCCCCCTGCCACCGCGCCAGTTATCGCTACTGTGTCAGCCCTGGAATTTGTCCGTTTGCTGGAAGATGGCGTGGTTCCTGTAGGTATTGCCATTGGCGCCAATTTTGACTGGTACATGCCCTGGATGGGTACGGTCGCCGATCAGGCTTCTCAGCAGGCACCTTTTGCGGCACGTTACTGGAATATGGAAATTACCGACCTTTCTACTTTTCAGGAAAATGTCCGGCGCCGGGCGCTTTATGATTTGCGCGAAGATGGCCGCAAGATGGCTGCCGGAGTTCTTGGACACACCAGTTATACCCAAATGTTTCGGGTACCTGCCGATCAGGACAACCCCGAACGTTTTCTATGCCGCCACATCAGTATTGGTACCGCCATCAGTTATCTGCCAAAAAACCCACCGCAACATGAACTGCTTGCCATGATATCACTGGCTGATCACCCCCTGACCAGTGCTACTGACTCCAAAAAGGATTTGATATGACCGATAGTACAGAACATCTCGCTCCCCATGCTGTAGAACGTCTGAAAGGACTGCGTTCGCAGGGCAGTCACGAAGGTATATTTACTTCGGATTTGTCCGTCAATGAGTTTGTGATGGTCCGCAAGGCCAATTTTGAGCCCTTGGGTCTGGTGGTCGGTTCGTGTATTTATCACATGGGAATCCAGTATGGAAACTGGAATCAAAACATGGAAATGGATGTGCTTTCTCAGGCCATGTATCAAGCCCGTGAGCTGGCTATCAGTCGCATGGAGCAGGAATCCATTTTACTGCAGGCCGATGGTATTGTGGGTGTGCGACTGGAAGTGAAGCGTATGGAATGGGATCAGGACATTCTCGAATTCATGGCGATTGGCACGGCCATCGCCCACCGCAGTGGCGCGTCAGGCTTCAAGGGGGTGGGCGGCAAGCCCTTTACCAGTGATCTGAGTGGTCAGGACTTCTGGATGTTGTTGCAGGCGGGTTACCGCCCCATGGAAATGGTCATGGGTTCCTGCGTGTATCATGTGGCACATCAAGGGCTGTTGAAATCCATGGGAAATGTGGGTCGCAATACGGAAATGGAACAATTTACCCAAGCCATGTATGACGCCAGGGAGCTTGCCATGGAACGTATGCAACATGAGGCGCAGGAAGCCCAGGCGGACGGCATTACCGGCGTTCAGCTTCATGAAGGCAGCCATAACTGGAAACCCCATATCATCGAATTTTTTGCCGTCGGTACCGCCGTGAAAGCCATGGAAAATGCCGATGCTCTGGTTGATGGCCTGAGCCCGCAACTGGTTATTCCGGTCAACGATTAAAGCGCGAGTCATTCGCAAGGAGAGTATTCAATGTCATTATTTAAGCATGCCTCAGAAATATTGCAGGGTAAGGTCAATCATTTTCTGAATAATGCGGAAGATCCTGCTGAAACCCTGGATTTATCATATGAAAAAATGATCACCAACCTGCAGGAAACCAAACGCCATCTGGCCGATGTGGTTACTGAAAAAGTGTCGCTGGAAAGTCAGATGGCACAAGCGCAAAAAGCCGCTGACAAGGCCGACGCAGATGCCAAGATGGCTCTGGGTGCCAACCGTGAAGACCTGGCCCGCGCCGAGTTGGCCCAAAAGCAGTCTGAATTGCAAAAACTGGCCAGTCTCAAGGAAGCGCATGATGCGGTGTCGGCTCAGTCCCAGAAGCTGCAGGATTATGAGCAGAAACTGCAGGATCATATTGAACAGTTCCGTACCCAGAAAGAAGTGACCAAAAGCGAAATGATGGCTGCCAAGGCTGAGGTCCAGGCTGGAGAATCATTGAGTGGTATCGGCAAGGGTATGGATGACGCCGGTGAGGCCATGCGTCGCGCCCAGGACCGCACCGCCCAAATGGAGTCCAAGGCAACTGCCATGGATGGCCTGATTGAGTCGGGTGCCCTCAGTGACCCCCTCGATACTCGCAGCCAAACCGATAAGGAACTGGATAAAGTACGCGCCAGTAGTGGCGTTGATGATGATCTCGCCCGTCTAAAGGCAGAAATGGCCAAAGAAAAGGCCGGAGGGGCATCCGGAGACAGTTCGGGAAATTCCTGAGCATTCGTGGCTGCTGCTGGCGCAACATATTGACCCCGGCCAGTGCAGTCGCTATATTACGCCCTCGTTGCGCTCGTAGCTCAGCTGGATAGAGCAACTGGCTACGAACCAGTAGGTCGGGAGTTCGACTCTCTCCGAGCGCACCAAATAAAACAGGCACTTAGCGTAATTTGCTAGGTGCCTTTTTTGTTCCACGTTTACTTTCACGTTTACTTTCAGCCTTGCGCTTGCATGATTCCGCATGACAGCGCATGACAGGATTCGGTACTTCTCAGACACAAAAAAAGCCCGCAGCATGAGCGGATGCTCAGAGGCTACGGGCTGACAACCGGGTACGTCTTCAGGGGAGGAACTTCCGCGCAAGGTGCGGTAGCATTCCCACAATATATTCCTCATCCATGCACAGGCTATGGAGAGCGGTGTACATGTCTTTCGGAGTGGTGTTCATAATGGCTGATTCCAGGAAACAGCCGGCATCTGCATAGTTGGGTTCAACCAGCGTACGTCCCATGATTCTCTGGCCCTGGTTGTCATGGACCTCAACGATGACCATGGAGGTTGCTGATTTTCGGTTAAGCTTGAGTTTTTTGATGAACTGGTCGCGGTCGTTATCGACCCGTTCAACGATGTCTTTCAGTGCGTCATCAGGGTAGGACAGGGTGGCCGTAGCCAGGACGTCCATCTCAACGGTTACATGGATCATAATTACCTCTCTTGTGTATTAAAAACCGGTTCTCCCGGTTGCGTGAAAGCACCTGAATGGGTGCATGGGGAAATCTGGAGACAGCCAGTACTGGTCCATACGGACAGAAGCCAAAAAAAACCGCACCTGAAAAGATGCGGTTTGGAACTAAAGTGGTCAATGCGAGGTAATTTTGAATATGATCTTTGTGTTATCAAACGGCCCGCCAGATAGAGGCGACCCGGGAAAGTAACCCCGACGATTGTTTGGATCCATGCGCGGGTATTTGCACGACTGACCGTGCCGGTCCTACCTGCTCGGCTCCGTAGAGATTGAATACATCCAGCCAGTCGAGGGATTTGGCCTCTTCTGGAATCGGATGTTGGGGTAACACAATACGGGTTCTACGGCCTTGCTCATGCAATCGTAGTGCCGCTTTTTGCGCGCTCTCTATACCTGGGCAGACCTGCTTGCCATGAATCATTTGTGGCCTGTCCTTGTCTGCCCATAAAACGACACTGTGGGCCTCATCGGGTGGTTCAAAGGCCGCCATCATGGTGTCCGAAATGAGACCCCACACGGGTTTTTGCCGGGCGGTCATGACAGCAGCAGCCGTTTCCAGACCTTCGGCCCCCTGTACGACGCCATTGACGACGGGGCCGAGCCGAATGGCTGCGCCAGACGTGCTTTTCCCGGGCAATGGCGTCATCAACTTTTTGGGTGCGGATACTGGAGCCTTTCCATGCCCGTCGGGATGGAGATAAGTGCGATGCAGGTTGACCGCATCACCATTTTTGGCGGTGACCAGACACAAGAGAGCGGGGAAACGGCCGTTGAGTTCACCCTCCTGATAATAAGTCAGGCTGGGATGAAACCGGATGACCGCATCCGGGTTGGGGATTAAATGCAACCAACCTTCCAAAGGAATACCGCGAGATTCAAAATAGTTTCTCGCGGCCTTTGCCCGAGTATCCGTTATCGGAATACTTTGGGTCCAGGTATCGCTTAACCGCTTACTGGCATTCATCCGTTCTGGCACCTTGGGCGGGGCGGGCGCCCGCCGTTGTGTAAATTCCTGAAGTTCACCCGTACCAAGTAATTCTGCCACGGCTTTCAGGGTGGTGACAAAATCCCAGTTGCGTAACCACATCAATAAGGCAAAACCATCGGACTGGCTGCCACAAGTATTACAGATTCCACCGCCCGTTTCCCGAACATCCTTGAAAACACGAAATCCGTCCTTACCGCCATGAACGGGGCAGGGGATGTGTTTGCCTGGATGCTGGAGGGCGGGTTCAATTTCGGGTGCCAGATAACTGAGTATCATATCCCACTGGTCACGCGCCTCCTGCCGCACAACCGCAGCGTCATAACGTTTTTGCATAAATATTCTCCTGTACAAAGCGCAATGCCGACAGTCATGAGGACTGCCGGCTAAAAAATCTTTTGCCGTTCAGGAGTGCAGACGAGAGAGGCGTTCCAGGAGAGCGATTTGAGCATCCAGCGCCTCCGGACCTTTCTGCTGAGAGACATAGATGCCGGAACTGGTTCGAGTGATGATGCATTGCCTTTCGCGGTCAATATAAACATCCTGACCAGGCGTAGAGCAGGTGGCACTTCTGGAAGCGGTTACCGTGATGGGGTCGTGGGGCTCAGACCCTGCCAGGGACTGATAAAACAGATTTGAAGAAACCGGTTTGAGACCGGTTAATGGGATGGATTCAAGCATAAGATTTCCTCCGTGATGCCTTTTTTTTGCAGATTCAGGAAGGTTTGATAAAGAAAGACTTCCGGGTCCACGTCGGCTAATGCCGCGCAGACACGGAATCCATAAGGTCGCCAAGAGGGGTCGCTGAACCAGCTGAGAATGTCCCGAATTAACGGAAGATCGCGCTGTTCAATGGCCTCGTGCAGCTGCTCGCAAGACTTTTCAAGCAGGGCTTTGTGTAATTCCAGCCTTTCTTCACCGGTAAAATCCGGAACAGGCTCGTCATCAAACAGATCATCCAGAAAATCAATGTCATTGACTGGAATGGCCCTGGAATGGGCGCGGGATGGTTTCCGCTTCGGCTGTGCAGGGGGTTCGTCGATATCTGAAAAATCAAAAAGACTGACCGGATGCAAGACCTCGCCGTTACCGGTCATCATCGTGTGATGCTTTTGTACTTTGCTCATCATGAATGTCCTTAGTTGAAGGGCATATCCGCGAGGAAGGACAATTGAGAATCGGGCAATAACTGCTTCATTCTCCAGTCCTTGACGGATGCCAGGGTGTATCGGGAGACGGAATCGGGATGTTCTGCAAAGAAATCATCCTGTTGATGTTTCCCCATCTTGGCCAAAACCAAAGCCGCTGAAGGAGCTATCTTGCCGTTCTCCAGGGCTTTTTCTGCTTTGTCCGAAAGATTGGAAAGTTGTGCGAGTTTTTTGACGTCGCGCTTGTACAGGCCCAACTGTTTCTGAATATCCTCATCACTCAGGGACTGCTTATGCAGTTCTCTGAATGCCTGTATTTCAGACGCGTAGTTTCTGGACCGCACCAGATTTTCGGTAATGGTGACGGCGGGACTGGCCTGCGCGTCATTGCGAATAATCGCCACGACATGGGCCTCCGGATTGATTTCACGGATAGCCTGCAGACGTCGAATACCGGCGAGAATCCGGAAAATCTGCTCGCCATAATGGGTTTCCAGAAGAACGGGTGGTTCTATAAGTCCCTGTTCACGGATACTGCGCACGAGATTGCGCGGGGCCTTGCCATCTGGGATTTCGATACGATGGAGAGGCAAATCATCAACGAATACCCCACACATGAGGGTGTTTTTAAAAGTGGTTTTGACCATGATTAGGCTCCTTGTGGGTCATGCATCACCAGGACTTCATATCCTGCCTCTGATGCTTCGGTGACCGACTTGGGTAAGGCTTCGCCGTTATCCTCAAACTCGATGTGAGTAATTGGCAGCGCGAGGAAAAGTCCCGGTCGGCAGTCTTCCGGGGCGTCTTGTTGTTCAGGCAATGAATAGGTGACGTCGCCAATAGAGGCTGTTTGGTCCCCGGTCATCAAACTGCCCAGGGACTTTGCATAGTGCCAATGAGCGCCGATGCACGGTTCATCCTTGCCATGATCTTCTATGGCTTTGGGGCAACCGTTAGCGGGGAGGTTGAGGTGTTCTGTATAAGCCTTGGGATGAATAAAAATCATCCGGCTTTTCCCTGGGGTCAGTTTGCTGAGGTCCAGCAGTGGGCTGACCCGCCGAGAGGCCCCTTTTTGACGGGTTTCCTCTACATAGTCCACCAGGGACGGGTAGAAGGACTCTCCGACCCAGACATAGGCATCAAAGACCCCGGGGATGTAGGGATTTTTCCGAAGGATCGGGGTTCTGAAAGATTCCCCGGGAGCCGCATCAAAGGGCACCACGGGGTCGATTAAAAAAGCTTCCAGCGGAGATCCGTGCTCCGATAATCCGGTGCAAAGGTAAATACCGCCTTTGACCCGAGAGCCGCAGCCACGGGTACCGCCCGTGCTGGTTCCATCATAAATAGGCATAGCTACTCCTTGTTGTGCGTCATGGAGACGCTCAAATGGGGTTGGGGAGATGCGCGCTATGGCGCGATAGGGGGGTTAAATGAGATCCGGTTTACGTCCGGTAACGGCCAGGAACTGGCGTAAGACCAAGCTTTTCTGATATATCCCGCGAAATATATGAGAAAAGCTACCGAACGGAGTGGTTCGGTGGCTTTGTGTTAGTCAAGATGGAAAAGGAAAATCAGGCGCGCAGCTTTGCTGGGGTGTTGGCCTGGAAAACCGGAATATAAGCAGAGGGAACGCGCCGTAGCGCTTGTTCCCGCCAACTTCCCGGGTAGGTTTCCTGCGTAAAAAAACCGAACAGCAAATGGCCGTTTGCGGTTTTTCCTTCGACGCAGAGTTCATTAGTGTAAATCTGCCGTTTGGTGATGTAGCAATAAAGGAGCTTGGACATGATGCCTCCATAGAGGGGGAAGAGGCGACGAAGCTAAGGTCGCCTCATGGGGTAGTTAATGCAAAGGAACGGCGCGCGTGCGACCATGTGCGCCGCGCAAAATGGCCACTTGCTCACCCGCTACCAGGTGTGGGTTGCCGACTTCCGGAACCCCCAGCAGCTGGCCATCGTCGAGTTTCACCATGACCTCAGTTCCTTTGTGGGCGTCTGGGGTCAGTGCATGGCCGAGAATTGCTCCACCTAATGCGCCAGCTATGGCCGCTATAGGGGTGGAGGAAATGGCAAACCCGACGGCTGCGCCGCCCAGGCCGCCCGCAAAACTGTTAGCCGACTGACCGCCGACATTACGGATGCGGATAGGCTGACAACGGATGACCGTACCTTCTGCCAAAGCTTGGGTTCGGAGATTTTCCGTGTAGGCGTACCGATGATAGGAAAGTGGCTGCATGGCGCAACCGGCTAGAGCAACCACAGCAATAAGAGCAACAACAGCTTTCAAGTATTTCATCATGGAATTCTCCTGAATGAGCTGGGAACTCCCCGACCGGGTGAGTTTCCCGATGGGGATGTATGCCCTGTAAGGGCGGATATTCCCTATAACGCTGGGTGGCGACTCGGATAACGAGCGTGAAAAATCTGAAACCTTTTCTAACGAAGCTGTGGCCAGTTCGGTTAGAAAAGGTTGGGCTATATCAGCCCAGACCTTGTGCTCATTTAAATGCGTTTTCGGTGCAGAGTTGCCAGATTGATTCGTCAAAATGGCAACCGAATATTGACTGCATATCGGGAACGCCCTTGCCGGGTGAGTTCCCGATAATGCCGGGTTGGGACTTAATCAAAAATGTGGACGGCGCAATGAGAAAAAGGTTGAGCCATAACGCGTCGAAACCTCGCTTATCTACTTCAGCGATTGTTTTTCTGAAGATATGACTTTTTCGCCCAAGCTGCTTCCACAGCGGCTCTTGCTGCATCGTGCGTGAAGCCCAGGCCGGACTCTTCAGCAAGTTTGGTGTGAAAATCGAACGCAAGTTGAAGGGCATCCTGAGCCAGTGCTTCGATGGTGATATCACTGTCTTTACCGACTTCAATGACCTCCTCGTCTTTGGTTGTCCAGGACCTGCTATGCAGGCCAAGTCCGTCATTCATGAATTGCAGTGCGATGCCTATACTCAGTTGAGATTCACGAATAATGGGCTCAACTGCTAAAATGTAGACATTGCTAATGGCGTAATTCATTTCAAAATGCAGATGCGGTGTCTCACCCTCCATATAGGATTCCGCATTATCGGCAGAAAACCCACAGAATTCCGGGGTGCCAAGAAAAGCGCTCTGCAATTTTTCACACAGGGCTTCAGCTTCCTTATCGGTGCGACATTTTTCTGCTTGTTTGACAAAATCGTTAGCTCTCATGAAATACTCCTGAGTGTGGTTGTATGGTGGATTACAAAACCGCGTAATCCGTGAGAACGACGTTTTGTATTTCCTCGTTTGGCCGTGCATCAATGGCTTGTTCTGCAGCATGGGTCTCGTTTTCAGCCAGGCACTCGAAGAAATGGTCGGAACGGACGACGGTAAATTTCCGCAAGGCAGGTGCGCTGTCTGGTGTGTAACCGAACAATAAAGAGGCCATTTCCCGATAGGCTGCTTTTTTGCAAGCCGCAGGAAGCTCATCCATGCTGATGGTGTGATATTCATTTGGATCACTCGGCGCAACCGAGTTCTGAATGACTTGTGATAGCCATCCAGTTTCTACCTCATCGTGAAATACATGCCCGATACGATTCATACAGATTGCCGGTACCACGCCTTCCTGTACCGGGTTGGTACTCCATGGATTCTGAGCAGTGATGCGCCGCCATTGAACTCCACGGTGGTGCCATCAAATTCTAAATCAGACATATAAACTCCTTATAAATTCAGTAGGTGATTAGCGGATAGCCTGTAGATGGCTAAGAAAATTTCCCAAACATATATTCCAGTTCGAGTTGTGCTGTTTCAAAATCTGTGGATACGAGGTATTCCAGGATGCCGCGCACCATATCGATAAGCACGAATTGCTGCAGAACATAGTCAAAAGCCATACCCACATAACCTCGTAGGGTATGCTGTTCTTTTTTGACGTAGACATGTCCTTTGGGGTCAACAACAAGCACAGGTAATGATGGGTTTCTCATGAGGTACACTCCTGTAACAGAGTCAGTTGCATCACTGACTACGGGGTTTCTGGTAACGTCCAGTAACGGATCCAAAGGATCAGGGAAACCTTTCCCATAACCACGACAGGTAGTAGGTATGGGAAAGGTTGGGGGATGCCCAACCCCAAAAGAGGTGTTTTGCAAAAAAAAGACCATCGGAGGATACAGATATCCCCACTGGGGAATTTCATGCTTCCCAGTGAGGCGGAACGGCTAAGAGGTTATGTTAGGTTTGCTTGTGATTCTTCGTGTCATCCAGATCTTTCAAAGACAATGGTAATTGCTTGGTGGCGTACAGAATCACTACACCAATAAACACCACTACTAAAGAGCCGGCTGAAATATCCCATCGCCCTACCATTGCGGCAATGGCTGCCGACAGAAAAAATAGAATGGTGAATACATTTCCTGCTGAGATCAGAAGCGTCTTTGCAACTTTGTTGACTTTTTCGTTCATAGTTTTTGCTCCTTCATGCTCTCTTTTGGCCTGTGTTTTTTTGCCAGCCTTCGCCGCACTTCATTTTCGCTGAAGAACCACGCGAAAGATATCATGGAAATGAGACCGGCGATCCCAAAGATCATTACCCAAAACATGAATGTGGTCGCTTCTTGCATGGCAGTATCCATAAAGCTGTCCTTTCTGGCAGGGTAAATTTGTCTGATTAATCTGTCAAAATGGCAACCATAATAAATGACAGACCTAAAGCTGGTGGTGTCTATAGGGATTGTGTACCTTTTTGGGTAGTGCTCGTTCCCTGGTAACGGCCAGTAAAGAGTCGCATATAAGCAACAAATTTTTCAGATACCCAAACATCCTTTGTTTATTTGAAAAATAAGTATGGTTTTCATAGCAGGAGAGGCCGCGCAGCATCAATGAGATGACTGAGCGGCGGCTTGTGAGTGGTGATGATCAGGCCTGGCAAGAAATGACTTACTTACCTGCTTGCTTATCTTCATTCTTGATGCCACGGATTGCGAATGCTGTTAGCAATCCTGCACCAATGACGAAGACGACCAGTGTGACGATGATCCCCACCTGGAATGGCATAAATACTCTCCTTTAATTGTGTGATAGGAGCTACAGTACGAGGCTTCCTATCATTTTACAGGGGCACAAAAAATAGTGCTACGTTTAATTTTTAATGCCGATGTACCATTACACCTCCGTGTCAGGGGAGTCGTCGTTGTCATTATCATCCTGCTTTGCTTCTTGGCGCTTTTTGTTGAGGTATTCTTTTTCGTTTTTTTCCATTTCCTTAGAATCGCGACGAAGAATCGCCTCGCGCCGTGCGCGTTCAGACGCCGGCGGATACACCCACCACGTCCACCAATACAACAGGGTATAGCCTACGGAAGAGACCGATACATTCTGCTGAACAGCCAGCTTCTCCAAAGCATTCCCTAATTCCGCTGGTAACCGGATATTGACCTGCATCCAGCCTGTGGCCTCTTTTTGGCCGATCTGATCTTTCACTGTATAGGTCAATCCCTTGGTCGGCCGCCACTTCAATCCGTGCTCCCAAGGTTTCTCTTTCAGAAAACGCTCTGTAGCTTCTCGAATCATGGTTTTGAGCGTTTTGCCTGTGGCAAAGGCCAAGGTTTTCGCATAAATCTGCATCTTGGACGGAGCCCTGGTTGGTATTTCCACAAAGGTCTTCCCCGTTTTTTTGTCCGTAAAAACACGCATAATAGACACCTCCTGTAATGAAGACATGGTATTAAGTTGTTACAACCATGCCGTAACGTTGTTCGCCTCTCGCGCAACCTGTGCGCCACGCGCAGACAGTGTGTAAAAGAATTGATGTGGGTAATCCTGTTTTTTCAGAATCCACTCTTGTGATAGCACATGTTCAAGCCTCGCCGGCACAATGCCCTGTTCGTTTTTAACGCGAACAATGAAGGGTGCATTCCTGCAAAAATAACCATGCAGCACCTGCCGCAAGGTCTAATTCCCACTTCTCGGCAATAAGGCCGGAAGTTGCTACCGCTATTGCGACCGCTTTGTAATGACGCATAATTGCTCCTTCCCCAAGAGGGATGTAATTACCCTCGCAGGTGAGCAGTCCCCCATGGGAAAGCGCCCATTGGGGGGTGTTAAATAATCCGGTTTACGTCCGGTAACGGTCTTTCGACGTAAGGGGTTTTTCCCAGCCTCTCGAAGGACGATAGGTTGGGGAAAATACCTTGTGCGGATTATTCAGAACGATGGGATTTTGCGGTGGATTGTAAATGCTTCCATCCAGATAAGGTCCGCTCATGTGGCCCAAACAGATGCCACCAGTGCGGTCCCAGGGAAGATTCCACCATGGAATGACTCCAGGCTATACCCATTCGGTCAGGATGAACCATGGAGAGATAGTGCTGATAATGGGCTTCGTAAGCGGCCAACCATTCCGATCTTTCCGCAGATTTTCCAGGTAAGGGGAGTGGCATCAGAAACACCTCGAAAAGGGGTGCCCGAATCAACGGGCACGCATGAAATAAAAACAGTTATAAAGAGATGAACTCGACGAACACGCTGCTATTGGCAGGCTTCGCAAGTGGGGTCATCGATCAGGCAGGCCTTTATGGCCGGTGCAGGCGTACCGCCCTGTACGGCATTCAAGGTACCTTCGGTGACGGTGGATTTTTCTGCAGAGGTCGCCCCCATAGTGCGCAGGTAGTACGTGGTCTTGAGCCCGTACAACCATGCTTGCTTGTAGAGGTTATCCAAAGCCTTGCCAGAGGGTTTTGCCATGTAAAGATTCAGGCTCACCGACTGGTCAATCCACTTCTGGCGTTCGGCGGTCATTCGGACCAGCCAGAGGGGGTCTATTTCAAAAGCAGTGGCATACAGTCTTTTCATCCAGGAGGGAATTCTGTCGATATGCGCCAGGCTGCCATCGAAATATTTGAGGTCATTGACCATCACGTCATCCCACAGGTCCAGTTTTTCCATGTCGGCCACCATTTGGGTGTTCACTACCGTGAATTCCCCGGACAGGTTGGATTTGACATAGAGGTTCTGGTAGATGGGGTCGATGCCCTGACTGACGCCCACAATGTTGGAGATGGTCGCGGTCGGTGCAATCGCCATGATGTTGCTGTTCCGTATGCCGTGTTGCACTCTGACACGAACCGCATCCCACAAATCGGGGTCGATAGCCGATGGTTGTTGGGCCGTCAGAAGTTCCATACCCCGTTCTATCTCCAGGCGTTGAACCGTATTGATTGGCAAAATGCCACGGCTCCAATCCGAACCCTGGAAGCTGGAGTACGAACCACGCGCAACGGCCAAATCTGCCGATGTTTGAATGGCCGCAAACGAGATGACTTCTTGCGATACACCCGCAAAAGTGACGGCTGCTTCGCTGTCCATGGGAATGCGTAATGCCTGTAAAGCATCCGCGAAACCCATGACCCCCAGACCGATGGCACGGTGCCGCATATTGGCATTGCGGGCTTTTCTGGTCGGGTAGAAGTTGATGTCAATGACATTATCCAGCATGCGAATAGCGGTTCCGACCGTTTCAAAAAGGGCTTCCTTGTTGATATGCCGGAGTGCGTTTACAGGCGTCATGGATTCACGCAATTGGTCATAAGGCCAATCTTCTGTTTCCAAATCATCGCCATGTTCTGAAATAACCGGATTGGTGATGAGGTGTTGCATCAGGTTGACCGAACCCAGGTTGCATACCGCTGTTTCGTCGTCGTTACTGTTCAGAGTAATTTCTGTGCACTGTCCAGTGAGGATGCCATTAAAAACACCCATGTGGCGGATCGGTTCTGAAAAGCAGTATGTATCGTCTGTTCTTCCGTTATCTTTGACTTCAACAACCTGCACAAAGTGCTCAGCGCGACGTTGTGTGGTCGTTAAGGGCATTTTCAACCGGTGTGGCATAAAACCCAGCTTGTTCAGCATGAGTAGTCCATTATGCGCAATCATCAGACGATAGATGGGTTTGCAATCATACATGGCTGAGTCACCTTTCCCGTCAGGCAGAGACACCTTACGCTGCTCTGCAAGAAGGGATACGGTGCTATAAACGCCCACAGTTTGAAGCATCAACCGCACTGACTCTAAAAAATCAGGATAGATTGAAGCGATCTGTATGGATGATGCATTCCCATTTTTGGTAACTGTTCCGTCCGCATCAAACAGTCCTGCTAACCACTGTACGCGGCTTTTCAGACTAAAATGCATAGGCACAGTATATTTTTCCGGCAAATCAAAAGGCAGGGTAAAATTCAGCCGCCCAGACGCATCTACAACGCCCGTTCCCGCTTTAATATCCAGAAACGGTGTGAGTTGTTTTTTTACGTCATACAAGGACAGCCTTGGACGGCCATTGCCGTATGTACCATCGCCACAGAAAAATCCGTGTGTGTAAGCATAAGGAAAATCTGGCCACGTAGCATCATCAATGACGGGATATTCCGACTTGATGAGCTTGTCGCCCGCTTTTAAATCGCCAGCCCGTACTTCTTTGGCTGGGATTCCATATTCATTTTGAATATAGAACTTATGATATGACGTACACGAAAGTGTGGCACCGTTATCCAGCCGTACTTCAACAAGCGGCTGATTCACCCCTGTTTGGTGTACGGTTGTCTCAGAGAACATCATGCCATTCCAAACCTTTACGGTTTTATTCACCAAACTGGAAATGGGGAGATGTCCTTTATCTGTAAGGACCAGCGTCTCAGGGGCAACACATAAATTTGAACTATGCACCACCCCGGCATGCCGTTGTGGACTGCGCACATTGCAGGGGTCCTTGAAGGTAATCCAGGGATGACCAGTTTCGAACAGCATGGTCAGCATTTTCCGCCAAAGCTCCACCGCCGGCACTTTCTTGAACTGTTCCAGTTGGCCGTTTTCCGCCATGCTTTCATATTCCGCATAGCGTTCTTCAAAACGGGTACCGTACAATTCGTGCAGGTCTGGCACTTCATTGGGACTGAACAGGGTCCATTCGGCGTTATCCATAACCCGTTTCATGAACAGGTCGGGAATCCAGTTGGCCGTATTCATGTCATGGGTGCGGCGCCGATCATCACCGGTGTTTTTGCGGAGCTCGAGGAATTCCTCGATATCCAGGTGCCAGGTTTCGAGATAGGCACAGACGGCTCCCTTCCTTTTCCCTCCCTGATTGACAGCTACTGCCGTGTCATTCACGACCTTGAGGAAGGGAACGACCCCTTGAGACTTGCCATTGGTGCCTTTGATCCAGGAACCCATAGCCCGTACAGGGGTCCAGTCGTTCCCCAGTCCACCACTGAACTTCGAGAGCAGGGCGTTTTCCTTGACGGCTTCAAATATCCCGTCCAGGTCGTCCGGCACCGTGGTCAGATAGCAACTGGAGAGTTGGGGATGGGTGGTTCCGGCATTGAACAGGGTCGGCGTGGAACTGACGAACCGGAAAGTGGACAGGACGTTATAGAACGCTATCGCCCATTTTTCCCGGTCAATTTCATTCACCGCCAAGCCCATGGCGACCCGCATCCATAAAGCTTGAGGTAATTCCAGACGGGTGCCGTTTTCATGAATGAGATAACGGTCATACAAAATCTGCAAGCCTTGGTACTGAAAATGCAAATCTCTGGACGGGACAATAGCCTCGGCCATTTTGTCCAGATCAAAATCCAGCAACCGCTTGTCCAGACGTTCGATGGCAACCCCTTTCCGGATGTAATCCTGGAAATAGTTTGCCGGGTAGTTGTTCGCGTCATAGTCAGAACCGCCAATGAACACATCGGAAGGATTTTGACAAAATGCCTCTGCACGTATTTTTTCTAAAAGAAAAAACCCGGCAGTATAGGCATACATCGGGTCAGTCTCGATGAGTGGACGGGTGGCCATGATTTTGGCCTGAACAAACTCGTCTTCAGATATGCCATCAAAAAGCAGCTTGACGAGGCTTTTCATGACCAGATCGGCATTGCCCTGCCAATCCCAACGCTGACAGGCTGATCCAAGATTTTTCAGGATCATGTCACGCGTTAGATAGATTTCGTCACCGTTTGCACGGCGAATGGAGAAATCCCTTTCCTGTAAGCCTTCCGGCTGATCAGCCTGCTTTTGCTGGAGACGCTGCTGCGCCTGTTTTTCCCGGTACAGTACATAGTCGCGGGCGACCTTGTGTTCACCGGAGCGCATCAGCGCCAGTTCCACCTGGTCCTGAATGTCTTCGATATGGACGGTGCCGTCATTGCTACGACGATTCAGGTTGGCGACGACCAAGGCCGTGATGGCCGTGACTTTATCGCGTATGGATGTAGAGGCTTCAGAGGCGCCGGGGCGCATTACGCCGTCCGCATCCTTGAGAAAGGCCGTGTAAATGGCTTTCTCGATTTTCGTTGCGTCAAACGGAACTAATGTCCCGTCACGTTTAATGGTATGCATGATACCTCCTGTTGAGGGGCAAAAATGCCCGTTAAGAATGGGTGTTCCGGTTTACGTCCGGTAACGGCCTATGGGCATAAGGCGTTAAAAATGTCTGGATTTGGCCGAAGAGGGGCCATAGCCAGGCATTCTTTGGGCTCAGGCTGAGTGGGCGTAAAACGCCGGGTGCGCCAGTGGAAACGGATCTTGCGCGTTCTGGGATAAACCCGATCCAGAAAAGGGTTTATGCAGAGAGTATGCAGAGATTTTGGGCAGGGTTTGGTGACAATAAGTGCCTTTTTTGGCGTTTTTTTGAACAGTCACGAAGAATAACCGCTCAAAAAAACGAGCACCCCATACAGCAGGGTGCTCCACTGACCTATTTTTATAGAAAAGCCGGACGGGTCGTGCTGACCGGTCCGGGGTGAATCAGGAAAAGAGGTCCAATTCCATAAAACCGGTATCCTTCTTTCGGGAATGTGGTCGGGAAGCGGGCTTCTTCTTTTGGGGTGCAGGGCGAGGTGCAGCCATTTGTGCAGCGCCGAACACCAGAGACAAAATATCCAGTTCTTCTTCTTTCGGCTGCCCATCTTCAGCGGATGTGCAGGTGTTGATGGAGGTCTGGTTTTTGTCGATGGGTTTGCTACCAGCCAGCATGTGTTGAATATCGCGCATACTGTTGGCCCGGAACTCCCCGTCGGTGCAATCTTCACTCAGGGTGGAAATGGCGCCGGTAATGGCATCGTGACTATGGTCACGCAGACCATCGAGGAATTGATTGGCAATCGCCATCAATGAACCGGAATCATCGGTATCCTGCTCTTCCACAGCGGCGGACAGCCCGCTATCGGAGATGTTTCCCTTGGCTTGTGTGGAAACCCGGATTTTTTTCGCCATCAGCGACATCGCGGTCATTTGCGGCGTCTCGTCATAAGCGGCGAAGTAGATGCGGACCGGTTCCGTTTGTCCAATACGCCAGGAGCGACGGGAAGCCTGCAACACGGTGTCCGTGCTGTAGCCGGTTTGCATAAACAGAATACTGGTGAAGTCAAAAAGGTCCAGACCGGTTTTCACCAGATTGGGATTACAGATCAGAACCTCGCACCCATCCTTCAAGGCATCCTGTACCCAGTCTTCCCGGATTTCTGTGGGCACCGAAGATTTCAGCACCCGCGCATCTATGCCCTCTTTTTTCAAGATGGACTGATAACGCTGCGTCAGGTCCAGCTTGTCCGAGTAGATGGTGTAAATGAGCACCTTACGATGATGGGCCAACTCGCGGCGCACCAGATCCCGCATGAAGATTTCCTTTTCCAAAAGTTCGTCTTCACGCGCAATGGGATGGAGTACTTCAATAGGTTTGCTGTAATGACGCGGTTGGCAGACCACCTTTTGGAATGCTCCGTCGGCGGCATAGAGCGCGGCAGACATGACCGGCCCCATGATTTTTTGCCCATAGCCTTCCTTCAGCGCTTCTTTTAACGCCTTGATAAGCTTCGTGCAGAACGTCCTGACAGATGCTTTTTGCTGTTCAGGCATTTGGATACGGACAAAGGTTTCCCGATAGCTGGGTAACAAGCGCACGGGTGGATACCCTTTTTCTTCAGCCATAGACTGAAGACTTTTCTCGATATCCGGCAATTCCAGAAACAGGGCATTGGGCAACAATAGGTGAGAAACCACCGTAGGATGCAGCCCGGGCAGATTACGGGTTTGTCGGTACACTTTTTTACCGCGTGCCGATTTCAGCCCGTCTTCTTCGATGACCGTGACGATTTCTTTCACGATCCCCATTTCGCGCTGGAAACGTGCGCCATCATGGGCACCATATCCCAGACGGAGCATGCTTTCCGGGTCACTTCGGAATAGAAGCGGATGCAAAGAGGCCGCATAACCATCCACCAGAGTGCCGGTGAGACCGATGGTTTTTTTGCAGCAACCGGACAGGATGCCAAAGGCGACCCCCTGAGCCGTGTTGTCCCCTTTTAATTCGTGCAGTTCATCAAACAGGGCCACATCAAACCAGCCCCTACGCATTTTGCGTTTGATGTATTCGACGGGCGCATAGTTACCGTCTCCCACCGTAAAGCCGGTACGGTCCAAATAGGACCGCACTTTTTTGATGGCCGCAGGCTTCAGTAATTGCGCCAGGGCTGGGTGAATATCGCCATTGGATAAGTCACGAAGAATATGGCGGACCGTCTGCCCGTCATGGGTCATCAACTTTTGGATGGTGACTTTGCCCAATCCGGGTAGCGCAGAAAGCGCCGTGGACAAGGTTTCTTCGGGAGACTTCTGATGCAGGCGGGTGGCCTTCCAGAGGGCAGCACCGCAGCCTTGGGTGACCTTGTACGGATCGGAGGGATAAAGGACATGCTGACAGGTTCGCCTTTTGCTGAGCCAGGCCTCGTCTGCATGACAAAAAGAATGCGCAGGGCCAGCTTCTCCGTCCGCATTCCCGGAATAGAGCGTCATGTCCCCGATGCTGCTTTCTTTGTCTTTGTCCTCTTTCGGTGCCGGCATCATCACAGTGCCCCCACAATCGGGGCAGTAATGATGGGTGTGATACCATCCGCCGTTCCCTTTTTTCCGGCGGATGAGGGTCGCAGGTTCTATCCGGTAAGACATCCGCAATCGAACCCGACCGATAATCCAGAACTCTGGGATTTTGGGCGGGCCGGGGTTTTTCTGATAGGCCTTTTCGAGGACTTCAATAGCTCCTGCATGATTGATTTTATGCACGACGACTTGGGGGAAAGTAATCTCCAATTCGCGTGCCCATTTGCCGACGAGGTGAGGTGGCACCACGACGATGACGCGTTGTGGTCTTTCTCCCATTATGGCAATAGTGGAGCCACAGAGCGTTTTGCCCGTACCCATGTCCTGAGAAAGAACGATGGTCTTGGCTTGCTCTTCGTAAAGATGCACGGATCCGGCCTCAATGACCTCCCGTTGTGCCGGGAAAGGTTGCCGCAACATCCCGATACTATCCAGACGGGCGGCTATATGGGCATGCTGAGGATCGCCGTGCTGATATTCCGGGTCGAGAAAGTTTTTGGCTTTCTCAAAGAGTTGACCCGAAAATCGACCCATGAATTCGGTCATGGGCATTTCCTGGACATGAAAATCCATAAATGGACTCCTTTCGTTAGGCAGCGATACGTTTGCTGCGTAAAAGAAACTGTACGGCAGAAGCCATATCATCATCGCTGACATGGAGGGAAAACCCGCCCCATTGGGTGTTGCCAATGACAAAATCAATGGGGATGATGCGTTCCTGTCCGGAAGCTTTGGCACCGTTTTGTGCGCACAACTCATCAATGGCGGATACATCCCGAAGGATCTGAATGATGGGTTTTTTCCAGGTATCCAGAACCGGAACAGGAGACTGCCGCAGGGTGTTCCAGAGTAAATCCTCTGTATTATCCTGTTCGCCATACCAGAAAACGGTTTTTATATCGGACAGCATTTTGTTTTCTGCGTCCTTTTCGTCCTTTTTATCCTGCTCTTCGTTGTGGATCTGAAGATGCTGGTTGGGGATGATGAGGGTTTTGAGAATGCCATCAGAAAGGGTGCCTTTCTTCCCCATATAGCGTTGGGGACCGATGGAAAAAAACAGATTTTTCTCATATCGAATGGCGTCCCCTTTGTGAATGGAGGGCAGCGCATAGTCCATGGCACTGCGCCGACCGATAAGACTGGCTACGGTGAAGTAACGTTTTCCGGAGAGCGTGGTGACGCCCAGGGCATCACAAAACAATTTTTCTCCAGAGATTTCCACTTGATCTAATGCCTGATTCATCATGAAATCCTTATTAACTGAAAATTGGAGAGGTCCCACGCCAGAATCTGCGTAATATGCTTACGAACACTGGTGGTGACCGTTTTTTTCTGGGTTTCTTCGGCTTCCGCGCCTTCCAATACTTCCATCACGGTTTGCACAGTGCCTCGGACCAGAAAGCGTCCCTGTTCATCTTCCAGGTGCCCATCCAATCCACCAGATGCCAACAGCGCAGGAATATGTCCATCGCGTAACTGCCGTACAGAGCGCAATTTTTGAGAGAGTGCATTCTGTGTCTGGAGGAATTGTTGCACCTCCTTGTCAAACTGTGGATTTTTCGCCAGCACCATTTCGACGTATTCCTTGGTCAGATGGTTTATCCGGAAAGTATCCGGTGTCCGGCCATCGGGGATGAGGAAAGGGGTGGCTAAAGGTTCTTTGGGCAGGGCTGGCAGCTCGGCGTCTGGAGTCAGTAGGAGATTACGCAGATCAATGTCTGGGTCCAATGCTTTCCCGGCTTCGCTTTTTTTGCGATACCCAATCACCACGATTTGTTTGAATTTATCCGTATCCGCACGGTAGACCAGCGTCGTTCCTTTTTGCAAATAGTTGGAAAAGAACTCCGCCATACGCGGGGCATCCCGATAAAACAGATAGTCCGGGAGTACGGCGACGAGGACGCCACCGGGTATTAAACGGCTGGAGTGGGCTTCCCAGAACAATTGTTCCAGGCGCAGCCGCTTGTCTTTGACTTTGACCCAATCATAAGGGGGGTTGAAGAAAAGCAGACTGGCCCAGCTTGATGAGGCGACCAAATACAAGGCGTCTCCATGCAAGACATTTTGCAGGATGGCAGCGGATTTTTTGAAGCGCTCACCCGCTATTTCGACGCCGTATGTGGTGCATTCATCTTCTCCAAGATATTTTTGGAGGTCGGATGCGACAATGCCCTCGCCGCAGCAGGGGTCAAAAAGAACGGCCTTATCGCCCTGGAGGGCTAAGGCATGGCAAATGCCTTGGGTTGTGGAATCATCTGTGCGGTAATAACCGCGCGCGAGTTTATTGTGATTCTGGCGTTCGCCAGAGCTCAGTGTAGAAAACATATTAGATTCTCCCATGGGAATGCGAGTCAGAATCCCGGTTGACGTGCCGGGTCACGGTGCAAAACACAAAAGCTTTGGGAGGTTTGAAACGTCATGCTTGAGCCAAACAACCTGCAGTGTGTAGCTGGATGTTTGGCTCAGGCATCACCTGAAAAGGGGGGCCGGGATCAAATTGATCCCGGGCAAATAGTAGAGAGAACGATTAGGCAGCGAGCATGCGCTGAACTTCGGCATGGATACGCTGGGCATCCAGCGCCACATAGCGGTTGGGTGCATTCACGGGTAGTACCGTGAATTTACCGGTTCTGTCTGGAAGGCGGGGTTGCAGGTAGCAAATAACGCCGTCCGCACGCTGGCTACTGATAGGTGAATGCGTGATAGTGACCAGGACGCCTTTTTCGACGCCATTGACGTATAGGTAGACGTCACCCCCTACAGCGATGCCGCCTTCATTTTTTTTGACCCGGCAATCCAGGTCAGGGAACCCCTTGGCGACAGTACGCAGCAAAGCGGCTGACTTGTTCAGGAAATTCTTTTTGTTGCTGTAATCGTAGGCCAGTTGACCGAAATTTTCTGGGTACATGAATAGCTCCTAATAATAAGCAATGGATGGCGTTTAGGCGGCTTCCGCTTCTGATTCAGGAATTAAAAATCCGCCAGAACAGCCGTAGGCCCGGACATATCGGCTATTTAAACAGTCGAATTGGTAGGCCAGAGAATTAACTGCTTCGCCGAAGGTCATGTTGAGTTCTGGTATCTGCCTGGGTGTCATGGTGAACACCTCTGCTGGATTTTCAGGTTGTGGAATTCCATGGAGATTGCCGGGCAATCTCTGCCACAAATAAACCACTGATCGCTTCAGGAGATCTTCTGAGTAGCCGCGATCGGAAAAAACATACATGGCAGACCCAAATAGCTCATTCCACGGAGATTCTTGGTACTCGTA
The DNA here is from genome assembly GCA_028065135.1 of Acidithiobacillus sp. The sequence goes on from JAPTWR010000144.1 coordinate 37,694, forward strand.
GCTATCCGTCATGCCGTCAAAATTACCCGCTTTGAAAGCATTGATGATTTCATTTACTTGCGGGACAGTTGGGCCATCCATCCATGAGACTCGGATTGAGTTGTCGTCTGTCCTCACGGAAAACTTGCAGCCCTTGAATTGCTTGAGCAGGATGCGCATGTTTTTGGCCGCGCGTTTTCTGTGGTCGGTTTCGTCGGCAGCAACCAGTAATTGCGGGTATTCCTTCCGTAACCGCTCCATTTCCGCGATAAATTTGGCCTTGGCAGCCTCCTTTTCTATCGCTTTGCGTTGGTCTCTTGCCTCAGCAAAATGGATAGCATTTTCGATTTCAGAGGCGGAAAAGACATTGCCAAATAGCTTCCATGGCAGGTGTCTGATGACATTTTCAGGGACGTGATAAGACCGTTCCCCTGATGAAAAGACGATATCAAGCTCGGCCATTTTGGTGGTGTTCAGAACCAATCCAAAACCTTGCGGATGCGTCTGTTCACCGTGGATAGCCGTGATGATGCCGTATTCTTGGGAAAACAAATTCCCTGAGTACACCAGTTGCCCGACACGAATGGTGTCATCCTCCATGCTGATGATGGATTCAGGCATTGAAAACGCTTCTTCGCGTTCCATATTTGACTCCTTGTGCATGATGCGCGCGTGGGCGCTAAAAGAAACTGCGGATGCAGTGAGTTGAAAACCTATCGGATACGGAGGAACCGATAGAGTGGTATCCAGTTGAATGTGCTGGTCACAGGAATAATCTTCATAACAAAATGCGGGATTTTGGTATGAAAACTATGCGTATTGCCCCTGTAGAAACAGGGGCAGGCAGGTCAATCAATTAGGCATGGGTGTTGAAGAAATCATACAGTTCATCAACAGATTTTTTCGCTTCTTCTTCCGTTCTTCCGCAACGTATAGCGGCGCTTAGGAAGCAACTTGCACGGCTTTCGATGGACTGCAGTTGGTTCATCGCCGTATTCAATTCGAGCCCGGAATCATGGTAGTTCGGTTCAACCTGAATACCGTTCAGAACGGTTTTACTACCTACTCGCGCGACCACAACGCGCAAATTCATAAAATCATATTCCGGTTCGAACGGATGTTCTTCATCGTCGTTGTTGGCAATTTCCAGGGCGCGTTCGATTAAGAATTTTTTCAACTGCTCTGGATCGTTGGCAATGCTGTCATCAACGTCGATGACTTCATCGCAATACGCGGCGGTATCTTGCCCGTAGCAAACAGATACTTTTTTCATGATTACTCCTTTTGGGTTGGGAGGTTGATGCAGGGCATCAATGTAGGCTGATGGTTCCGTAAGCGGCCATCAGCATGACGCCGGGATGTTCATGGCTTGGCACCACCATAAAGCGGATGCCGGTGATGCATTCGGCGCCTTCTTCTGCGGCTTTTTGCTGCAATTGAAGCAGCGTATGTGACATTTGTAACTCTTGGTCACCGTAGACGGCTTTATTCAAGACGGAAATGACGCGGGTAATAAAGCCAGGGTCAATGTCAGCGGTAGACGTTTCTACGCCAATAGCTTGCATAATAATCTCCTTTGTTGTTACGCATGGATAACACCCGCAAGAATCAAATTGCGGGTTTTTTTTTCAGTATCAAATGGCCTTGGTTCGCAATCGCCTTATGTCATAAGCACAGTGATTCTTGCACTTGAACGGGCTGACTGTTGCTGTAACCATGTGCCATCCAATCTGAGGTGTCCTTGAGCGTGAATCGCACAGGCCCATTGAAGATGAAATAGCGTCTGTCCGATGGCACAGATTCCAAATCAAACGAACCGTTACCATATTCATCGATCAGTTCCCGCTTTCGTTTTGCCCTGTATTCATCGTCGGACGATTCAATGGGCTTTACGGAGCACAGAACGTTGTCTGGGTTGGTTTCGGGCAGGGTTTTCAGGAAATCCCGGAATGACGCTATGCAGGCTTTATAGGAACCAGGATGTGAAAACTCCTGCTCATATAAGCTCTCGATGTAGTGCCCGATAGCTCGGTAAGGCCATACTGGTGCAGAGATACCCACCCCGTTTTCATCCATCTGGATGTAATAGGGCTCATATTTGTCATCCAGCCGGATAAAGTGGGTTGGATGTGGTGGAGGCGGTTCATGGCATTTGTCAGGCATGTATCCGGTAATTGTGGATTCTCCAACATACGGGTATCCGTCGTTGGAAAAAGTTTTTGGAATGCTTGAATAAGCGTGAAATTTTATCGCTAAATCATAATGATTCAGGACCGTTTTCGGTGTTCCACGTTCTTCTACAGCCTCAATAAACCCCTTTTTGATGTCTGGATACAGCCGATAAAACTCAAAATCCAATGGCTGCTCAGGGTCATAGAAATAAGGCCGCTTGATGCATTCAATCCACGACTTGATGTATCCCTCCGGGGTTAATCGACCGTTGGGGCTGACCAACATGCCACCTTCCACATCGGCGGCATAGGAAAAGATCTTCTCCATCGTGCTTTTGAGGTCGCCAATATGGAAGACGTGTATTCCCGGCGTATGCGGGAACACATTACTGTCATAGGTCACCTCATTCATGATGAATATGCGTTCACCGTCTTTGTTCAGGAACACGTTGGCCTGCCGTTTGCAGGTGTAGGTGGTACTCATTTGCGGTCTC
>JAPTWR010000155.1 GCA_028065135.1 Acidithiobacillus sp.
TCATGAATGGCGTGTCCAAGGCCTATGCCATGACCGGGTGGCGCATCGGCTACTGCGCCGGCCCCAAGACGCTGATCACCGCAATGAATACCGTACAGTCCCAGAGCACCTCCAATCCCACCTCCATCGCTCAGGTGGCCGCCCAGGCGGCACTGGAAGGCGGCGACAGCGCCATCCACGAAATGGTGCTGGCTTTCAAGCGGCGCCACACGTATGTCTACAACCGCCTGAAAGTACTGCCCGGCGTTGCTGCCATGCCCTCCGATGGTACCTTTTACAGCTTTCCGGGATTTCGCGAAGTCATGGCGGTGAAAGGCCTGCGGGATGATCTTGCCCTGGCCGAGGCCTTGCTGGGGGCCGGAGTGGCCGTCGTACCGGGCTCGGCCTTCGGCACTCCTGGCCACATCCGCTTGTCCTTCGCGACCAGCGACAAGAACCTGGAGATGGCCCTGGACCGCATCAGCGCTTTCGTCAACGCCTGACCGCTCAGGGGGCGGGGCTAATGCCGACCGCCGCCGCAATCCGGCGGGCGCGCTCTCGGGCTTCCTCCACATTGTCGGCGCATGCAATACCTACCCCGAGGCGCCTGAGTTTGCTGGCCGTCGGCTTTCCGAAAAGCCGCAGATCGCTTTCCGGCACCGCCAGCGCGACCTCCAGCCCCGAATACACAGGCCCCCAACCGAGTCTCTTTCCGCGCACCACCGCCGACGCTGCCGGGCGCCGGAAACCCGGTTCCACCGGCAAACCCAGAATGGCACGCAGGTGTAGGTCGAACTCACTTTGACGTTGACTGGCCAGGGTCACCAGACCCGTATCATGGGGACGCGGCGAGAGTTCACTGAAGATGACCTCCGTGCCACGCACGAAAAACTCCACCCCATACAGTCCCCGTCCGCCCAGATTGTCGGTCACCCGTTGCGCCATCTTTTCCGCCTCCCGCAACGCGGTATCGCTCATTGGCTGTGGTTGCCAGGATTCCACATAATCACCGGCCTCCTGACGATGCCCTACGGGCGCGCAAAATGTCGTCCCGAAGGCCGAACGCACGGTCAGCAGGGTAATCTCGAAGTCGAAATCCACAAAGCCCTCGACGATGATCCGCTGACCGCCCACCCGACCCGCCGTCTGCGCTTCCTGCCAGGCCAGCGCCAGCTCCGCCGCGCCGCGCACTACGGACTGCCCCTTACCACTGGAGGACATGACCGGCTTGATCACACAGGGAAAGCCCAATGCCGCCGCCGCGTCTTCCAGTTCCGCCAAGGTTCCGGCGAAACGGTACGGCGATGTCGGCAGGCCCAACTCTTCCGCAGCGAGGCGGCGGATACCCTCACGGTCCATGGTCAGCTGCACCGCGCGCGCCGAGGGCACCACCGTCGCCAGACCCTTTGCCTCGATCTCCGCCAGCGCCGATGTCGCGATGGCCTCTATTTCCGGCACCACATAGTGCGGGCGTTCGTGTTTGACAATGGCCAGAATAGCCTCCGGGTCGGTCATATCCAGCACATGGGAACGATGAGCCACCTGCATGGCTGGCGCGTCGGCGTAGCGATCCACCGCGATGGTCTCTACCCCCAGCCGCTGCGCAGCGATCAGGAGTTCCTTGCCCAACTCGCCAGCACCGAGCAGGAGCAGACGGGTTGCGGAAGCGGAAAGTGGTGTGCCCAGTTGCATGGAAATTTCCTTCCTAACAGTGAAACGGCGACATAGGGGCTTAAACAGCTATACTGATGTTAACATTTTCGGGCAGACGTGTACGCAAAGGAGCGGATTATGGGCAATAAGGACATCGGAATGGTGGGCTTGGGCCGGATGGGTGCCAACATGGCACGGCGTCTGCACCTCAAGGGCATGAAGGTCATCGCTTACAACCGTCATACCGAAAAAGCCACGGAGCTGGCCAAAGAAACCGGAATGCACGCCGCCAGCAGTCTGGAAGCTCTCGTTCAGGCGTTGCCTACCCCCCGGGTCCTCTGGCTCATGCTTCCCGCCGGAGAGGCCACCCAGAGCCACATCGATTCCATTCTTCCCTTGTTGAGCAGAAATGACATACTGATCAACGGTGCCAATGCCTTTTACGAGGACTCCATCGCCCAATCCCAAAAAGTGGAGGCGGCAGGGGTACATTACATAGACGCCGGTGTTTCCGGCGGTATCTGGGGTCTGCGGGAGGGTTATGCCCTGATGGTCGGCGGCAGCCCGGAAGCCGTAGCCGAGGTAACGCCTTTTCTGGAGGCGCTGGCGCCGGCCGCCGACAAAGGCTGGTTGCACTGTGGACCCGTCGGCAGCGGTCACTTCGTCAAAATGGTCCACAATGGTATCGAATACGGCATGATGCAGGCCCTTGCCGAAGGCTTCGCCATTTTGCAGGGCAAAACCGAATTCGGGCTGGACCTCGCCAAGGTCGCCGAAATGTGGCGCTACGGTAGCGTCGTCCGCTCCTGGCTCCTCGACCTCACCGCCGACACCCTCGCCAAAGATCAGGTGCTCGCCGATATCGCGCCGATAGTGGCGGACTCCGGCGAAGGCCTGTGGACCGCGCAGGCGGCCCTCGCACTGAAAATTCCCGCGCCGGTCATCACCCTCGCCCTGCAGATGCGCTGGGCTTCCCAGGGGCGCGACGACTACGCCGCCAAACTCCTGGCGATGATGCGCAATGAGTTCGGTGGCCACGCCGTGCAAAAGGAGGCCTGAATGAGCGATTGTAATTGTCAGTTTGTCATTTTCGGGGCGACCGGGGATCTGGCCTGCAAAAAACTCCTCCCCGCACTGTATCACCTGCATTGTGCAGGAAGGATGCCCGACGAACTGCGCATTCTCGCGTTTGGCCGACGCCCATGGGATGACAAGGGCTGGCAGGATTTCCTGCATGAGCAACTGGAAACCTATGCCAGCAATTATCAGGCCGATCACTTTGCCGATTTCTGCAAACATTTTGAATATGTGCGCGGGGAAATCCATGAGCCGGAATCTTTTGTCAGACTCCGCGCCCTGCTGACTCCGGAAGGGGCCGAAAAACCGGCAGGCACCATTTTTTATCTGGCCATTCGCCCCACCGATTTTATTCCGGTAGTACAACGTCTTTCCAGCGCCGGATTCAATCAGGAAGGGGACTATCGCATCGTGATTGAAAAACCCTTCGGGGATGATCTGGAAAGTGCCATGCAACTCAATGAGCAACTGCACAACCACTTCCGTGAAGACCAGATTTATCGTATCGATCACTATCTTGGCAAGGAAATCGTCCAGAATCTGCTGGTTTTTCGTTTCGCCAATCTCGCGATCGAGGCCATATGGAACCGCAATTACATCGACCATGTCCAGATTACCGTGGCCGAAGATATGGGCATTGAAAACCGGGCCGGATACTATGATCAGGCGGGTGCTCTGCGAGACATGCTGCAAAACCACCTGATGCAGGTTCTTACGCTGATCGCCATGGAACCACCGCCCTCCCTGGAAGCGGACAGCCTGCGCGACGAAAAGGTCAAAGTCCTGCGCTCCATCCGCCCTATTCCCAAATCGGCCGTCACTGCCTATGCCATGCGCGCGCAATATGGTCCCGGCGTTGTTCATGACAAACACGTTCCCGGTTATCAGGACGAGGCGGGCGTCGAGGTCAATTCGGTCACCGAAACCTATGTCGCCGCCAAATTTTACATCGACAACTGGCGCTGGCGGGGTGTGCCTTTTTATCTGCGTACCGGCAAGCGCCTCGCCGCCAAAACCTCCAGCGTCGCCATCCGCTTCCGACATACACCGCAACAACTGTTCCGCGAAACCAGCATCGAACGCATCGAACCTAACTGGATATTGCTTTCCCTGGAACCAGAGAGCCTTAAAATCGAGATACAGATCAAGGAGCCGGGTCTGGAAATGCGAGTTCGCCCCGTGCAGCTCAACGCCTCCTACCGCAAAGACGGCGAACAGGAGTTGGATGCCTATGAGGCCCTGCTGCTGGATGTGATGGAGGGCGACAGAGCCTTGTTCATCCGCTTCGACGAGGTGGAGTGGGCATGGCGCGTCGTTGATCCCATCATCAAATCCTGGGGACGGGAAACGGACTACATCCTCACCTACCCGGCAGGCTCATGGGGACCGGACGAGGCCACCCGGATCATGGACAAGGAAGACCACTATTGGCGCAATCAAATCTGAGGAAAGATACGGCGGAGGCCATATCCTCCGTCGGCGCTGCTCGATGTCGTCCATTGTGAACAACGAAAACCATATAAAAATCAATGGCTCCGAGGTGTACCACAAAAAAGCGTAGCCAACGGCCTACAATATTGCCTCGCAGTATGGCATCACAGGCATGTGCATATTTATAAGTTACATAAACAATTCAGAGGGCTATCATAACATGGCACGACTTATGCTTATAACCATGGGCAACCTTCGTTTTCTGACGATAAGGAGTCTGACCATGCAAAAGCCCATTATTCCCGAACGTAAGATCGAGCACCTTTCCGAAGTGATCAAGGCCATGTCCCATCCCTTGCGTTACAAGATCATCTGCCTGCTGGGACGCGGTGAGATGAGCATGCAGAACCTCGTGAAAGCCATCAACACCAGCCATAGCAACGCCTCGCAGCATCTTGCCCTGTTGCAGGACAGTGGCCTGGTGCTGATGCGGCGGGTGGCCAGTCGCGTCTACTTTCGCATCCGCGATCAGCGCACACTGAGCCTGCTGGCCATGAGCCACAACGTTCTCGCCTGACTTCAATCCAGCAGTGACACGCCGCGCCGCAGGAACTTTGCGGCGCTCTCACCGGGTTCCGCTGTACCCAGAAAGCGGCGCCAAGCTCCCGCACCGCCTTGCCCAAAGCGCAGTCCGTGTAGATGACGACTCAGGCGCGGCGCAGGCAACTCCTCTCCCCATCGTTCTGCATAGGCTATCAGGCCGGAAAGGATCACTTCCGGTTCCGGCAACGTTTCCCTGCGCCCCAGGGCACGTTCAATTTCCGCCAGCAGCAGGGGATGGTGATAAGCGGCGCGCCCAAGCATTACCCCGTCCACTGCGGAAAACTGCGCGGTCACCGCCGCCAGGTCGTTGAAGCCCCCATTGATCTCGATGGTCAGATGCGGCAGATCTTTTTTTAACTCATGCACCCAATCCCAGCGCAAAGGCGGCACATCACGATTTTTCGCAGGACTCAGGCCCTTGAGCCAAGCATTACGCGCATGCACGATGAAATGTCGGCATCCCGCCGTTGCGACGGTTTCCACGAAGGCACGCAGCGCCGCGTAGTCCTCCTCTCGGTCAAGACCGAGGCGGTGTTTCACGCTGACAGGCAGGCCGCTTTCGCCCATCGCTGCCACCAGTTCGGCAACCAGATCGGGCGTCGTCATCAGACAGGCCCCGAAGCTGCCCTTCTGCACCCGCGGCGACGGGCAGCCCACGTTCAGGTTGAGCCCGTCATAGCCATAGGCACGCGCCATCCTTCCGGCGGCATGCATTGCGTGGGGATCGTCACCTCCCAACTGCAAAATCAAGGGATGCTCCGCCTCCGAGAACTCAAGAAAGCGCTCTGGATCACGGCCCAGCAACAACGCGCTGGTGGTGACCATCTCGGTATACAGTACGCAGGAGGGACATACCAGACGCAGAAAATACCGGCAGTGGCGGTCAGTCCAGTCGAGCATGGGGGCCACTGACAATATGTTATCCCTTGATTTTGCCGTATCTTTGTTGATTGTCATAGGGTTTCCTTGCATTGAGCAGGAGGATCAGGCGCCGTTCGTTCTCCGGGGTCGGTTCAAAGCCGATACCGGTTACAGCGAATCCGTACCAGTGGTGGTCTCGACCGCCTCCTGGCGAAAAACGGTGGCTGATCACTGAGAGACAGGACTCCGTTGGAGGCAAGCAAAGGTAAACATTTCTGTGCATAAATTAACAATTCTCAATGCAGTATTGTCCTGGCTAATGTAAAAGAGAATCACTAGCATTCATTAGATAGGGGATATTCCCATGGACAACAGAGGATTATTGTATACCCAAGGCCAGACCTGTCCCACCTGCGGGGCGGATCTGCCCGGATTTAACAACGTCGGCAACAGCCTGCCCAACAACCAGAACATCCGCGGTGGCCAAGGCAACCGCGGGCGTGGCGTCGGCGGAGGTGGTGGGCGTGGCATGGGCGGCGGCGGAGGCGGAGGCGGCATGGGTGGTGGCGGCAGAGGCTTGGGCGGCGGCGGGGGAGCCGGCATGGGTGGAGGCGGCAGAGGTTTGGGCGGTGGCGCTTGGCAGAGCGCGTTTCCCGCTCAGGTCGGCAGCGACTTCGTCTATCTCGACCGCACCGCGCACCGCAAGGAGCACCTCGCGCAGATCCGCTCCACCGTTGCAGCGCATCCCCCGGGCGAGCTGAGCGCTGAAGAGCGCGACGACTTGTTGCTGATGCGCGAGGAAGAAAAAATTGCCCGCGATGTCTATCTACGTCTTTATGACCGCTGGGGAATTCGTCCTTTCGACAATATCAGCGGGGCTGAGCAGGCACATATGGACGCCATCCTGACCTTGCTGAAACATTACGACCTTTCCGACCCGGCGCAGGGACTGGAAGTTGGTCGGTTCCGCCGCGACGACCTGCAGGATTTGTACGACCGCCTCGTGCAGCAAGGGCTGCAGAGTCGGGAAAATGCGATCCGTGTTGGCCTGCTGATTGAGGAACTGGACATCGCTGATCTGCAGAATGCGGCGCATCGCACCGTCAAACCGGAGATCCTCGCGGTCTATGCCGAACTTGAACGCGGGTCACGCAACCATTTGCGTGCATTTTATCGCTGGAAGCAGGGGCTCAGAATCGATTACCAACCGACGCATCTTCCATTCGACGAATTTGAGCGCATCGCCCACTCGGCGCAAGAAGACTGTCAGTGATCTGCATGAGGGCATTTTATGCCATGCCAATGCTCGAAATACCTCCCCGAGTTCCGGTCGCAATCTAGCCGCATTCCTCGTCGGGAGGTGTTGACAGCACCCGTTTAACTCATTGGGCCAGCCCTTCCCCACCGCCTCTCCGGATCGTCCAGGGAGGCCATGTTTCCCCCATCAGGGCGGCTCATCTATGTTGATACCAAAGGAGTATACTCATCCATGGCCTTGTTCATTACCGACGAATGCATTAACTGCGCCGTCTGCGTGGAGGAATGTCCCAACAATGCCATCTTTTTCGGAGCGCAGCATTACGAGATCGATCCGGACCGATGCACCCAATGTGAGGGATTTTTTGCCAAGCCCCAGTGTCAGGAGGTCTGCCCGGTGGATTGCATCTTGCTCATTCCACCCAGCTCTCCCAGTTAATATCCCGAGGTGTATCTCCACCGGATTCAGGTTGAATAGCCAGTGACATTTCCCTCGGGTTCACAGGAACAGGCCTACGAAATTGCTCATCTGTCGGAGCATTCATCAATGGATGCCGGCAAGATCTGGAATGCCGTTCAGTTGTATGATTGATATGAATCAAAATATATAAATCATAAAAAATGACAAATATCAATGCTAGACTAGATTGACTCCTACATGATGTCTACTCTAGATATCGCAATGGACCAAGTTAGGTACGGGCGGCACCTGGATATCTCTCATTTTGATTAGGAGGTATTCCATGAGTATGATGATTGATCCCACCGTGGTGGAGCTATCGCGGCTGCAGTTCGCGCTGACCGCTCTCTACCACTTCTTATTTGTACCACTCACCCTGGGTATGAGCTTTATTCTGGCCACCATGGAAACGGTGTATGTCATCACCGGCAAACAGATATATAAAGAAATGACCCAGTTCTGGGGCAAGCTCTTCGGCATCAACTTCGCCCTGGGCGTCGCCACGGGCATAACCATGGAGTTCGAGTTCGGCACCAATTGGTCCATGTACTCGCATTTCGTGGGGGACATTTTTGGCACTCCCCTGGCCATCGAAGGTATTATGGCCTTTTTCATGGAGTCCACCTTCGTGGGCGTCATGTTCTTCGGCTGGGAGCGCATCAGCGCCAAGGCGCATCTGGTGGTCACCTATCTGGTGGCCCTGGGCTCCAACCTTTCAGCCTTGTGGATTCTCATCGCCAACGGCTTCATGCAGGATCCCCGCGGCGGCACCTTTGATCCCAACACCATGCGGATGCAGTTTTCCAGCTTCATGGACTTGATCTTCAACCCCGATGCCCAGGCCAAGTTCGTCCATACCACCCTCGCAGGCTATATAACCGGCGCCATGTTTGTCATGGGCGTCAGCGCTTATTACATGCTGACCAACAAGCGGAAAGATATGGCGTTGCGTTCCTTCCGGATCGCCACGCTCTTCGGCGTGCTTTCCAGTATAGGGGTGATTACATTGGGGGATGCGCTCGGTTTCATCGACGTGAAGGCCCAACCCACCAAGCTGGCGGCCATGGAAGCCATCTGGAACACGGATTACAACACGGTGTCCGCGTCCTGGAACCTCATCGCCATCCCCAGCCGCAGCGAGCAGAAAAATCTCTTCGAGGTTTCCATCCCGTATGTCCTTACACCGCTGCTGACCCACTCCGAGACGAAAGTCATTCCCGGCATCATCCAGCTGGAGCAGGAAGCCAAGCCAAAGATTGCCAATGGCATCAAGGCCATGATCGCCCTGAAGGCGTACAACCTGGATCATGGCAACACCCAGGCACTGGCCACCTTCAAGCAGTACGAAAACGACATGGGTTATGGTTTCCTGGCCATGCAGTTTGCGCCTGATCAGGACCTCAAGAAGATCGACGCCACCAATCTGCCCAGCGTTCTGGACAAGACCGCGAA
>JAPTWR010000169.1 GCA_028065135.1 Acidithiobacillus sp.
TCAGGGTGGGGTTCATGGGTACTCGCGAGAGGTGTGACAGGTGACGGATACGGACTGGACGCCCCTATTTTTACTCCGAACGGTACTTTTCCCCAAGGCTTTATTAGGGCTGCGTATTTTTGAGCCGCGTTATCTGGACATGATCAGCGCCTCACTGCGGCAGGGTCGGGATTTTGGCATTTGCCTCAGTCACCCTCGGGGCGATGGCCACGCCGAGCCGGAATTGGTGGGTACCCTGGCACGCATTGTGGACTGGGGGGGAGAGGCCGGCATTCTCCAGGTTCAGGTGCGCGGCCAGAAACGTTTCACCATTCAGGACTGGCGTTATGAGGGACAACTGGCGATGGCCTCTATCCATCCCTGGGCCGAAGAGCCCGTCGTGCCAATGGGTCGGGAAAGCCAGCCGTTGCACGCCATTCTTGAGGATTTGATCGGCAAGGTGCCTGCCGCAGGAATAGACGCCAGTAGTGCCGGAATGGTCCTGGCGCAGGCGCTGCCCGCCTCCCCCGAAGAAAAGCAGCAGTTGCTGGTTCTTCAGGATCCTCTGGAGCGTTTGCGCCGGATTGTGGAGTTGCTCAGCCAACGCGGCGGAGCGTAGGGAAAAACTCCGGGCGGCGACAAAATCTAGCGCTTGCCCTTGCCATAAATATAGGTAGAGAAGTCCGTGTAGCCCTGAGAAAGATTGCGGAACAAATGGTCCAGGCTGATGATGGCCTGCTCCAGAATATTCACGGTGATATACGGTTTTTCCACCTTCAGGCGCTGATACCGGGCGCGGGTCAGGACCAGCACCTGGGTATCTTCGCTTTTGGCAATGATTCGGGCGCTACGTGGCTGACGGTCAAAAAAGGACATCTCTCCGGCCATTTCTCCGTCATGCACCCGGACCACTTCTACTTCGTCGCCGTCGGCTGTGTGGTGAACGATGGCCATTTCACCCTTGACGCAGAAGAACAGGGCCTCTCCCAGAGAGCCCCATTCGGCAATCACCTGATCCAGATGAAATTGGGCGTGGGTGACGTATTCTGCGAGGGTCTGGATTTCACTGATGGTCAGAGACTGGGCCAGATGATGTTGTTTGAGAAACTGGGCGATTTCTATGTGGTCAATGCCGGGCATGGTTGGTTCCTCTGGGAAGCGGGCTTTTTATTATTATAGGGGGGGAAGAGGGAAGAGGGACAGTGCTGCGCAGCGCCGCATTTTGAATCCTCCCGTCTCCTCACGATACAATGCTCCACCACCTACAACGAGTATTCCCATGATACGTCCTAGCGGAAGAAATGCAGACGCCTTGCGTCCGGTACAAGTTACCAGAAATTTTACCAAGCATGCCGAAGGTTCGGTGCTGATAGCCTGCGGTGATACCAAGGTGCTATGCACCGCCAGCGTCGAAGAAAAGGTACCACCCTTCCTGCGCGGCGCGGGCAAGGGGTGGGTGACAGCGGAATACAGTATGTTGCCCCGTGCCACCCGGGAGCGGGTGGCACGGGAATCCGCCAAAGGTCGTATCGGCGGGCGCACCCATGAAATCCAACGTCTTATCGGGCGCAGTCTGCGCGCCGCCGTGGATCTGCAAGCTTTGGGCGAACGCACTATCTGGGTGGATTGTGATGTGCTTCAGGCCGATGGCGGAACCCGTACCGCCAGCATTACCGGCGCTTGTCTGGCGGTAGCCGATGCCGTCCAGCATCTGCGTGCTGCGGGACAGCTTCGGAATAATCCTCTGCGGGACTGGGTGGCCGCCGTCTCGGTAGGTGTTTATCAGGGGCAGGCGGTGTTGGATCTCGACTATGCCGAAGACAGCAATGCCGATGTGGATATGAATGTGGTGATGACCGGCGCCGGCGCCTTTGTGGAAGTACAGGGAACTGCGGAGGGCGCGGTGTTCAGCGCGGAACAGATGGCTGAAATGCTGGCTCTGGCGCGCAAGGGGATCGCCGAATTGGTGGCCCGTCAGCATCAGGAGTGTCCGGAAGCCCGTTCATGACGCCCTTGTTGCTGGCCACGAGTAATGCAGGCAAGTTGCGTGAGTTGCAACCGCTGCTTGCCGCCCGTGGCTTCGCGCTCGTCAGCCAGACGGAACTGGGCATCGCCGGTATGGAAGAAACAGGCACCACCTTTGTGGAAAATGCATTGCTCAAGGCACGCCATGCCGCCTCGCAAAGTGGTATGGCGGCGCTCGCCGAAGATTCGGGGCTTTGTGTGCCCTATCTCCAGGGAGCGCCCGGCATTTACTCCGCGCGTTATGCCGGCCCGGATGCCAGCGATGCAGCCAATAACGCGAAGTTGCTGAGCATGCTGGCCGAGGCGCGGGGGGAGGCCCGTGCTGCCTATTACGTGGCTTGCATGGTTTTTCTGGAATTTGCCACCGACCCTTCGCCACTGGTAGCCCAAGGCTTTTGGAGAGGGACCATTGGTGAGCGTCCTGCCGGCGACGGGGGGTTTGGCTACGATCCCCTGTTTTGGCCCACGCATGGATCTGGCAGCGCGGCACAGTGGAGCCTGAAGAAAAAAAACGAACACAGCCACAGAGCGGCGGCCTTACGCAGGTTGCTGGGGTTGCTGGCGGAGCGTCAGCAACCCCAGCCGCTTTCGCTCAACGACTGACGCAGACGGGTCAGTGCCCGCACCTGCAACTGTCTTACCGCCTCGCGGCTGACGCCCATACGCTCGGCGACGGCTTCCAGGGTCATGGGCGCGTCACCATGCATGCCATAGCGAAAGACCATGACCTCCCGCTGTTTTTCATTGAGTTCGGTCAGATGTTCCCGCAGTGCCTTGCAGATGGCATCACGGTCATAGTCGCTGTCCGGACTGGCAACGTCGCCGGTCACCTGTTCGATGCGGCCCGGCCCGTCGGATGTTTCCTCGTCGAGCGAGAAGACGCGGATGTCGGCGAAATCCAGGGCGCGCATGGTACTCTCGCGCACCCCTAGGGCTTCACGCCGCTGCTCCCTGCGCACATCGACGTCGCTGTCCTCCTTCGCTCCGCGCTGCATATAAGCGTGCAGGGACTTGGCAAGGTAATCGGGCAGACGGATGAAGCGGGAACGGATGAGCGCCCGCTGCATTGCCTCGCGGATCCACCAGGTCGCATAACTGGAGAAACGTGTGCCGAGGCCTTCCTGAAAGCGGTCGGCGGCACGCAGCAGACCCATGTAACCCTCCTGAAGGAGGTCTTCCTGACTGAGCCCTTTATTGCGATAACCCCTGGCAACCGCCCGCACCAAGGGCATGTGCGCGGAGATCAGTGTGGCGCGGGCGCACTCGTCGCCCCGATGCAAGCGTTGGATGAGTTGCAGTTCCTGCTTCTGGCTGAGAAACGGCCCGCTGGTTTGGTCGTCCATGAAATCATTCAGGGGCGGCGGATCGGTGACCGGACCCATCTCCGGAATATCTGATCCCGCTAATTCTCTGGCTTCAGTGTGCATCACGACCTCCCCGATCCTGATCACCAGGCGTTGTAACATTGTCGCCTAATTTTATATTTTAAAAGCACTTTAACCACTCGTATATTAGGATTCTTTTTGATCAGGCTGTCAAGGGCTGGCAACGAATGTTTTGCGGTTTTAGCAACAACGGTGCTGGTCTTCCGATGGGTGCCGACCCTGCTGGAGTTGTGGTGGCGGGCGGCCAGGGAGCTTTTGACTCGGGTCGTTGATCCGCCTATAATCGGCCCCTTTCTCGCTACCCTTATCCAAAGAGGTCGGAATCCTTCTATGCCAACTGTTCGTGTCAAAGAAAATGAGCCTTTCGAAGTCGCGTTGCGGCGTTTCAAACGTTCCTGCGAAAAGGCAGGAGTCCTTACCGAGGTAAGGCGTCGCGAATTCTACGAAAAGCCCACGGAAGAGCGCAAGCGTAAGGCCGCTGCTGCCCGCAAGCGGGCGTTGAAGCGCATGCGTCGTCAGTCCATGCGGCTGGTCCGGCTCTACTGATGACACTGCGTGAGCGCATCCAGGAGGATATGAAGTCCGCCATGCGCGCCCGGGAAGCCGGGCGTCTTGGGACTATTCGTATGCTCCTGGCGGCAATCAAACAGCGGGAAATTGACGAGCGCCGCGAGCTTGATGATGCTGAAGCGTTGCGCATCGTGGACAAGCTGATCAAGCAGCGCAAAGATTCTGCCAGTCAATTTCTTGCTGGTGGGCGTCCGGACCTTGCTGAAAAGGAAGAATCAGAAATTCCTTTTCTCGCAGTCTATCTGCCGGAGGCGCTGTCACCCGGCGAGATTGACGGGCTGATCAGCGAGGCGATGACAGCGGTGGCGGCCAGCGGACCTAAAGATATGGGTAAGGTACTTACCTTTCTGCGCCCGCAGATGCAGGGGCGTGCGGATATGGCCGTGGTGGCGGATAAAGTGAAGGCCCGCCTCGGCAGTTGATGGACGAGGGCATGGCTGTGGCCGAGGTTGCTCCTTGGCAGGACAGCTTCTGGCGGGCTCTGGATGCCGGTGATGTGCAGAGCGCGTGGTCACAGCATTGTGGCCACATCTATGGCCGCAGACATGTTGCGGCGACTACCCCCTGGGTGCCGCTTGCGGAAATTCATGATCGTTTGAATTGGTTGGCCTGGTTGTCGCAGCGGTTTTCCGCCGGTTTTCTTCTTCCCGTTTCTGATCTCCCCGATATCGATGCTCTGCTGGTTCTGGCACAGCGCCCTGGTGCCGTGCTCAGCGGGAGAGATTTGCGCGCGGTGCTCGATGTGCTGACGGCACAGAAGGGTTATGCCGCAGCTTTGCGCGAGACTCGGGATGCCTTGACCGGGCTGGCAGGTGAGCTTGATCCCCCGGTGACCTTGTTGCGCCGTCTCGGCGTGGCGTTGGATGAGGAGGGTGAGCTCCTGGATACGGCGAGTGCGGATCTCGCCCTCCTGCGCCAGCGCTTGCGAATCAGCCGCAACGAATTGCAGCGTTTTCTGCAGGGCTTTCTGCGTAATCGAGACTGGCAGGAATACTGGCAGGATCAGGTCATCGTGCAGCGTAATGAGCGTTACGTGCTCCCGCTCAAAGCTACCCATAAAGGGCGTATCAAGGCGATCGTCCATGACCGGTCGGCAAGTGGTGAGACTCTTTTTGTGGAGCCGCTGGCGGCCGTCGATCTGAATAATCAACTGGTCCAGGACCGGCGTGCCGAAATTCAGGAGCAGGAGCGCATTCTTCGTGCCCTGAGTGCAGCGGTAGGGCTGGAAGTGCCGGGCATCGTCGCCGCCCTGCGGCATATGGGCCGGCTGGATGCGGTACGGGCGGGACTGGAACTGGGGGATGTCTGTGGCGGGATTTTGCCCAAGGTCGATGCGGCGGCGGCATTTGATCTGCAGGCCCTGCGTCATCCGCTGCTTTGTCTGCGCCATCCGGGGCAGGTCGTGGGTAATGCCCTGCGTCTCGGGGCGGACGCGCAGCAACTGGTCATTACCGGCCCCAATACCGGCGGCAAGACGGCTATCCTGAAAGCACTCGGACTCAATCATCTGATGGCCTACATGGGATTGCCGGTAACTGCGGAAGGTACATTGGGTTATTTCCCGAAGTGCTTTGCGGTCATCGGCGACGCCCAGGATATCCACACGGATCTTTCCACTTTTTCGGCGCAGGTACAGCGTCTTCGGGAAGTGCTGGAGCATGCCGACGCCCACAGTCTCGTGCTTCTCGACGAACTGGGCAATGGCACCGACCCGCGGGAAGGGGGCGCGCTGGCCCAGGCGGTCGCAGAGGCCTTGCTGGCGGCCGAATGCTGCACACTGCTCACGAGCCATCTGGAAGTGATGAAGCGTTATGCCCTGAGCCATGCGGGTGTAGCCCTGGCGGGTATGGGCTTTGATGCAGAGTCTTTGAAACCCACCTACCGTCTGCTGTGGGGTGTAGGCGGCGCGAGCCAGGGTCTGGTCATCGCCCGGCGCGTGGGGATGCCTGCACCAGTGATGAACCGCGCCGAGGCACTCTATGCCGATGACCGGGAGAACTGGGAACGTTGGGAAGCGCAACGGGAAACCCTATTGCAGGCCGCCCGGCAGGCTATGGATGAGGCCGTACTGGCGCGTGACGAAGCCACCAGTGTGGCCCGCCGCCTGGAACGCGAACTGGAAGCAGCGAGGCAGGAGCGTGACAAAGCCGCCGCCGCCGCCCGCGCCGAATGGGAAGATATACTGGCAACGGCGCGCCAGCAGGTGCGGCAAGCCATTGCCGCGCTCAAGTCCGGGAGGGATACCCAGGCGGCAACGGCGGCTTTGCAACGTCTGGAAGTTCCCTTCCGGGCGGAGGAGCAGCGAGTGGACAGCCTGCCCGCGGTGGGGACCAGGGGTCTGTTTCTGCCACTCCGGCAGGTGACCCAAGTGCTGCGTGCGGATCCCGCACAACGCAGGGTACAGATTCAATTACGGGGCAAGCAGTTGTGGGTGCCCGCCGCACAATTTGCCGTGGACGCTGCGCTGCAGATCCCAAAAGAAAAAGGTAGCACCCAGTATGCCACCCCCGACGATCATCCCTGGCGTCTGGATTTGCGCGGACAGCTTCGGGAAGACGCCCTGGCGGCGCTGCGTCGTCATGTGGATGGCGCCGTAGCCGCCGGTCGTCGACAGGTCCAGATCCTGCATGGTAAGGGCAACGGGGTGCTCGCAGAAATGGTGCGCGAGTTTGCCGGGCAAGACCCTCGGGTCAGCCAGTGGCGTATGGCGCGGCCAGAGCATGGCGGTGGCGGCGTCAGCGAGTTGGAGTTACGCTGAGCCATGGCCAACTTTTCTCCCGCATTCATTGACGCCCTGCTGGAGCACTGTGATCTGGTGCGCCTCATCGATAGCCGCGTACCGCTGAAGAAAAAAGGCCGGGATTTCTGGGCCTGCTGCCCCTTTCATCAGGAAAAGAGCCCGTCTTTCTCGGTCAGTGCCGACAAACAGATTTATTACTGCTTTGGCTGTCACGCCCATGGGAATGCCATCGGATTCTTGATGGCCCATGATCGGCTGTCTTTTCCGGAGGCGGTGAAGACACTCGCTGACGAAGTCGGTGTCGCCCTGCCGGAAGACGGCCCTGCCGGAGAGCAGGAAAGTCTTCGGCCGCTGCGGGCAATTCTCGAAAAAGCCATTGGCGTTTACCGATCTGCCCTCGCAGAGCACCCGCCAGCGCAGGAGTATCTGCGTGGAAGGGGTTTGAGCGAGGAGATCATTGGGCGCTTCGAGCTGGGGTACGCACCGTCTGCAGCCGGGTTTCTGAGCCAGAAACTGGGCAGGGAACCGTCATTGCGCCAGCAGTTGCTGGGCGCGGGCCTGGTGAGCGGCCGTGAAGACGGATCGGTCTACGACCGTTTTCGCGGGCGAGTGATTTTTCCGATTCGCGACGGACGAGGACAGGCGGTGGGATTGGGCGGCCGCAGTCTCGATGGTCATGAACCCAAATACCTCAACTCGCCGGAAAGTGCGCTCTACCACAAGGGGCGGGTGCTCTATGGTCTGCACCAGGCCAGGGAGGGGATGCGCCGAGCAGGGCGGGTGCTGCTGGTGGAAGGGTATCTGGATGTCATTACCCTGCACCAGGCTGGCATCGACTACGCCGTCGCGGCGAGCGGGACGGCCTTGGGGGACAGCCAGATGGAAATGCTCTTCCGGGCAGCGCACGAGGTGCTACTCTGTTTCGATGGCGATACCGCCGGACGTAATGCGGCCTGGCGGGCCGTGCAGACGGCGCCGGAGCATCTGCGCGCGGGGCGTCTGCTACGGTTGCTGTTCCTGCCGGACGGCCAGGACCCGGACTCGTTGGTGCGTGAACAGGGCGGCGCGGCGTTTGAATCAATGCTCCCGACCGCGCGTCCAGCCATCGACTTTTTTCTGGAGGAGTTGCAACGCCGACACAACCTCGCCGCAGAAGATGAGAAGGCACTTTTTCTGCATGCCGCGCGCGATTTTCTGAAACGGGTGAGCGATCCGGTGTTGCGGGAGGTTTATGAACAACGGGTGCAGATGCTTTGCGGATTGGCGCCCGTCGCCCGGCGCGCGCCGTCGCGCACACCGCGTAAAGCGACGTTCTTCGCTGCCGGAGGACGATCCCTTTTTAAAACGGCTTTGCGACTATTGCTGAATTTTCCCGAAGACCCCGCCTGGCAGGCGTTGGACCGCGATTTGCTGCCTTTCCTCTTCGACCGTGATCCCATGGCTGAAATTCTGGCAGAGGCCCTTGATATTTTGGCCAACATGACCCATCTAAGCTCTCACGAGTTATTCGCAAAACTGTCGGTACTGAAACATGCGG
Source organism: Acidithiobacillus sp. (assembly GCA_028065135.1). Next base: position 8,237 of record JAPTWR010000169.1, read on the forward strand.
AGGCATGCTACGCGCTGGTGATGAGCGACTCTGGCGACGAGGAAGAGCAGGTGCTGATGCGGCTTGAAATTTCCGGTTGTGTGGCGCGAGTGAACCAGCGTCTTGCTGCGGCGCGCAGTCACTTTATCAGCCGGGCCGCAGATCAGGGTGGTTTGAGTGCGCTCTCCGAGCAGGAGAGGGCTGAAGTGGTGCGTTTGTCCCGGCGCGACAGGCGCAACGGCGTTGGTTCGAAATGAAATGAAAAATGGGCTGAGGGTGCAGTTCTGTGACGGGGCACCTTTCCATGCATATGGTTTTTCCTATATAATGCGCGGCTTTCCGCGAGTGCAGGTTGGTTATGAGAGACGGTGAGAGTGTAGTGGATAATGAATCTCAGCGGTCTGAGCTGAAGCGGCTTATTGCGCGTGGTAAAGA
>JAPTWR010000059.1 GCA_028065135.1 Acidithiobacillus sp.
AATCGCCATGTCGTCATCCTGTCTGTCGGAGGGCGGTGCGGTTAAAGCCAAAAGACAAACTACGCATGTAGATCCGGTGGTCTAGGTACTGCGGACGCGGGTTCAATTCCCGCCGCCTCCACCAATAACCTGTTGATTTGTAAGGAAAGAGCCAGCGCATGCTGGCTTTTTTTTTGGGGTGTTTTTGGACTGTTTTGGCGCCAGTTCGCCAACATTACGTCAGCATTTTTGCCGGGCTTGGCCGCCCTTTTTCCTTCCAAGAGGGACACCATCGGAATCTTCCCTGTCCATCAGACCAAACGTAGCCACAGCTGAGGTGTCCTGACAATAGTAGACAACCCCACTTCAAGCGGCCAACCGTGTGAAGGACTGTGCGAACACAGCGGGAGCCAGATAAGCAATCCGTGAATGCCGGCGTTGGCGATTGTAAAAAATCTCGATGTATTCCCGAATAGCTGATTCAGCCTGTGCCCGAGTCTCGAAGCGTTGGTGGTGGACCATTTCATTATCACTCACTGGCAGCGTTTTTATCGCATTAAGGCCTATCAGCCAGACAAGAGGGCCGCCTGACTTTTTCGGCGCCTCCCCTCGACAGCATCATCAAAAACCTCTGCGAACTGCCGGGTATCGGCTCGTGGACGGCGTACTACATCGCCATGCGCGGATATCGTGATCCGGACGCCTTCCCCCATTCTGACCTGGGACTACTGCGCGCACTGGAAACGGAGAGTGGGCGCCCCAACCCCGCAGAAATGCTGATGCTCGCCGAAGCATGGCGGCCCTGGCGGGCCTATGCGGCCATGCGTTTGTGGGCGCAGCCCTAAAAATCGCCGCCCTCATGCCGCAACAGCCAGCGTTTGCGCTCTATTCCGCCCGCGTACCCGGTCAGGGTGCCGTTGGTGCCGATGACGCGATGGCAGGGAATGACAATACCAATGGGATTCGTGGCGTTGGCACGCCCCACGGCGCGCACCGCTGATGCCCGCTCCATGCCCCTCGCCTGTTCTTGGTAGCTGCGGGTTTCTCCGGCGGGAATGCTGCGCAACCAAGCCCAGGCGTTCCGCTGAAACTCGGTGCCTGCGGTTTCTATGGGAATGGCGGAGACGGCGTCGAGATCACCCGCCCAGTAGGCTTCCAGACCGTTGCGAACCGGCTGCGGAGCTATTCCCGATGTCAACGTTACCCCATCAGAGCCGTAGAGCAGGCGGAGTCGATCCAGCATGCGGGCTTCGCTGTCCGCCCAGTCCAGTGCATGTAGGGTATTTTGCGCATCGGTGACCAGCAGCATGACACCCAATGGTGTGGTGACACGATCCAACTGCCATCGCAGCGCTTGGTTCAGCATGAAAATCTCCCCAATATGGACTCTGAAATGATGTTCTAGCCAGGCGCTGGAGAAATGGCAGGAAAGGATCAGTTAACTACCTGTTTCATGCCTGCTGTTGCGCTTATGATGACCACCTGACGCCCGTACGGATGCTTTAGCAATGGCGTGTTCAGGGCGATACATGGATGATCATGGCAGCCAGCACGATGGTGATACTCAGCAGGATGACTCCGTACAGGCCGTAGAGAAATTTGTGGACATGATAAGTGCCCTCGTCCACTTTTTTGACCGTGCGAATGAAGTTGATGCCACCGATGACCAGATTGGTGACCCCGAGAAGAATGAAAACGATGCCCATCCCGGAAAAGCCTGCGCCCATCACGAGTTTGGTATGGAGCATGATGGAGAGTTGCTCCAGGAAAAAATCGAATTTTTCGATCACGAAACCGAAAGCAATCAGGCCGATGCCGGTGCGTACCCAGGCGAGGAAGGTACGCTCGGCGGCCATGTAAACGCGCGGATCAATGATTTCTTTCTCAGCCACGGGAGATCCTTTTTCGATATATTCCAGGTCCGACATAAAACGAAATCCTACCACAAAAATCAGGGCGATGGCGGGCCAGCTCAGCCAGTAGAAAAGTTCGGTAAAAAAGTGGCCCAGGGTGGCGTAGTGGAGTGCCTTGAAGAGAATGGCCAGGCGTGCAGAAAGCAGGCCGGTACCGATCGACAGGAAGAGGAGCTTGAAATAACCCAAGTAGGTTCGTTCCAAGGCCATGTAAAGCCGGGGTTCCTGTACCGTCGGCAAGTATTTCAGAAACATCATGGATGGAGGTGACCGTCTGCGCTTGGGCGTCTGCTGGTATGGAGTTGCGAGAGCTGGCAGTTTAACGGGAAACAAACCATGTGAGAAGGTGGGAAAATGGTTGACCCTGATGCCGTTGATTGGTATTTTGTTCCCTCCCCAGGTGAGCAGGGAACACCTTTGGCGGTTAGCTCAGCGGTTGAGCACTGCCTTTGCACGGCAGATGTTGTTATATTGTAATCAATAGGTTAAAAATGCCGGCGCAGTTCTCGGTGCAGCATCAATAGTAATTGGGGTCGTTAGCTCAGGGGTAGAGCGCCGCCTTCACACGGCGGAGGTCAGTGGTTCGAAACCACTACGACCCACCATTCATTATCTGGGAAAAGGCTTTTTCCATAGCTTCACGCTGCGCCTGAAGGTGTGCATATCGTTCAGTCATCCTGATCGTGGAATGACCAAAAACCTTGGCAATGGTATAAAGATCAAAGCCATAGGCTAACAGGACAGATGCGCAACCAACTCGCAGATCGTGAAAATGCAGCCACGGCATTCCTGCTTTTTCTCGTGCCCGACGGTATCCTGTTTTGAGTCCTTCTTCAGATATGGAAAGCGGTATATATTCCAGCCAGCGACGCAACGGGCCAATAATAGGAGCGGTACGGATTTTTGTACCCTGGTGTTATTTGCGCGAATGGTCAGAACATCCTGACTAATATCGTCCCGAACCATTTTGGTGCCGTGCATTTTTTGAACGGCCGGAGATCGCCCAGGAACAGCCCCCGGTGGGCATTCGGGTGCGCGCCCAATACCCGGTTGCAGGTGAACCGCTGGCAGGGGAGGGAAAGCTTGCAGCTCCACCTGGAGCAGGTGTTGCCCGCACCCGTACCGGTAGTCATGCCTTCGGTGGCGAGGGAGGATCAGCGGACGGAGGACCGGAAACCGCCATCGGTTTCGGTCGGCCCATCCTGACCGTTTTTCCATCTTCCATCGTGTGACATCCACCAGTTAAAGCTACATTCTGACATCGGCACCCGCAGCCCGAGCAGGGTCCCGTCAGCCATCTATGTTTCATATTACTCCACCTCTCCGGCCTGATAGGCGGCAATGGGTGCGTGCTGCTTTTTGGCATAAGCCTTGAGATACGCCATCTCTTTGTGCCAGGCCTTTACGCCTTTAGCGGCGATCCATTCCTGCTTCATTTGCTCGGGACCAGGCACTTTCAGAAGGGTTGTTGGGGTGTAGGCATCGGCCTTACCGGGTGGCGGCAAGCCGGCCCCGTTTTTGGTCTGATGGGCCTTGTACCAGGCATACCATTTGGAATTGGGATGCAGGTAATGCCCGGAAGCCCCTGCTTCGCGGCGCAGCAAAGTGTAGTGATTGCATTTCCCCGCATTGAAGGTGATCGGCACCTGCATGGACAAAACCCGGGTAGGCGCGAAGTCCGGATGGTTCGTCCATATCCCCGAGAATACGCCGGCATTCTGATCCCACTGGGACATGGGCGGCAGGCCGAAGATGGCCTCGGTGGTCTTGAGGATGTTCACCTGGGAATAGAGATTGGTTTCGAGATAGCCTCTTTTCACCCAGGGTCCCATGGCCAAAGCGAAGGTTCGGTGGGCGTTGATGTGGTCGGCGCCGGACTGCGCATCGTCTTCGGTCAAAAACACCACCATATGCCTCCACTCGAGTGTCGTGGAAAGATAATGAATGAACTTTGCCGTGGCATAGTCATTATTGGCCACATAGTAATCCGGCGTGTAGTAGCAGGATTTGCGTCCCGCAGTGTGATCATCCGGTAACCAGATATAGATGAAGTGCGGGAATTTCGAACCGGGGTGGGCCTTGAGCCAGTTCACCGCCATCTTTTCCCGATAGGTGTCGAGGATCATCCGGTCCCAGCCCGGGAAGCCCGTCGCGAGATGCTGGTCCATGGCCTTGGAGATGTTGCCGGCTTGGGAACGGGAGACAAACTCCCCGAAGTCCTCGAACGATACCTGGTGACTCAGCAGGTCGTTGAAGAGAAAGAGACGGGCCGGATAGCTGATCCAGGGATTGGACCACTGGCCGAGAACAGAAAGGTTCTCGTAGATGGCATAGGGGTTGTCGACCCCCTGGGGCACCCCACCCGTACCTGTCGCCCCACCGGGGACCAGAGACTGGGTCCAGCCGGGATTGGCCACCAGTCCCCGCCCTGAGTAGTACTCCGGCCAAGTGCGTTGCACGAAATCCGAGTCCGATGCCGACGTGGTCCACTGATGGCCCTGGGCGGTCACTTCTCCATCCGCCATGAAATTCACGAAGAGTGAATAATGCCTGGCGAGATTATAGAGATTGGGCAGTTCCTCGGGGCCATATAAATCCAACTGCGGATCGGCCCAGGCACCGGCCGCTTTATAGTCGCCCAGATCTTCATCAAAGGTTTTATTTTCACGCAGAATGAAAACCACGTAATGAATATGTTTACGCAGGAAAGCCGTTGTTTTCCTATCTTCAGCATGGCGCGCGGCGCGCTGGGCGGGGGTGAAGCCATCATTGAGAAGGCTTTCCTGCGTCCAGGCGGGGAGCTTTTGGGACAGATCGTTCAAGTCAATTTTCTGGACCAGACCATCCATCATGTTGCCGACCCACTGATGCTCCACGTTGGGACCGGAACCAAGCCCCTTGGCGGCGGCGATGTACAGCGCATGATGCGCGTGCGTGATGGCGGTGGGATACCAGCCCGTGGGGATCAGTCCCAGGCCCTTACCCGTCTGATCGTTGTAGACGGCGACATCGTTGTTGCCGGCGTTGGCCACGAAGAGCTTGCCCTCCGTAATGGTCAGGCCGTCCGGATAGCTGCCCGGCGGCGCGTCGGGATAGGGGCTGTCGTCGATGAAACCCTTGACCCGCAAAGAAGCGGTATCCACCTCAGCAATGCGGTCGATATTGGCAAGGGCCACAAAGACATCCGGGCTGTGAGGAACGGCCGCGAGGGCGGTCGGATGCACACCCGCCTGGGTATTGTTAGGGCCTGTCGGAGGTCCGACACGAACCGTACCCAGCAGTCTCATGGTTCCGGGATCAACTACCGCTACGGCATTACCACCCCAGAGGCTGACCACCAGCTTCTTTCCGCCATCGGCAAAAGTCACTGCGAAGGGATAGGGTCCAACATTGAGGTAATCGGTCTTGCCAGTTTGGAGATTGATACGGGCCAGACTGTTGGACAGCATACCCGTCACATAGAGGTGTCTACCCCGGTGCCCAACGGCGATGGCGTCCGGATAAAAGAGTCGCGGCTTACCGATATGGTGTCCCTGGTATGTATAGGGATACTGATCCTTGGGGAAAGGCTGCCAGGCCAGGGGATAGCGGCGCAACAGGATCGGTTCGCCCGCCTTCGGGATAAACGCCGCCACATCGCCGCTGTCGCCGCCTGCGGCGTAGAGCACATGGTCAGGTCCGACCACCATGCCCTGGAAAAAGCTCTGATGGCCAATGATGTTGTCGTGCAGATCCGTGACGTCCGTAGGCAAAGGGGCCTCTTTTTTGGCACCCTTTTTGTATGCGGCGATCTTAGCCACCTGTTTCAAGGTCTTCTGTTTGTAAAGCGTAATGGTCTGCGCCCGGGTCGCGCCGTTTGCCATGGCCGCCACATGGTGCCCCACAGGCACGACTGCGGTCACAAAATTGGGGGTGCCGTTGACAAGACCCACGGGGCTGACGATCCGCCCCGTGGGTAGTATATGGGTTACCCAGTCTTTATTGCCTGGATTGATCTGTATCGGGCCTTGAAGGTTGCGGGTATTGGAAACCCCCACATAGGCGAAAGCTGGCACCGAAAACGTCAAGGCAGAACCAACAGCACATGCTACAATGAAATTCCATTTTTTCACGTCAGTATATCCTGATCATTTATCGAGAGTGGGCGGAAAGATGCACCGCCACATCAACGGCGTCCATATTATTACCACTCCCATGCTAAAACTTCACCGTCACGCTGCCGAACACGAAGCGCGGCATGCCTTCCAGGACGGACAGGTAGGTATTGCCATAATAATCGGTATTGCTGGAACCCTTAGGAAAATACCGGCGATTTAGCAGGTTGTCGATATTCAGCGCCAACTGCACATTTTTCACATAATCGGCATGGACCGGTATCGTGTCCTCTACACCCAGGTTCAGCAGGAAGTAGGGCGGTATGGTCTGGCTGGTCGAGGTGCCGGCAAATTGCTGGTTGACATACTGGCTGGAGATGTATTTTCCATCGACATGCGCATGAAAATGATGGTATCCCCAGTCCAGGCCCACATTGAACATATTTTTCGGAACATTCGCCAAGGGCTGCCGCCGCCTGCAGCATAGGCACGTGTACATCATACTGCCCAATAATATCCAGAACATAGCAGATGCTTCTCGCCCGGTCAGGACTGCGGGCTACTTTCAACCAGTTGCCCAGAACGACTGGCAGACCCGACGACAACGTGGGCGGTTGCGTCCTCCCCGCCCAGTGCCTCCAGCGTTTTACCGCTAGGTTCCGGAAGGGTGAGCTTGGTGAGGATGACACCGAGAATGGCGACACCTGACGAAAAGAGCATCGCCCCTTTGATGCCGCCCTCGGCACTGATAAACGGGAAGACAAAAGTGCCGACGAAGGCACCAAACTTGCCGATACCCGCCGCCATGCCATGACCGGTGGTGCGGATACTGGTAGGGAACACTTCGGCGGGGATCACGAAGGTGGTGCAGTTGGGACCAAATTCGATGAAGAAGAAGCTGATCCCATAGAGGAAGAGGAAAGGGGCGACTTCATGGGTGATATCTGGCATCAGGCCCATGGCGCCGAAAGCCACGGCCATCACGGCAAAGCCAATCCACTGCAACCGTCGATGACCGATGGCATCCATAAAGAAAATGGAGGCCAGATATCCGGGGACGGCAAATATGGAAAAAATGATCAGCGCCCAGGCACTTCCCGTTATGGTAGAGGATGAGGGCGCCAGCATTTTGATGATTTCGGGAGTGGAAATGGCATTTCCATAGAACGCATAGTCGTTCAGAAACCAAGCTCCACCGGTACCGAGAATGAGTAACAGATACTGTGGGTTGGACAACATCTGCCCGAGACTGATGCGGCTGGGCTGGGTTTTTTGCTCCACCCGAGTTTCCAGTTGACCGGTGGAATAGATCGCTATGTCCCTGGCGGCATCGTCCACGTCGCCACGCACCAAAGCTTTAAAGCGGGGGGACTCCGGCATGGTCCGGCGTAAGTACAGTACGGCCATAGGCGGCAAGGCGCCCACCGCGAACATGATCCGCCAGATGGAATCCGGTGGCAGACCAGACGCTTCGAGTGTCAGGGCGACCACCGGACCGAAGGCAAGACCGAGCCCCTGCATGCCGAAGACCAGCGAAGTCAGGGCGCCGCGTTTTTTGGCATTGGCATACTCTGACATGAGGACGGCGCTCATGGGGTAGTCTCCGCCGATGCCGATGCCGAGAATGACGCGGAACACTAAGAGCCATGCGAAAGAGGGTGCGAAGGCGCAAGCCAAGCCGCCGATAACCATCAGCAGCGCTTCTAGTCCGTAAATCCGCTTGCGGCCCACCACATCGGCCAGGCGTCCAAAGATAAAGGCGCCGAGGAAGGCGGCGATCAGCGAAATACTACCGAGAAAGGCAATCTGCGTATCGTTTAAGTGCCATTCCGGTTTCAGAAAAACGAGTGCGGACCCAATGATGAACAGGTCGTAGGCGTCCGTGAAAAATCCCATCCCCGCGGTGAATGCGGCGCGCAGGTGAAAAAAACTGATAGGGGCGTTGTTGAGGGAATCGATGACACTGAGTTGGGGTACGTGCGTGCCCGTGGACTGACTCATGCAGATCTCCTTATAGGGGCTGATATTGCGGCTCCAGTAAGGGTAACGGGCTTATGTGACAGCAATGTGAAGATTTTGTGATATTTTTATGACAACTGACGCCCCATTCTTTCTTGAAGAGGCGATGTCCGCCGCCTATCTGGAGCATGCACGCGTTGGGGACGAAGGGTCTTTTTGCCTGCACCGGGTGCTGTTGCTGCCCAATGTTCCGCGGCTATTTACACCATTCCTGCGATCGGGTGGGGTCGAAAACAGTTCAAGGCCTCTATCTGTAAGGATTTCCGGTATAATGGTCTCGACGAAAAGATTCACCTGCCGGGAGATTTGCAGGGGGGGCGCCGATGCGGAAAATGGCACGAACCGTGCTGCCTTTCAAGCTTGCCGCGACGGAAGAATCCATGACGGCACAATCGGGGCTGGTGTTATTGGGCGAGTTTGCCCAAGGTGCGGGTCTGCATCGCTGGCTGGAGCGGGAGATGCCAAACCCGGCAGTGGCCATGTCTATACCGCCACAGAACATGTGCTGCCGCTGATTCTGATGCTGACACCGGCGGCGGACGATCTCTGGAAGATCTGCGCATGGTGCACGGGGATAGCGCATTGCGGCGCCTGCTGTATCTGGATCGCTTGCCCAGCAGCGATGCAGCGGGAGATTGGTTG
>JAPTWR010000201.1 GCA_028065135.1 Acidithiobacillus sp.
CGTCCAGTTCGGCCAGCAGCTCATCCGCCAGCGATTCGCCCGCCTTGGATTTTTCGGTGAGGAATCCGTCCCAGGTGGGCACACCCTCGACGGCCAGGGACGCATTCTGTTCCTGCACCTGCCGCGCTACCACCGGCTCCATGTGTTTGGCCTGTTCGATGGCGAGGATGGACGGATACGCGGCTTCCGGGATGCCGGTTTCCTTGAAGCCGGTAACCAGCGATTCGCGCTTTTCCGCGAAGGCTTTCAGTGCATCGGCACGCTCGGCGCGGTGGCGCTCGGCAATCTGTCCAACATCAACCTGGGACTTGGCAATGGCGGACTCGCGAGCAGCCTTGAATTCGGCCAGCAGGGATTCGCGGGTAATTTTGGATTCGCTCATGGTGGTGCTCCTTTTCAATCAATCGATACGGTGAAAGTTCTGCTCATGGTCTGTACGGCAGGCCGGAACCTGGTCGCGATTGGCCCGATGGGTGTGGTGAAGGGTGATTGGAAAAGAAAAGGGTTTGCGCGCTGCAAGGGGTTGCACCCTACAAGGGCGGTGATGTCTTCATTCTCCAGCCACCTCATCACCCCCTGATTCAGATCCTTGCCTGTGTGACATGGAACGCTGTTCGCGCTCCGTCTGCGCCTGGGCCAGCGCCCGCAACCGCTTCCAGCGGCGCTTTCGTTGAGGGGTGATACTGGTCCCCATGACGCGCATCACCTCCCGCTGCGCCCGGATCACCGCGTAAGGCGAACCCATGACATCGGCGGCAGTGGCGTCCGCATGAAACTCGGCACGGTCGCCCAGGCCGTAGGGCACCAGGACGGCAAAAATGTAAGTCCAGCCGATCAGCCCGCAGAGCGCCGGATTCACGGCGTATAGCAGTACCAGCGCGGCAAAAGCCAGAAAGGCCGCCTTGCCATGCCAGCGCGTGACATGCCCGATCTCATGGGCCATCACATAACGGCGGGCGTCATCCGGCAATTTCAACGCCTTCGGGTTGACCAGGACGCGACCGTTGGGCAGCGTCATGTCGGCGTTAGGCCCCATGAACCAGGCGGGACCCATAGTTACTGAAGGGACACGGATGTTCAGTTGATCGGCGATGGATGCCGTGGTGTCGAGCCATTCTTGCGGGGGCCGCGCCCTGCAAGGGGCTGCGCCCTGCGAGGGGGTGTTCCGCATGTTTTGTTCCATGAAAACCTCCTTTATATTTCGTGTCGATGGTTAACGCTCAAGGCCGATATCCCGCTGCTGCGCTGGTTGTCGCGCCTTCACCGTAAGCCGCCCGGTATCCTTATCGGCCGCAACGCGAACCTCCTTGCCGATCAGATTCCGTATTTCCGCCTGATGCGACTTGTCCGGCTCCGGGCCATACACCAACACGGGGGTTGCACCCTGCAAGGGTTTCCCGACGGACCGCAATTCAATGACATTGCGGTCGTGAACGTATATCAGCTTGCCGGTTTCTACCCGGACCACGCCAAATTCCGGCGTTTCCAGAATGAACTCGCTCTTGGAAAAATCCTTCAGCACACCGGATATTTCCTGCCGGGGGTGATTCCTCATTTCCAGATCCGGTTTGCCCGGAATGGATACCGGGCATACGCGGTCTTTCAGGTCCGTGCGATGGGTGAGGGTGATTTTGTGAAGCGGTTGGCTCGTTCGGGCGATGGCGGTTTCCCCACGATCCTTCATGAAGCGATTGAGCGACATGTGCAAAGCCAGCTTTTCACCGTCCGTCGCCAGACCGGCTTTCGCCAGCGGATCCAGGCGGGCGATGCCCGGCACGGCATTAGGCTCATGCGCGGAGATATATGCGCTGCCGGGTTTCAGCTCTGTTTTCAGCTCACCGGCAGCGAACATCCAATGGCTGTCCCGTGCAGGGTGCGAACCCCGTACCGGCTCCGGCATCCAGGTCTTCTCCCGCACGGGTTGGATAATCTTGCCGCTAATGCCATCCTTCGTAACTTTCAGCACAATGGCGTCGGTATGGCGAGTTGCGTCGCTTGTGGATACGCGGACGAAATCCCCAGCCATCAAGTCGCCCATGGCGACCACGTTTTTGTCGGATGGTCCCGATAACACTTTTTCCGGCTTTTGCCCCATAGCGGCTTTTACCTCGGGAATCGCTGCTACGCCATGCGCCTTCTCCACGGCGGAAAGCACGATTTGCTCTGCCTTGTTGCGCTCATTGTTATTCCCCATGTTGCGCTTATAGGCATCAGTGATAGGGTCAATCGCCTGCAAAGACTGGTCGTCGGGAACCGCGCCGGGGATGTGTTTATCCAAAGTGCCGGGCAGGATGATTGGAGTAATATGATCAGCACCATCCAAACCAGGCCGTCCGTTTGGCCAGCGATAGATGCTCCGCAACCGCGCGGTTTCACCAGCAACCGCATTGTCCAGCACTATAGCCTCACGGGACTGGCCAAGATCATCAGTATACCGGACGTAATCGCCGCGCGAGACCATAAGTGCATTCGTTGAGGCAAGTTCTGGCGCGGCCACTTCCCTTGCAGGGTGCAACCCCAGAACCAACCCATTCTCCCGCGCCAATTCCAGTTGCTTTTCCAGGTGACCGGCGGCCTTGATGCCTTGCTCGATAGCCGCGCGGCGCTCGTCCGGGGAGAGGTCCCTGGCCCATGTGGTCAGATACGCGGCGTGCTGAGCGTCGGTCATGTCCGGGTTGTTCCCCATGAACGGTACGCCCAGGCGAGTGGACAGCAGATAGGACCCGATCTCGGCGGTCATCTCTTCGGCGGCGCGACCCTTGATGGACGTGTATTGGCGCAGACTGTCCCGGTCCAGACGGCTTTCATGGCCGGTGGCGTGAGACAGTTCGTGTGCCTTGGTGGCGTCGTAGCCGTGCTGATCGACGAAGGTATCGCGCGGCGGCAACTGGATACGGTCCTGTCCGGGACTGTAAAAAGCGCCACTACCGGAATGCAGGATAGACACGCCCATCTGTTGCGCGATGGCATCCAGTTCGGCGGTTTTGGGCAGCCGCTCATGCTCCGGTATCTCCCGCATGGGCGGAATGCCGTCAATCTGCGCGGCGTTGAACAATGGGGTGCCGCGATAGGCCACAACACGAGGATCCTCCAGACCGGTCTTGGGATTTATTTCATTTTTGATGATGGGTGAGAAGATCCGCGCGGCGGCGTGTTCGCCTCGGCGGACGCTCCAGCCTTGTTCTTTCGCCTGATTGAATCCCATCCAGCGGGGATCCTCATAGCCGTGCTCCAGTGCCGCCGTGGACAGGATTAGTCCATTCAGAGGACTATAGAGTCTTTCCGTAGTGGGGTTATGTGGCGCGGACAGGTCGCCGAACTGCGGCTCCCAGGGCTTTTGCCAAGGAAGGCGCTTGCCGTTCGCCAGGGCATCGTCCATGCGCTGCAACAGCGCGTCGAGCATTTCATTCTTTGTGGTCGCCATGTCGGCCTCCATAGAGTGGTTCCTATGGTGTATTCGGGCGTGGCGGACCTGATGTGGGTTTGCTCCCTGCAAGGGTTTTTCCCGGGGTGGGGAAGAGGAGAAGCGGAATGCATTGACGGGTGGTTATCGGTGGTTATAATCAGGCCATGGATAGCAGAGCCATCATCAAAAGACTGGAAGCCGATGGATGGGCGCTGGTGCGCGTTCGCGGATCGCATCATCAGTTCAAGCATCCTGATAGACCTGGGCTGGTGACGGTCAAGCATCCCGACAAGGACATCCCCGTGGGCACTCTACGCAATATCGAGAAGCAAGCTGGCTGGAGGTCATCATGAAATTTCCCGTCGTGCTCCATACCGATGACGGTGTGCGCTATGGCGTCACCGTGCCCGGATTGCCGGGCTGCTTTTCCGCAGGCGATACGCTGGACGAAGCGCTGGACAGTGTTAGCGAAGCCATTGATCTGCACCTGGAAGGAATGGCCGAAGAGGGCGTGCCTCTCCCGGAGCCGCGTTCGCTGGCCGAATATCAAGCCGACCCGGACTACGCGGGCGGCGTCTGGGCGGTGGTGGACGTGGATGCGTCTCGCGTGGAAGGCAAAACGGAGAAGGTCAACATCACACTGCCGCGCAACCTGATTCGCCGCATCGACGAGGCAGCTAGAACCCGAGGATCCAGCCGGTCCGGCTTTTTGGCCGAAGCCGCGCGGCAGGCGCTTCGGAAGGTTTAGACCGGTCCACAGGTTCCCAAAAAATCGGCTATGTGCAAAAACTGACTGGAAACCAGGGCTTTTGAGGGCAACGCGCCTGTTGCCGAAAAGGTGACGTAGGTTGCGATAGGGAGGCCGAAGGCGACCGTTTCCAGAAGGCTTTTGGTTGGAATGGAATGAGTGTTTGGTTTACGGAACTATGGCCTACCGCCGCGCACTGCCAAAAATTGCCGTTCGGAAACCGCCTGTTCGAGCCATAATTAGCTCGCCATACGGGACAAATATGGTGACTGGAAATTGCTGGTTATAATTTCCTAATGGGCACCAACAGGGTGAAGTCGGGCACCGGTTTGTCGACGTTTGCCTTAAATAACTATGAGCACTCAAAGGTCTAGGAAGGCGCGAGCCTCCGCGCTCAATTCCGCTAGCGGTATTTTTAGTTCTTCTCGATAGATACGCTTTAGAACTTTTTGACGTAGGCATTCCAACTCATGTTCAAGTTCGGCGATGTTATCGCAACAAACATACGCCGCCGTGTATCCCGATACTCGGTTCGCAATGGTACTCCCAAGTATTGGTAGAGTAATTTTCTGAGAAATAAGCTCTTTGACTGAGCCCATGGCAAGGATGCGGTTACGTATGGTCTCACGCTGTTTATCAAGCAGCCGCAATGAATAACCTGTGCTGGATTTCGAGATACCCAGCCCAAGAAACTCGGCTGGTTTATCGGGCTCGTAAATCTCTGTCTTCGTGTTCAATTCCAATCCAGGTACTTGCAGATTAAGCGTGTCTAGGATAGCAATACACTCATCGAGAATTTGCATACATCCTTGCTTTGAGTTGGAAAAGAAGATCAGATCATCGGCATAACGGACAGCCGGGATATTGCGGTTTTGGATCTCATAATCAAAAGGAGCAAGAACTACATTTGAAAAGAATGGGGACAACGGCATGCCTTGTCGGACGCCAAGCCCTTCCTTGATTCCCAGGTGGTGTATTTTGTTTCGTTGGCTTCTGGAAGCGACTCCAATCTCGCAAGTAATCGCCGAGTGCAAAATATCGTGTAGTGATCTCTCCCGAACAATCCGCCGCATCTCGCGGCTAAGTAAGTCACGGTCAATTTGGTCAAAGAACGAGCAAATGTCAGTCTTCAGAACCCACGGCCAAGTGGTTCTTAATTTACAGGCTTGCCTCGCAGCGTCCTGGACGGTTCGCCCCTTAACAAAGCCATAACTAATTTGGTTGGCAAGCTTGCCGTGATACTTTTTGGAAAGGAATTCCAACAGGGTACGCTGTACAACTCGGTCCCGAACTGTAGGAACGCAAATCAGACGATACTTGCCATTCGGTTTAGGTATCAGATGTGGCTTTAAGGGGCTAAAGACAAAGCTGCCGGACTCCAGGTCTCTTGCCAGGGCCCTAATTTCACCCGTAGGTTCGCGACTGAAATTATTTAAGGACTGCCCGTCCGATCCAGCGGTGTTCCTGGAGAATGGGCGAGTCGAGCGGAATAATTCACGCCAGTTATGCGTTAACTGCGCAAACGTAAGAACACGCTGATATGCGTTAGATGATGGCATGTTGTGGGCACACGCTGGTGTCGAAACCCCGGAACCAGCGCGACAGTAGCCCGCCGGAGCCAGACAACCTGAGGGTCTCGTGCGAGGCGTTACAGGTGTCGGTCCCGACCATGACGTTTACGCGATCGCTCGCCTTTGCGCCATTGTGCCGCTTGGTAACGTGCCGCGCAACCTGCAGAGATGCCAGTTGAGCGCCACGTGTCACCACAGCAGCCGCCGAGATGTGAATACGTCCTATTTGCATATCAATCGCCCCGCTCAAGTTGTTAACAAGGGCTTGGGCGAGCGCTAAAACACAAACGAGACACCAAACGCAACCCAATACCGGCTTAGATCGCAAATCGGTATTTCTCGACGTTGCCCGCGCACCCGCATCCCCGCCTTCCGACCGCCCTACACGTTGTCTATCCGCCTTCCCGACATATTCCGGGGTAGAAGACGGAGCCAATAGCCCGCCGGAGCCAGACAACCTGTGGGCCTCGTGCGAGGCGTTACAGCTGCCGGTCCCGACCATGACGTTTGCGCGATCGCTCGCCTTTGCGCCATTTGGCCGCTTGGTAACGTGCAGCGCAACCTGCAGAGATGCCAGTTGAGCGCTACGTGCAGCGCAACTATATCATACTGGTTAGAAATTTTCATGCTTTTACCGCTGACACCCCCCCCCGCTCATGTAATACGGGGGCCTACGGATACATAATGAGTGCGTGTACACTAGGCGCATCCTACCGATGATGAAGGGCGAACGACGGCAACAGGTCGAGAGTTCGTATTCCTCGAAGTAGAAAGCAGCCGTTCAGAAAATCAAAATTCTCGCTATCATGCTGTTCTTGAATTATTTGTTGCACAAAACAGCACAATGGGGTAGGGCTCTTGCTAATCACTTTTTGCATATAGCCACAAAATCAAAACGCTGAATGCCCGGCCAGTGCGCCTCGTGGGATAGCGTGATCTCCATGACGCGTCGGCTGGTTTTCTCCAGCAGCCAGTCACAACCCCTGGCGTCTGGACGCGCATGGTCGCCAATGCCGGTGCCTTGTGGAAAGATCACTACGTCGCGGCCCTGATCCAGTATCCGCAACAATTCTCGCATGGCGAACGGGTGGGTTGCATCAATCGGCAACATCGTTTGTCCACCCATCAGCCAGCCATAAGCGATCAACACGCGGGACCAGATAGGGTGCCGGGCGTAATCCGGGTCCACGGCGAAGACGGCCTGGCGAACTCCGGTTTTTGACAGATAGTGTGCCACGGCGGGGCCATCTAACAAGGAAACATGGGGACGCACCAGAATCAACATCAGACCACCTGTCCCTTTCGTAGCGCATGCTGCATGGCTGCGGTAGAGGCCATCGGCGACATCCAAAGGCACTCGATTCGTTTTCGTCGGTTCTTGCCGTTCGCGCCCATGGTATGAAACGTCTTCACCCTCGCAGCGGCGGCAAGATCCATTGCATACTCCAGGCGCTCCCATCCCGCGTCTTCCAGCGGTCTATACAGCGGGGTTTGGTAACCGGACAAGATGGCTTTGCCCTGGATGCGCGATAGCGCGTTGACCAACAACTGCTGGCCGCCATCATCAATCTCATGATGATAAGTAGATCGACCGGATTTTTTATTGGTTCGCGTGGCATCGGCGTAGGGCGGGTCAATGTAAAAAAAGGTGTCTGGCGCATCCCACCGCTGCACGACGTCCACTCCGTCACCGTGCTCGACATGCACCGCCAGCAAACGCTCGGCGATTATGGGTAGTTTCTCGACGTGATTACGGAAAGACTGTGCCTGGTTATGGGTGCGCGAATATCCCCAGTCGCGTGCCCCTCTGCCTTCCAAGGATCCACCGCCAGATATTCCCTGGCATTGGGCGACAAAGAAGCCCCAAGCCTGCATTACCGGATCTGGATCGTTCAGATGCGAACGGGCGCGGGCGTATTCTAGCCGGGAGTGTGGCATGTACCGGAGCCGACCCATCAGCGATGCGCGCTGGATCGGGTCTTGCAACACTCGGAAGAAATTGGTCAATAACCCGCTGGCGTCGTTATAGACTTCCACTTTGGACGGCTCCTTGACCAGAAGAACATTCGCGGCTCCACCAAAGGGCTCTACATAGGTGGTATGCGGTGTCAGGAAGGAAACGATGGTTTTTGCCAGCCTGCTTTTACCACCCAACCATGGAAACGGTGTAGCGTTTCGGAAACTGGAAAGGGGCTTGGGTTGAGGTGGAATTCGATTCATGTTCATCCCCCTATTCCCATGCCTGCCTCCCGGTCGTGACGCGGAACGGGTGCATTGTCGAGTACCTTGGGCTTGATCAGGTCATTCCAGTCTTTTCGGCCCTCGGGCGGAAACTCGGTGCGAACGTTGATCATAGGCATATGGAACTTCTGGTTTTCGCTCGCCAGATAACGCTCCATGTGTACAGCAAATCCGCGCCCAGCATCGTCATTGTCGAAGGCCAATACCACTTTATGCGGCTCATTCTTGCGGATGAGCGCGGACAAGGATTTTTCGGCAGCGGCAGAAGGCGTGCCACCGACGGAGACATAGATATCACCAGGATGGCGCCCGTCCATTTGCGCTTTTGAAAGCGCATCAATGGACGACTCGCACAGGACCATCTTCTGGCAAAATCCAATATCGTCCGGGCCGCGTCCATCGGCATTGTCAAAGTCCTTATGCTTGAACACTGCGATGCCCCGGTTGCCGTGGAAGCCGCTGAAGGTCTTATCTTTGCCTGGACCTTTCTTTTCCCATCCAGAAATGACCGGCTGGTTATCTTTGTTGAGCGCGACATGGGCAAAAGCTACGTTGTGGAATTCTCCACCTTTCCCGGTGCGGTAAACTTCGGTGCGAATGCTCTTGCCATAAGCCACAAGCGTCTCCGGTTCCAGCCCGCGTTTTTCCGTCAGGTAGAGGGTGGACTTGGGAGAAAGGGGGGATAGTTGCCTCCATTCCTGTTTGCGATCTTCAATCTGCGGCATGTCCACCACGGTAGCGCGTGGCTGCGGCTGCGTTTGCCGAAGCAACACTTCTGGCCGATGGGTATTGCCGAATCCTCTGAGATATTGACGGACTTCGCCGATCGTGGCACTGGGTAGTACATGGCTTTGCGTAAACTGGATGACGCCACCCTTGTCCTGATCCTTGTTTTGTTGATGGAAGTAAAAGTTCTTGCCGGAGTGGATAACGATGGTGTCACCAGCGGGACCGCGATATTTTTCCCATGTCCCGGTGGATTCCTTGGCGTCAAAGGACCACCCGTGGGCTTCTGCAAAGCTGCTTAGAGATATGTCAGCGTTAAATTGTTGCAGTTCATCGCGTCCAGCATCCTGGTAGCGATGGTCTAGATCATTCAACACCTCTGCGGCTGCGGCGGATTTTTCTGGGTGTGCGTAGACAGAGAGTGCATTGGCCGCTTCGCGGAAACCAGAGGCCCCGTGCACTTGCAGAAAATTGATGGCGTTGCCCTTATTGCTGGGATTGTTCTGGTCCCGATAGAGCCATTTGCCATCCGGCAGTCGGGATATCGTTAAGCGTTCCGAATGGTCCGCACTCTCGGCGGCAAAGCGCCCAGGACCAGTTTGCTGGAGACCATAGCCGTGATCGGCAAGGATGGCTGGCAGCGGGATGCGGGTGAGGGCATCGGTATCGATGCGGGAAGTGGAAGATTGAAGTGACATGACAGGTCTCCAATAAGTGGTCCTGCCCTGTATTCGGACGTTGGAGGACGTGTTTCATGTCGGGGATACTGGTTTGTCGTGATGGGGTCAGAGAAAATCAAAGCCCGCTTACGGTGGCGGGTCGGTCAAGCCCTGGATGCAAACGAGAATAAAAGCATCCATGCCCGGCTGCGAAGAATGCTCAACGCTCCTTGTCAGGTCTCTCTTGCCGTGGAGTAGGGCGGCTGGCTTTTTCCATATTCCGCGTACTTTCGTCATACTGATGTTTTGGTTGTGCCGCTTCTCGCTCTTGCTGCCAGACTTTCTGCAAATCCTGATCCCGGACCTGAATACCCAGTCGAGCGGCGGCGCGGGCGGCCTGCTCCCGAAATGCGGCGCTGCCGGTGATGTCCACCGCGCCATACTTCTGCGCGGCAATCCGCAAGGCGGCTTCCACGGTGGATTCGGCCCGATCATGGATGTCGATACGTGGGCCGGTGTCGGTGAACAGATCATGGCCATGCGCGTCGCGGTAATGGATCAACTGACGGCGGTGGTCGATTTCATGATGTAGCCTGGAAAGAATGGGCTTGAGGGCTTCCAGTTCCTCGCCCTCGATGCCGTTCTTCTTCTGGTTGTCATTCCGCCGCTCCCGATACCGGATACCCCGCAGGGCGGCCTTGGCGGCCTCATCCTCTATCGGCGGAGCGGCCTGCTGTTCCAGCCAATCGCGCCAGACCATGGTGCGCGGCAAGGCGTGGCGCTCTTTGAGGTGCCGTTTTTGTAAGGCTTCCTTTTCACTGGCCGCCGTGAACGCCCACAAGGAAGTCGCGGCTTGCCGGCCCATGCCGGTGGCGACCTTGCGCGTGATGAACAGGGACTTGCGGCCCTTGTGGTCCTGCCGCTGGGTCTCACGTTCAGCTTTCTGCCGTGCCAATAGCGCCTTGCGGGCATCCCGCCGGGTGTCCTTGATACACTGTTGATCAGCCTGGTACCGGGTATGCAGATCCTCGCGGGCCTTTTGCCGCTCGGCGCGGCGCCTGGCGCGATGCCCTTTCTGGTCATTGTGCTGCGTGGGCCCATCTTGTAGTTGGCCGGATTGCGCCTGATGCAGGAATGCCTCATAGGTGGTGGATGGGTTTTTGGAAGAAGGGGAGGGTGGTACGAAAACACCTAGACGTTGTTCCAGCTTCATTCGGGTGCAATTTCGATCGAGCTTGGAAATAGGACAGGCCAGAGTGCGGCCATTGTCCAACGTGGTGGTGACCACCATGCCGGTGCCCTTAGTCTGGATAGCCATGCCATACGGCGCCAGTGCCTCGTGCAAGGTCTGCCATGTCGCACCGGCCGGATTCTCTAAGACTTTGCGCAAAGCAGTGGCCGGTTCACCCTGTGCCCATTCCTGGAAACTCGGTGCGCCCTGGCTCCGTTCGGCGGCCTTGGCGGCCTGTGTGGTGCGCGGGCCATGTTCGTCGCCACCTTTCAACAAGCCTTTCTCCAGACGCTCTTTGCGGGACATGCGGACAATCTGCGGTCCGCTTTTGGTATCAAGAGTCACATAGGGGCCGTTGTCCCGCCGGAACCCATGAATGATTTCCAGTTCCCGCATCGCCTTGTCAATGACGTGGTAATCCCTGCGCGGAGGCCCCATGACGATACCTTTCTCCGGGTGGACCCGGTTGACGGCGATATGCACATGGTCATTGTCGGTGTCATGGTGAATCGCCCAGACCGCCTGGCATTCCTCCATGCCCAAAGCCTTCAAGGTGTACTGGACGCATTCTTTTACCTGCTTCGGCGTGGGCTTTTCGCCTTCTTGCCAGGAGAGAATCAGGTGGTAAACCGGATCGCCCTTGAACTTGCCGTTTTTGGTGGTTTTCGCGGCGGCCATGTCCATTTGCTTGATGGCGAGATCCAGATCCTCCGCATCCGTATCCAGATTCAGCGCACCCATTTCCTTCTTGTCCACTTCACGACCCTTGCCGTCCGCCTCGCGGGCGACGTAATTCACCAGGTCCGCGAACGGGCTCTTGCCAAGACCTTTTGCTCCAATACGAGACTTGCCGACCTTGCCTAGCATGGGGCGTCCTCCCCATCGCCGGGTGCAACCCCATCGTCTACCGGTAACGATTCCTCAATCCGGCTGGCGATGCCCAGGAGCCGGTGCGACAGGTCCAGAAACTCATTGCGCTGTGTGAGATTCCAGCCCGTCTGCTCGCTGTCCTTGCTGTGCTTCAACAGCAGTCCGCCCATCCGGACCAGCATCTCCACGGCATCCTCATCTAGGTGGCAGACCATGGGAATGCTGCATATCGCATTGCGGGCAAAGGCCGATAGCGGCTGGCGATAGGCAGCCGCCCTGGCCTTTACGGTGGCATAGTCCTCCGGCAACATGCGGAGACGAAGGACGGTGGTGTATTGGGTGGGCATGGGTTCCCCCGATTCCGGTAGCAAGTCCTACCGGGTATAGGGAGCGAGGGGACCTGATGAGGGTTTTTGACGGCATGCTTCACTGGATCGCGGACAGCCGTAGCGGATTTGTGGCCTTACTGATGACGGCCTTCATCGCGGCAAGGCGATATATGCGCTGCCCGCGCTGATGGTCTGGAGCGTGGGTAGTCCGCACAGGATGACCATCACCCTGGTGGATCTTCTGCTGGGCTGGACCATCCTTGGCCGGGTTACCGCTCTGGTCTGGGCGGTCATGTCTGGGAATGACGGAAGTTTTGATGAGGACCCGTCACCCAGGAGGGAACCCTGAATGCGGTAGCCTCAATCTAAGCCTGTGGGATATATGGTAAATCACATCTCAGGACGTTACCGTGTCATCCCGTACCGCTGTTCGCTGCTTTTTAATGGTTACCTTTGCCTGATGTTTTTGCCCATAATGAGCAGACTCCTTCGGGATCTGTTTGGCGGACTTTTCGGGCTGTTGTAAATCTTGAGGATAGTGGAAGCGGTTTTTTGCCAGTTTCGCTTGAAATGCATGTGATGGGATATGTTTAGATCCCTGACCCTCGTGGATATTGACCATATCACGTAGTTCCTTGCCGGGCTTAAAGTGGATAGTCCGCTTGGGCGGCACATCGACGGATTCCCCGGTTCTGGGGTTGCGGCCTCTCTTCGCGCCCAGGTCATGGTGGCTGAATGCCCCAAAACCACGAATCTCGACCCTGCTGCCGTCCACGATGGTCTCCCCTATATATGCCAGAATCTGATCAACCGCCTGGTGTATATCCTGCCGGGGTAGATCAGGAAACTGATTCTGCTTCATCTGCAAGTGGATGGACGCTATCAATTCAGATTTGGTTGGCACGTGGGTTACCTTTTTGAACCGTGTTCTGCGTTAGTGGTTGGTGTTGAGTGCTTATCTTTTGAATAGCATGGTGGCATAGTACATCAGCAAAAGTTGTCATGTATACGGGGTGTTATACCGTTAGGCGGCATATGGGTGGCGCATCAGCAAATTTGCTGCCGATGGTTGACCGGTGAGCAAGGCCATCAATCGCCCGAGACAGATGGGGCCAGACCTGATAACTCGCCAAGTTGCAGGCTGATGGCCTGTCCAGCATACTGACCCGATAAGGGTACTGTGGTCGGTAAATAGATTGCAGCCCCCTATTGAAAAGGAAACCGCGTGGCCGCAGAACAGAGTCCTGTCCTCATCCTCACCATCAACGACTGCCCCGGCATGCGTGTGGTACGGGTCATGGGGCCGGTCTACGGCACGGGTGTCCGATCCCGCAATATCGTCGGCAATTTTCTTGGTGGGGTCCGCGCCATCTTTGGTGGGAAGCAGGCTGGATATCTCAAAATGATTGCCCAGACGCGGGATGATGCCCTGGAACAACTGGCCGAACATGCCCGGTCTCTCGGCGCCAATGTCGTCCTGGGGATGCGATTTGATTCCGGTGAATTTGATGCCGGACAGGGACAAGCCATGAATGAAGTCACGGCCTATGGGACTGCGGTGGTAGTGGAAGGATGAGACTCGTGAACGGGTTGTTTGACGCATATAGGGGTTGGTAATGCTGGAGATTCCGGAAGGGCAAGAGCACACAGTATATCTTCTCGGTGCGGGGTTCTCGGCTGAGCGGGGCATTCCCATGATGGATGGGTTTGTTACCCGGATGATAGAAGCAAACGGCTGGCTGCGAAGTGAGGGTAGAACTGCTGAAAGCGATGACATAATCAAACTACTAAAGTATCGACACGATATTTCATCAGCAGCATTACGCTGTGTTATCCGTCCGGACAATATTGAGGACTTGCTTAGTGCGGCCGCTGCCGAGCCGTCTGACCAATATCAGGGATTGGATAGGTGCATAAGAAGGTCTATCGCCGCAACAATAGATTACACGGAAAAACAGGCTATTGAGCCAAAACAAATTGGGCTTGTTTTGGGTAATACGGATTTTAATTCTGAAAAAATACCCCCTTTGTGGAAGAGTATCGAGAGTTCCACCTATGAGGCCTCGGCCAAAGCTGTCAAAGTACCAGCCTATGATTTTTATGTGGCTGCAATGACTGACCGTTTATATGAACGCCGCAGCGGAAAACATACATTTATCAGTTATAACTATGATTTACTGTTGGAGAGGTCGCTGCGCAGCATGGGAATACCCATGTCCTATGGGTTTTCGGAAGATGAGTTGCTTTCCGATGATCGTGAAGGCGGATTCGTAGATGATAGTGAAATTAACTGGAATTTGCGACTTGGTGCTTGTACAAATGACTGTGTGCAAATTTTAAAAATGCATGGGTCTATGAATTGGTACCTGCAGTATCGTCAGCATCATTCTAAAAGTGGTCAAACCCAGCCCGTTCTGAGTGTCAGGGAAGAATACGAACCTGATTGCGCTGATGAACTTTTTATCCAGCCTCCTACATGGCAGAAGAGACAAAATAGTCGGGACGGGAATGGCAAAGAAGGCGGCTTGGTATCTCTGTGGAGCAATGCCATAAAAGCCTTGTCAACCGCCACAAAAATTGTTGTAATTGGTTATTCATTTCCTATTACTGATTATTATGTGAAATCCATGTTTCAGATAGGTCTGAAAAGTAATATTGGTCTGGGAAAGATAATAATCGTAAATCCATCCCTCGATCCAGATAAGCGTGACGGGAAAGAGAGGGAAGATTATCTTTCTCGTATGCGGGTAATATTTAATGAACAGCTATTTGAGAGTGGTGTTGTAACGCTGATCTCAATGAGTACAAGAGATGCATTACAAGGCTCCAATAATGCTCCGATGATCGTTACCCCTGGCAATCACAGGCTTTTTCAAATTCTTAATCCGCAAGCACATAATCGGCCTTCGCCTTTTTTATACGCAGAGGCATAACCTATCCGAAAGCTGAACTAATCGTGTCCCTCACCACCTTCCACGCCAAGCTTTTTGCCCACGATCTGACCCGGCGCTCTGCCGACGATGATACTGGCCGGTTGTCATCGGCCCTCTCCGATGCTCAGGTGGATTTGAACCCGCACCAGATTGAAGCAGCCCTTTTTGCTCTGCGCAATCCCTTTTCCAAAGGGGTCATCCTTGCCGATGAAGTGGGTTTGGGCAAAACCATTGAGGCGGGCCTGCTTCTGTCCCAGCTATGGGCAGAGCGCCGCCGTAAGCTACTGATCATCCTGCCCGCCAACCTGCGAAAACAGTGGTCTCAGGAATTAGCCGACAAATTTCACCTGCCATCCATCATCCTGGAAACCAAGAGCTTCAATGAAGCCATACGTGCCCGCAACCTGAACCCTTTTGTGCAGCCACAAATCGTGCTCTGCTCATTCCAGTTTGCCCGCACCAAGGATGTCTATCTCCAGCAGGTGGCCTGGGACCTGGTGGTGATCGATGAGGCGCACCGGTTACGGAATGTCTATCGGGGCTCCAACAAGATCGCCACCGCCATTAAACAGGCGGTAGCCCCATACACAAAGGTACTGCTGACCGCCACGCCATTGCAGAATTCCCTATTGGAACTGTACGGGCTGGTCAGCATCATCGACGAATATGCCTTCGGGGATCTCAAGAGCTTCAAGGCCAAGTATTCCCGCCTGTCCAGTGAAGAGGACTTTGCGGAACTGCGGGAACGCCTGAAGCCCCTGTGTAAACGCACTCTGAGGAAGCAGGTGCTGGAATACGTGAAATATACCAGCCGTCATGCCCTGGTGCAGGAGTTCTTCCCGACCGACGATGAGCAACGGCTGTACGATGATGTATCTGAATACCTGCAACTGCCGATCCTCTATGCCCTGCCGTCCGGGCAACGGCAACTGATGACCTTGGTGCTCCGCAAATTGCTGGCGTCATCATCCTATGCCATAGCCCATACCCTGGATGGTTTGGTCAAAAAGCTGGAAAAGGCTCTGGCCGAAGCGGCGCTGGTGGATAGTCCACCGGAAGACCTTGGGGAAAATTGGGAAGACCTGGACGAATTGACCGATGAGTGGGACGGCGACGGAGACCCGGAAGATCTCGTTAAGTCGCTGACGCCTGCGGAAATTGAAGGCATGCAGTCCGAGGTCCGCAAGCTGCGGGGTTTTCACACACTGGCCCGGTCCATCATCAAGAATTCCAAAGGCGAAAACCTGCTGACCGCCTTGCGCCGTGGGTTTTCTGCCGCTGTGGATGCCCAAAAACGCCAAGGATCCGCAACCCTTCAACAAAAGGCCGTGATCTTCACGGAATCCCGCCGTACCCAGGAATACTTGTTGGAGCTGCTTGCCGACACAGAATTTGCCGGTAAAGCCGTCCTGTTCAACGGCACCAACAATGATCCCCAATCCAAGGCCATCTACCGGCGCTGGATGGAACGCCATGCGGGCACCGACCGGATCAGCGGGTCACCAACGGCGGATATGCGGGCAGCCCTGGTAGATTGCTTCCGGGATGAGGCATCCATCCTGATCGCCACCGAGGCCGCCGCAGAGGGCATCAACCTGCAATTCTGCAACCTAGTCGTGAACTATGACCTGCCCTGGAATCCGCAGCGTATCGAGCAACGGATTGGCCGGTGTCACCGATATGGACAGAAATTCGATGTGGTGGTGGTCAATTTCCTGAACAAGCGCAATGCCGCCGATGTGCGGGTTTACCAATTATTGGATGAGAAGTTTCGCTTGTTTAACGGTGTCTTCGGGGCCAGTGATGAGGTACTTGGCGTCGTGGAGTCCGGCGTGGACTTTGAAAAGCGGATCGCCAGCATCTACCAGAAATGTCGGTCGCCGGGGCAAATATCCTTTGAGTTTGATGCGCTGCAGAGCGAAATGGAAAGCGAGATCGTCGGCGGTCAGCAGGACGCCAGGGAAAAGCTGCTGAACAATTTTGACATCGAGGTCATTGAAAAGGTAAAGGTGCAGAGTGCCCAGACGCTGGACACCTTCAATGCCCGGCTTTGGAGCGTTACCCGGTTCATGCTGGATGGGCATGCCACCTTTGATGAAGCAGGGCATGGATTCAATCTGGAAAGCCGGAAAACCGGCTGGAATGACTGTACCTTGGGCAACTACCGGATGGCCGTCAGCAAATCAGATTCTGCCGACATGTCCGGTCAGCATACCTATCGGCTAGGGCATCCTCTGGCACAAAGGATACTGGCCGATGCACAAGGGCTGCAGCTACCCGTAGCCGAGATTGCGTTTCGCTACCCTTCATCCGGGACGCATATCGCCATACTGGAACCGCTGGTCGGGCAAGCCGGCTGGCTGGCTTGTAGCCGGTACCGCATGGATGCGATAGAGTCCGAGGACCACCTAGTGTTTGCCGGGATGACGGATGATGGACAGGTGATCAGCACAGACCAGTGCAGGCGGCTCTTTGATTTGGACGGCGTGGTGGCTGATGGAACGCCACTGGTATTCGGGCAATCCGTAGAAGATGAGCTAACTGACCAACTGGCGACGCGTTGGCAGGCGCTGGCAGAGGACATAGGCAAACGGGACGGCTCCTGGTTTGATGTGGAGATGGACAAGCTGGACCGCTGGGCCGATGACCGCAGGGTATCCCTGAAGGCTGAACTGGATGATCTAGAACAGAAGATCAGAGAGAAGCGCCGGGTAGCACGGCAGGCGGCGAACATCCCAGATAAGCTGGAACGACAACGGGAACTGAGGAAGCTGGAATCCCAGCGGGACGATGCCTGGCGGGTATACGACCAAGCATCCCGTGATGTGGAAAGGAAGAAGGACGATCTGCTGGATGACATGGGGAACCGGATGAAGCAGCGGACCGAGGAAGAGCGGTTGTTTGTGGTGAGGTGGATGCTGTAGTTTCTTTTGATGCAATCATAATATCTATAATTCAGACAGTTGAATAGGAAGATGGCTACCATGTCTATACGCAGTGTTGAGTACTCAAACAACAAGTCTGGATGGGTAATTCCAAAAATCCACTTACATAGAATAAACCTATTTGTCGGTGCATCTGCAGCGGGAAAAACAACGCTGCTCAATATTATATTTGGTATTGCAACAACTGCAGCGGCAGGCATTCAGAGCTTTCCAGGGTTACAGCAGATAAATATGCTAAATGTTCAGGCCCTCGCCGGTGAGTGGGAAATTGAGTTGGAACTGAATGGCGCCTCTTTTACGTGGACTTATGCTGCCGAATCTGATATATCCGGCACCTATACAATTATTCGTGACCGCCTTATTAAACAAGTGAACAATACCGATTATGAAATAATATATGAAAAACATGCGGAAGGGGTTAAACTGCGAGACATAACATTACCCAATGTTTTTGCTAGCCAGCCGGGACTGGTTCTGTTTAAAAACGACTCCGATGTAAAATTAATCAGTGATTTTTTTAGTGGCTTTCTAAGGAGGTCTTTTTCTGGCGGCGAACTTGAACGTGCTGCGGGCTTTACTACTGACATCGCCTTCGCTGCGAAAAATAAGGCGAGCAAGATTTCATCGTTTAACGATATCGCAAGTTCTCCGACATTAAATAAAAGGCTGTATCTCGTGTACAAAGACTATCCGAATAAGTTTGAAAACATTGTCTCTCATTTTGTCGATATCTTTCCCTCCGTTGAAAGCTTGAAAATAACCGACGCGGGCATGGAGCCACAACCGACAAGCAATAAAATAATAAAAGACAATATATCGGCCCCTATTGTAGTTATAAAAGAAAGAGGGATTGCACAACGCATATTCCTAAATCAGCTATCATCAGGAATGCTTAAGGTATTATTTATGCTCACCGACATATTCACAATGAATGACGGAGGAGTGTATTTTATAGATGAGTACGAGAACTCTCTAGGAGTAAACGTGATTGGATTTCTTCCGGAAATTATGGACGATGCGGGCCTGGACAAGCAATTTATTTTAACAAGCCATAACCCTTATGTTATCAATAAAATATGCATCAATGATTGGTTTCTAATGAAGCGAACCGACTCAAAAATAAGCATAACAGACGGCTCAGCTTTAGAAAATAGATACTCGCAATCGAAGCAGGATTATTTTATTCAGTTAATCAATGATATTAAGAACGATATTTAACTCATGAATATTTATCTGGTCGTTGAAGGTGAGAAAACTGAAGCGTTGGTGTATGATAAATGGATTGGTTATACAAATAGATCCTTGCGGGTTGTTAGAAACATAGGTGATGTTTCTACCAATAACGTATACATGATTGTCGGCCATGGTTGGCCCAGTTATTTGGATCATATTAAAGCAGCAGTTGATGACGTATGCACAAAAACAGATGCGCATGGATTACAGCTTTTTAACCGTCTTGTTGTTGCAGTTGACACCGAAACGGTAACTGTAGAAGAGAAGCGGGCCGAAATAACCGAAACTGTTATTGAAGCGTTGAACGGTTCGCATATGGCCTTCGATCTTCACGTGATTACCCAACATTTCTGCATAGAGGCTTGGTTCCTGGGTAACAGAGACCTGTTGCGGCGCTCAGAAAGGAGGCTATCTAGAAATGATATTGAGCATTATGACGTTTCTTTGAGAGATCCCGAGTTGCTTAATGTGCCCAGCAATTCTAGGTCGCTGACCAATGCTCAATATGCTAAAATGTACCTTAAGAACCTAGTTAAAGACAAGTATCCTTTGTTGACCTATCGCTCTAATAATCCCGGCCCAGTTCTTGATGAGAGGTATTATAGATTTGTTGTTTCGAGGTTTACTGATACTGGTCATATTCAATCTTTTCGGGCTTTTATTGAGGCATTTTCATGAATATAAATGGAAAGCACCTTGAGTGAAAAGAGGCTGACCATTGAAACCTTCAATCCCTCAATATCCCCGATATGCTGGAGAAGCAGAGGGAACTGAGAAAACCGGAAGCCCAACGCGATGATGCCTGGCGGACTTATCATCAGGCATACCGTGACGTAAACCGGAAGTAGGATGAACTGCTGGATGATATGGGGAACCGGATGAAGCAGCGGACCGAGGAAGAGCGGTTGTTTGTGGTGAGGTGGCGGGTCTCATGAAGATCCCGAACGACTCCATTCCAGAGGTATATGCTGCGGCGGCAGACGTTTACCGCGGCCGCGTCTCCAAAGATGACGCCGTTGAACGTCTGGTGCGGGACTATCCGCTTAACCCGACATCTGTCACCAATATGATCATGAATCTTGATGGGATGCTAAAGGGCAAGACCCTGAAGCGAGCCATGAACGATTTCACCTGGGATTATTTTCTTCGCCACATACGAGATGATTTTGATCAGGAGGCATTTGATACTGCGCTACAGGCGGTTGAACAGCATGTGGATTACTATGAATCTTTGGGCAGAGGATTGCGGCCTTCATTGCGGGCTTTGGTAGCCCGATTCGGGAAACAATCCGGCGATAAGTCCGTCCACAGTTCCGGAGAGTCCACCAACACAATCTACCCAGATGACATCGAAGACCCCGCCAGCGTCCTGGTCGAAGGTGCTTTGCAACGGATCACCGTGAACCGGTACGAACGTGACCCGGTAGCTCGTCAAAAATGCATTGAGCAGTATGGTGCGGCATGCGTCGTCTGTGGTTTTGATTTTGAGAAAAGCTATGGCGCCATTGGAGCCGGTTTCATCCAGGTGCATCACTTGGTGGATATTGCTTCAATCGGTGGCAGGTATCAGGTTGATCCGGTCATGGATCTTCGGCCAGTGTGCCCCAACTGCCATGCCATGCTGCACCACGAGAGGCCGGCGATGTCGGTAGAACGCCTAAAACAACACATAGCCATAAACATGAGCGGGGATCGAGAAATAATTGCCGATGCGAATGAAGTGTAAATATCCGGAGAGGAATGATCCATTTCATTATATGGAGGCTGGGATGAAGCGGCGGGCTGAGGATGAGTAGTCGTTCATGTTGTACAAGAGCTTGAAAGGAGCTGCCTTATGACGCCTGCAGAGAAGATAGATTTGTTGGATAAAACTCTGAATAGAATTCTAGGGGCTATTGGTTCAGCCGATGCGAAGGTAGCTCAATTATTTGCCATATCAACGGGTATGCTTGGGTTTGAAGCAACGATAGTAGCGAAAACTAATCCTTTTATTTGGTATGATTGTATATTGGTTGCAATTTCTGCCCTACCTCTTCTGTTCTGTATAATTTCATTGTTTATGGTGCTGTACCCCAGGTTGTCAGGGCCTCCTACTTCGGTTTTGTATTTTAACAAGATAGCGATGAGCGATGGTGACCGCTATAAAAATAGCGTCAACAGCTTAATAAGTGAAGATTTGTTGGATGATTACGCACGACAATGTCATCGTAATGCAGAGATAGCTAGGGATAAATTTTATTGGTTACGGAAAGCGAATGTTGCGTTGTTTGTTGCCACGATACCGTGGTTGGCGGTTGTAATAATTGGTTATGCTGGTTCGTAGCAATCAAGGATATAATATGGGTATGTTTGAAGATCTTTCAAGTGATGTCTCTAGGTTTATGAGTGGTGAATGGGACACTCAAAATGCCTATGTTGTTCCTGAGGCATCAGCCTTAAGTCTTGGAAATCACGCAAAGACTTTAAAAGCAGTCGTTCTGTATGCGGACATATCCGATTCTACATTCTTAGTTGATAAGCACCAACCAAGGTTGGTGGCTGCAATGTTCAAAGCATTCCTTCACTGCGCTGCTAGAATCATTAAAAGTGAAGGTGGAGAGATTGTTAGTTATGATGGGGATAGGGTAATGGCGGTTTATATTGGTGACCATATGACTCATCAAGCGGTCAGGTCTGCCCTCAGATTGAATTACTCTGTTGCAAACATTGTTAATAAAAATATCAAACACCAGTTAAAAAGTGGTTATGAATTAAAGCATGTTGTAGGAATTGATGCTGGCAGCTTGTTTGTCTCTAGGATTGGAGTGCGTGGTGACAATGATTTGGTTTGGATTGGAAGTCCAGCAAACTATGCGGCAAAAATGAGTTCTTTTAATGGCTACAAAACCTATATTACGGAAAGGGCACTTAAGAGGCTTTCTGGTGACTACAGGGAAAGGTTTTCCTGGAAGCGCCTTGTTTGGACACCGTATGTTGGTTCGGACAAAATTTACGTCTATGCCACCAATGAATTAATGAGCTTATCGTAATATTCCGGGACCTATAATGAACGACAAACTCAACCTCCACTCCCTCAATATCCCAGAAGAAAAGCGGGAAGAACTTCTGCGCATCTTCCCCGAAGTTCGCACGGAAGGCGGTCAGATCGACTTTGACCGTTTACGGTTGGCCCTGGGGGATATGGTGGATACCGGCAAGGAACGCTACGGCCTGAACTGGCCCGGCAAGGCCGCCTGTTTCAAGGCCATCCAGACGCCGAGCATGGGCACTTTTCTTCCTGCGCCAGAGGAAAGCGTCAACTTCGACACCACGGAAAACCTGATCATCGAAGGGGACAACCTGGAGGCGTTGAAGCTCCTGCAGAAGTCCTATATCGGCAAGGTGAAGATGATCTACATTGATCCGCCGTACAACACGGGCAATGACTTCATCTACCCAGACAACTACAGCGAAAGCCTGCAAACCTATCTGGAGTATACCGGGCAGACCGGAGACGAGGGTAAGCGGTTCAGCAGCAATACGGATACCGATGGCCGGTTCCATTCCAAGTGGCTGAACATGATGTATCCCAGGTTGTATCTGGCGAGGGACTTATTGCGGGATGATGGGGTTATTTTTATATCTATTAACTATAAAGAGTTACATAGCCTGCTCCTTTTGGGTAATGAGATATTTGGCGAAGATGATTTCATTGCTACGGTCACATGGAAAGCTCGTGTTAAACCGGTTAATCTTGGAGATGCTAAGTATCGTCCTCAAGGAGAAACGGAATATGTCATTATATATCAGAGATCAAGTTCTACAGCAAAGTTTCAACCATTATACACTGGAGGGGTTAGGACCTATCCGTACAATGTTGATGGTCGCGCCTACCGGTTGACAACTATCATGAAGTCAAACAGAGGTGTTAACCACAGAGATACAATGTCCTTTGAAATTGGAGGTTATACCCCATCAGAGGGACAGCGGTGGCAGGCAGGGAAAGAAGAAATGGTTCGGTTATACAACGAGGGCTATATTGAATTCAGGGAAGGAAGCCCATCTAGACGTTATTTTGAAGATGAAGAGGGAGCAGAGCATGATCCGTTCTACTGCTTTATGGAATCTGATTGGTCGTCAACCTCAGAAGCGGGTAAATCAGAGTTAAATGAACTTTTAGGAAATGATCACGGTTTTGATACAGTAAAACCAACAAGGCTAATTAAAACGTTGGTGCAATCTATAATAGAAGTTAACGAGGATGGCATAATCCTCGACTTCTTCGCCGGTTCCGGCACCACAGCCCATGCCGTCCTCGACCTTAACAAGCAGGACGGCGGCAACCGCAAATTCATCCTGGTCCAGCTTCCCGAACCCACCGACCGCACGGATTACCCGACCATCGCCGACATCACCAAAGAACGTGTCCGCCGTGTCATCAAAAAACTGAACGACGAGGACGGCAACGAAAAGCATCAGGATCGTGGCTTTCGAGTCTTCAAGCTGGCTGAATCCAACTTCACTCCGTGGGATGGCTCCATAGACCAATCGCCGGAAGCCCTATCCCATCAATTAGAGATGCACATTGAGCATGTCCGGCAGGGCCGCACCGACGAGGACATCCTATATGAAATCTTGCTGAAAAGCGGCTTCCCGTTGTCCATCCCAGTTCAAACCCTGCAACTGGACGGGAAAACCGTTTACAGCATCCATGACGGTATCATGCTGGTCTGCTTGGACCGGAACCTGACCATGCCCCTGGTGCAGGCCATTGTGGACCGATTGCCAGAGCGGGTTGTTTTCCTGGACGAAGGTTTTGCAGGTAACGATGCCTTGAAGGTAAACGCCAAGGAAGCCTGCAAGCTGAAAAACATCATATTCAAGGTGGTCTGACGGCATGAAGATCCAGTTCGACGCCAATCAGCCCTTCCAGCGTATCGCCGTATCCGCCGTGGTGGATCTCTTTGACGGGCAGCCCCGTGGGGAAGATGCCTTCACCGTGACCAAGTTTACAGGGACGGCCTATGGCAGTTTGGGCATTGGTGCAGAACAGGCGGAATTGGGACTAGGCAATCGCCTGCTGATTGATGATGTCGTTCTGCATGCCAATGCCCGGAAGATTCAGGACCGTAATGACATTGAGCATCCGGATCCGGCGCTACCCCTGGAGGGCTGGACGCTTTTTGATTCCGTCGCCAATCAACCCCGCCTCTGCCCGCATTTCTCTGTGGAGATGGAAACTGGCACCGGCAAGACCTACGTGTATCTGCGCACCATCTATGAACTGGCAACCCGCTATGGCTTCAAGAAGTTCATCATCGTGGTGCCCAGCGTCGCCATCCGGGAAGGTGTGCTCCACAGCATCGACATCATGAAGGACCATTTTCGTGGCCTCTACAACAACCTGCCCGTGGAGCACTTCGTATACGACGCCAAACGGGTCAACCGGCTGCGCCAGTTTGCCACCAGCAACACCGTGCAAATCCTGGTCATCAACATCGATGCCTTCCGCAAAAACTTTGCCGGCACCGAGGATGAGCACAAGAGCAACGTCATCTTCAAGGAGAGCGACAAGCTCAGTGGTCGCCAGCCCATCGAATATGTGCAGGCAACCCGGCCTATCGTCTTCATCGACGAGCCGCAGAGCGTGGACAGCACCGACAAATCCCAGGAAGCTATCAAAGCACTGAATCCGCTGTGTACGTTGCGGTATTCGGCAACCCACAAGAACCCCTACAACCTGGTCTACCGGCTGGACCCCATCCGGGCCTTTGACCTGAAGCTGGTGAAGCAAATCGTGGTCGCCAGTGTCCGGGCCGATGAGGATGCCCGGTATGGGTATATCCGGCTCGATGAGGTGATTGCCAAGGCGAAATCCGTCAAAGCCAAATTGAGTGTCCATAAGCAGGGTCCAAAAGGCCCCAAGGTGTCTTCGGTGACGGTCGGGCAGGACGATGACCTATTCGTGAAATCTGGAGAGATGCCCGTCTACAAGGATGGGTATGTTATTACTGAGATACGTTCTGACCCAGGTGACGAGCACATTCAATTCGCCAATGGCCTGCGCATCAACCTGGGCAAAGAAGTCGGCGGCGTGCAGGCAGATGAGCAGCGTGTCCAAATCCGTTTGACCATCCAGAAGCATCTCGATAAAGAACTCATGCTGCACGGTCTGGGCAGGGGCATCAAAGTCCTGAGCCTGTTCTTCATAGATCGGGTTGCCAACTACCGGTCCTATGATGATAACGTTTCCATGCCCGGCCCCTTTGCCCGCATCTTCGACGAAGAACTGGCGGCCATGGCCCAGAAAGAGAAGTACAAGCCGCTCACCTGGCTGCAGAACCAGAAGTGCATCGAAGAAGTTCATGATGGATATTTTGCGAAGGACACTAAGGGGAAAAATAAAAACAAAATTAAAGATACCAGCGGCACAACTGAGGATGACAATGCCGTTTATAATCTGATTATGCAGGACAAGGAACGCCTACTGTCCATGGACGAGCCGTTGCGTTTCCTGTTCAGCCACTCGGCGCTACGGGAAGGCTGGGACAACCCGAACGTCTTCCAGATCTGCACGCTGCGGGAAATGGGCAGTGAACAGGAGCGCCGACAGACCATCGGCCGGGGATTGCGTCTGCCCGTGGATGCAGACGGCCTGCGGGTCATGGACGATTCCATCAATCGCCTGACTGTGATCGCCAATGAAGGCTATGCCGCCTTTGCCGATGCCCTGCAAAAGGAATATGAGCGGGATTGCGGTGTCACCTTTGGAAAGATCCCCATGACGGCATTGAGCCGCTTGTCTGTGATGGACGGCGATACCGAAAAACCCATCGGCCGGGACAAGGCCGAAATATTGAAGGTAGCCTTGGTGGAGCAGGGGATACTCGACCAGGACGGAAAGATATTGGCCGCCTTTGAACCCAAACGGAAGGGGTTCCGTCTGGTTGTGCCGCCGGCGCTGGAGAGTGAGGGGATTACTTCTGCGGACGTGGTGGATCTGCTTTCCAGATACCGGATGGAGCGTCATGTGCAGAAGGAAACGGATATCAAGCCCAATCCGTTCAATAAACAGGTACTCCTGAACCCGGACTTCAAGATTCTCTGGGACAAAATCAAGCCCCGTACCCGGTACCGGATAGGTTTCAGCACGGATGAACTGGTTAAGACGGCCGCCAAGGCAATCAAGGAAATGCCGACCATCAGAAAACCGGTGGTACATGTGGATGAGGCGGCCTTGCCCGTTGGTGGCGGCGGCGTGGGCACCAGAATGATCGCCAGTTCATCCTTGGAAGGTGGTGCTACCGTGACGGCCATTCCCGACATCATCGCCTATCTGCAGGAGAGCACCGGCCTGACCCGGCACAGCCTGGCCATGATCATCCAGCGGTCGGAAACCATGCAGCAGTTCCTCAACCATCCCCAACGCTATCTGGATCAGGTGGCGGCCATCATCAATAAGGAAATGGCCCGGCTGATTGTGGATGGCATCGAGTATGAACGGATCATGGTCGGTCCGGACGCCGAGTGGGAAATGCACCGGCTGGAGGAATCCGAAAAGCTCGTGGACTACCTGACTAGCCTGAAGGTGGAGCATCCGGAAAAAACACCATATCCTTTCATCGAATGGGATTCCCAGGTAGAACTGGAATTCGCCAGAAAGATGGACAGCCGTGAGGACATTGTGGTGTTCGTGAAACTACCTAAATGGTTCAAGGTGGACACGCCGGTGGGCACCTACAACCCGGATTGGGCCATCGTGAAGCGGGATCAGGTAGGCGAGAAAAAGCTGTACCTGGTCCGGGAAACCAAGGGCACCAAGGATCTGAACAAGGTGCGGCCGGATGAGCGGGACAAGATCCGGTGTGGTGCCAAGCACTTTGAGGCGCTTGGAGTGGATTATGCGTATGCGGTGAATGGAGATGAGATATGAAGCTGAAGCTCCTAAACCTTATTACTCATATATTAGCACGCCACAATCGCATTTTAATTAACGACTATACCTCCAAATCAACAATCATTAGACAGCCCAACAAAAAACTCGGATCGCCAGGTAGTTATCGCCATCTTGATTTTACTTTATGGAATTTAGCGCATGCTACCATTAAAGCAGATCTGGTGACAAACACAAATGTCAGTCTCTTGAGAAGGTTTGCATTCTTGATTGATACTACAGAATTTATTGCATCCAGCACTCGCGATTTTAGGCTGAGTAAACAGCCATTTGATAATTTGAGTGATTTTGTAAGAACCGGATACACTGGGCGCATCGCACAAGGGCTCGCGGTCCTTTTCATGGAGGACATGAATTATACCTATGTAAGCAAGCCTTCTATATCACGTGCACAGAAGTGCGCAGATTTTCTTTTTTCTCTTCCCCGTCACCTCCAACAAAACGGGAAGTACGCACTAGTTGAGTCAAAAGGAACATACTCTGCAAGCCCTCATCTAAAAAGTATGCTTAGGGATGCTCTAGATCAGATCAATAGAACGATACCCCTCTTGCAAGCTAATACAATTTTCAAATCCTTTGCTATGGCAAGTATTTTTCGCGACGATAATAATAGCGAACAAACATCGCTAAATATCATTGATCCAGAAGGAAGTGGCGAATCAGAAAACGGGATTGAAGAAGATTATGTGTGGCGTTCAAACTATTCATCATGGCTTTCTGGGATGGGGTACGCAAAGCTCGCTGCTAAGATCTCCCCATCGGCTCCTTATGGTGACAGGGGAGAGCAAGTAGAAGTAAATACTGCAGAGCACAATGGAAAGACCTATGTTATTGATTCTGCACATCAAATAAAAAAGTTAATATATGGTGAACTCTCAAAATTTGAGCCATACTATTTGATTCCATTTCCCATGGTGATGGGATTAGAAATGCAACTTCTGATAGGGGCGATAAAAAACATAAATGAGGGAAACAAGGAGAATCCTGAAATTAAGGTGGGGAAGAATAGGTTTAATGCAGATCTAGATATGGCCCCGATTAGTATATTTTCTGATGGCTCTATTTTTGGACGCATTGATTGTTTTGAAAAAGTGAAGAAGCAAGCATTACCATACAAATAAAATAAGCGGCGCATGAGAGGTTATTCCAGAACTTTCGAAAAGATCTCCGAATGGGGGAGAGTTGCGCGTCTGTGATATGGAAACAGAGCCAATATGATAGCTTTTGTGGCACCTCCGGACGAAAGTTAAGAAAACAGACAGGCTACACCTGCTGGCACCGCGTCACTTCTTGGTTCTACCAAGTGGTGCGGACTTATTAAAATGAACGCCAAAAGTCAGGCAGAGTTTCATAATGAACCTAAATTATTGGAAAAGTGATGGTTGTTAAACAATTCTAAATCAGAACATTGTCCCCCTGGGACTAGGAAGGCCACGCTTTGAGTTCATTAGAGGATGGACGACGTATTGATTCCGAAGAGATATAAACAGATAGTTCGTGCTGCCACTTTCCCACACCCTTGACGTCGAGATCTACTCGAATTGGTAGCCAATTGTCCGTCGGCGCACTGGCGAGAACCTCGACCCCAAAGACGCGCTCAACGCACAGGAGTGGGGTATATTGCCGGTTGTTTGTAGGGTCGATGTAGGGAATGGTGGCTTGACGAATAACCTCAAGTTTTAGGTACCGGTCAAACCACGGCGACCCGGCAAGTAGGTTGTAATTCTCGGCAAATCGCGTTCCGAAATCTCGATGAAACGGGCTTTCGCCCCTCTGGTGGGACAGACACGTCTTCACCTGTTGCGGTAGCGCATCCAAGCCTGACACCGTAGCCCAACGGCCACTTTGAAGCATCAAGTCGTGACTGTCTGAGAGGGCCCATGTTTTTGGTAGGTCAGTGACCGGTATGCGATTGGCGCTTGGGAAAACCGGACACCGAACCAAATAGCCACCAGTTGCCTCTCTGGTGATTGATGGCTTGTCTCTAAGTGCGCGTCCATCCCCGAGTTCATTCACAAGAACATAAGGATCAACGGTCCCGGTTTGCTCGTATCGCTCGGCGAGCGCGATCAAAGCATGAACATCGCCATCAACAAAATTGCGCAGATGGAAGCTCCACACATCGGCCTCAGCGCCCAGAAATTCCCCGACGAATACGATGTTGGGCCCAATGGCTACAAGGTCGGATACGGCATCCCCGGCTGAAAAGGCGTTGCGCTGTCTCTCGGCGCACTTCGCCTCATGGTCGGATTTCATCGCCCGAAGGATATCCGCCGTGTATGTCACTTCGTCCCGGTCGATCAGGTCGGCGTGATTCGCGCACAACCAAATGGCATTGTTGATATGAGTGCGCTCCTCGCTGGACATGGATGCTAGATAGCGACGCGCTCCTGGTCCGGGCGCGGCGGCGTGAATATGCGCAGCCTTGCCGATCATGTTCACGGCATAGGGTGATTCATCACTTGGTCCTGATGTCGGCTGTGCGCAGCCACGGAACGAGCACTCGTGATGTGCGCGAAGCGCCACCTTCCGCTTTGTTTCTTCGGAAAACTCATCGCGGTTACTCATCGCACCTTGCCATCAGGAAAAAATAGCACGCGCTGCCAGTACGGCTGCATCCCGTTGAATTTCGGCGGATGGCCCCCACTGTCGGAAAATTCGCTAATCCACGCTGAAAAGGAGCAATGGTCAAGCCTGGTGTATGAGTGTTTGCTGACATAGCTCAGGCGGCGTCCTGTTGATCATCCTGCAGGACTTCTTTAACCGGTAATTCACTTTGAATTTTCACCCCGGCGAAGATATCCCGCAGTCGCGCGGCATGCACAATCTCTTTCCAGCACATCCACGCCCATTTCGACGTTTTTATCAGTGACATGAACGCTGGCCCTCAACCATTCAATCGGTTCGCCGCAACGCCAATCTCACACCAAAGGTCCTCCATTCCAGGAAGGTGCCTCAGTTTGTCTGTAAAGTCCCTTGCATCATTGAACAAACTGGCTTGTGTAAGTTTTCTTATTATGGACTTGAGATGATCCTGAAAATCTATAATAGGCTCATATGTTTTCAATAACTCCCGTAAAACCGTACTTACTTCTCCCGGATTCCCGTCGGCTAGGCGATCAAGCTCCTCAACGAAGAAATCGGCGTTATAATCAACGTGCACAAAAGGTGCCACTACAAGCAGCAACTTTTTCTCCATCTCCCCAATGTCCCCCAGATAACAACTTAGCAAGCCCAGGCTGGATAACAACTCCGACGCTGGCTCACCACCGCCATGAGTTGAATCGACGCAACGATCCCAAAAAGTGAGTATTCTGTCTGTTTGTTCTTTCGTTAAAGCCTGTCCCCGCACGCTCCAAAAGAAGCGGCTAATTTCCATAAGATCCTGTATCTGTTTGGATTCGAATAGATACGCAAACTGCGGGGAGTCCAGTGTTTCATTGCCCCAAAGATATGCCAGCGCTATCCAGTGCAGTATATTTTCCCGAGCATGCCGGACTTTCAGGTCCGCATGCAATGCCACGGTCAGTACCTCGTTATCCTTTAGCTGCGCGTACATCCAGGGGGTCATCTGAGTATATGCCAAGCCCTCTAAAGAGCACAGGAAATTATTCCTATACTTCTCCGGGAAGATTTCTGTGATGTGCGCGCGCAGCCAATCGGGCGCCAAATATTCGAGATTTGTGGCGAAAGATCCGGTGAAGGTGGAGAACTCGTAATTCCCGTTCTTGCACTTTGCAAGTTCAGCATCGAATATCGGCTGCATCTCCCCCCACGCTTCGCCATGACTGTCAATCTCACCATCGCGCACCCGGCAGACCCTGAGTGCATGATTGTAAAGGGCGTCTATGATCCTACCTTTCGCAGTGTTAAGCGCCTGTGTCATCGGATCATCCGCTACCGTGTCGACTGGCGTCGCGTGCCCAAGAAGGGTCTTGATCAAGGCCCATCCCCGTGGCAAGAGGCTGGCCGGATAAGCCTTTGTATCGTTCCGCGTCCCCGCCCCAAGGAAATCAGCAATCACGGTTGGAATCCAATCCTTGTTGGGCGTCAACAGATACATCGGACCCTGATCCTCCGGCACTGTCTCCCTCCAAAATTCTGGCGCCGCTATTACGGATTCGAAAAATCCGATCAAATGTTCCCACGCCAGGTCCCAGTCGATTCCGTGGGCAACTGTGGATGCGTCCCATAGGAGTTTGAATCCGCTAATGATGCCGTATTGATACGGCCGGTCAGAGCTTAAAAACTTTGGCAGGAGAGGAAGAAACACGTCAGGCCTGCTGCCCACAGCGCTTTCAAGCGCATGAATAAGTGCTTGGATAGTAGGCCCACGCCAAGTATCGGGTTGTCGAAACCCGTTCAATTTCTCCACGATGTTTCCGGCGTTGGCGAAGGCGACGAGCTCATCGGCCTGGTATGGTGTTGGTCCAGGACCCA
The DNA here is from genome assembly GCA_028065135.1 of Acidithiobacillus sp. The sequence continues at coordinate 31,266 of JAPTWR010000201.1, forward strand.
TGACCAATTCATGATAAGAATTGAAATCTGGATGTGCGGAACCCGGCCCCAGGGATGCATCAGAATTTAATTCCGAATACCAGCTATCCGCAGGTTCATAGCCTTGGCCATTCACAGCGGAAAGCCAGTCACGTTGGCGAGTCCTCAAATACCGCTCCGCATCATCACATCCGGAAACCGGAAGCAATTGACGAATAACAAGAATCGTTTGTTCCTTGTATTCCGCGAAATCCCTAAAATGCTCTCTGAGCAGCCCATATGTCTCATGTAAATATTCGAAATCAAAGAAAGTCGGGGCGAGAACGCTGGGACAAAGATCTCTCAACCGGTCCCAGCCCTGGTTTACCATGTAAACACCAATTCGCCGCACAATCTCGGAACTGGCGCATAGCATCTTCTGCACGAAGGCGCGGGCGTCAGCCTGATCATGGTCCAACCAACCCAGCAGCGTATCACGGAGCCCTTCGACAAAACGATTTTCCGCAGCCCGCCATGCGCGATTTTGTGAATTTTCCTCAATAGCTGGACGCAGGACCCAGCTTGGAACGCCGCGTCTTTCGGGATCAAAAATCTCGCGAAGCCGATCCACAAAGAGATCACAAGCGTCTCTTCCGATTTTCTCCCCCAATGAGGTTGCCCTGGCGCCGATCATATCCTTAAGCCAGTGATCCTCAATAAGTGTGACAGGCTCTTTCCGGCTCCCGCTAAGGCCTGGGGTGTCAATCCATCGCACCGCAGTGCAATGGTAGAGGATGCGGTACGCTTTCCGCCAATTTTCAGGTTGGCCATCTGAAAGCATGCGCGGGAAGACGCCTTGGCCCAGCTCATGGCCGACGAGGCCCCTTTCAAACCTACCTTGAAGCCAATTAGGAATAAGGTCTAGATCTTCTTCCGAAACGACAGACAGTGGTACTAACCCAAGGATGGTGGCGAACCGATGATACGTATAATAATTGTCACGCAGGGAGCCATCTTCGTCGCGCGTCTGGCTGACATCCCTTACGACAATCATCACTTTTTCGCCGAGAACAGGGTTGTTGTGCTCGCCAGATTTTTTGGCGACAGCCACCAAATAATCTAACGCATCCCAATAGGGAATTCTGAAATGGCCTTCATCATCGACCCTTTCTGGCGCAGGATTATGTTCAGGATTGAAAAATCCCCTTTCAGCAAGTGCGTCGAAGAGATCGTCAAAATTATGCTTTCTCTTTTCAAGAATTAGCTGAAATCCACGGCGCGCGTACTCGGTACTCTTGTTCATGAGATTCAAGAAATCTCTCTCATTGGCGGAGAGGCTATTCATTGCAGAAGATGCTCCATGTCAATCAGTTCCTGCAACACCATAGGGCTAGACGCAGGAGTCTGTTCGGCAAAGTTCTCCAAGACGTCCACAAGCTGTTCATGATCCTTGTCATCGCGCAGAAATGGGAGAAGTTCAATCCCACATTCATTCATGTAGTAGCTGCTCAAATGCTCCATCAACTTCAGCTCGTGCGAAAAGAATCCCTGTAGAAGGTAATGCTGAACCGAAATTCCATCAATTCCGGACGCCGGACGCTCCTTTATAATAATCTGTTCAAGGAGTTCATGCTCCTCCAAACCATACCCAACGAACAATACAGTCCTTCTCGTGAAGAGATTGTTCAAGAATGTCAGAACCTGGTTTTCCTCACGGTTACGATCGTTAGCGTAATGGCGTACATAATCTCCCGTAGTCAGAATCATATTATCTGGATCTTTTACGGAGCCGTGCAGATGGATCACAGTATATGGGCAATCTAAGTTCGCATAGGTAAGCTCTGCCGCTTTATAAACCACGCGCATCGCTTCCGGAGCGGTTGTGCTTTGAGATTGGCCTACCACTCGGGTGACACCCGTTACATTCGGGATGATCATGTCGTCAAGCCACTCGTCATAATTCGTCGTTACGAATGTTTTTCCCAGCCTCGCTAACGCCGTGTACAAACGGTCTCCTATTTCTTTTTGATGACTATTATTACGCAATAACTCAGAGTATTTTATATCCTGATTGAATCTTTCCGCGAAGGCGCGAGCCAAAGAAAGTTTCACGCGTGGGGATAGGCCACGGAGTTGTTCAACTTCCGCATAGCTAAGCCGACCACGGCCGATGAGTTGGCACAGGGCGCCATCCGCGAAACCATCCCATCCAGGACTGCCCGCAAGGCGTGACGCCCCCGCACCCACGAAAGGGATCAAAACGCCTTGTTGCGCGGCGTCACGCAGTCCTTGTGGGATTTTAGGGATCCGCTCTATTTTTGTGTCCACATGTCGTCCTTGGTTGCTTGTTTGGAAACCCCACGCCAATGTGTTTCCTCGTAAGACTGTCCAGATTCAGCAACTCTTTGACGGAAATTGCCCAGAGAGGCTTCCGTTGGCGCAGCTTATCCTTCAGCGGACTGAAAATGGAGATTTCGCTCACGCCGACATTTCCCTGATCATCCCCTGGATATCGGCCAGAAAGACCTGTGCCGATTTCATCCAGCGGGCGCGGCAGCTCGTAGAAGTAGAAATGCCGGTTGAACGGGATATCGTGGCCGATGGTGCCAATTTGTCCGTACTTTTTTTGTCGCGCTTGGTCTCGTCGATCCAGGCGTCGAGGCCGTGGGGCAGCACTTCGCACTGGAGGTATGTCTGCACATCTCCGCCCATCGGCACGTTTTCGGTGTCGTGCAGCTTGATGTCGGCCTGCGGCTTGCCCTTCTGCTTGCCCCTTGGTTCCAAGCACGACATTGCCCTGCTTGTGCGTGGGAGGCGCTCGATGGTAATAGTGCGATAGCCGAACTCGTGGTTGGCGAGGATCTTGGCGAAGGGCACGACTTTGACACGGTTCCCGGCTGGAACCTGATGCGTGGGGATGCCTTCGTAGAGCATCACACGCTCCTTTTCCTTACCGTCCTTTTCAACACCACGGTCATCCACCTCCATGAAGTTGCTGAAAGCACGGGCGATCTCCCAGATAAGCTCCGGCGCGAGTTCCTTGCGTTTGGAACCCAGGCTTTTGTGCATCTTGCGCCACAGGTCTCGGAGGGCGCGGCGGCAAGTGTACGCTGGAAACCGACGAATATCCTCCCCCAAATCATACCCGATAAATGATATCACTGGATGCTGAGGACTGCGACAAGCGAAGCGCGAAGCAGGATGGGGTCTCGGGGCTTGCCCTGAGCAGGGAGGGCTGTAGGAACTGGTCCGCGTTAGCGGGCCGGGTCCTACCTGCCCCTACCCTGCCCAACAATCCGCGAAACGGCGGCCGCATTTTGTCCTGGTAGGTTCTGGTATGTCCTGTTAAGCCAAGGTAATTCAAGGTGGCTCAAGAAAAGTCAAGGTGATGCCATGGTGGGTCAAGGAAGCGAACAGGTGTGTTCTGATGGCGCAAGGTGGGACCAGCTATGTGTGTGGTACGTTCCTGCAAAGTACAAGGTAAGTATAAGGTGAGTATAAGGTAGCGCAATAATTGATGGAAAAATCCGTATCAGGTTCCCGGCGTCCGGATAAAAGGCAGACCTACTCCACTTCAGGCTTTTGAATAGGAGCTTCGCCATGAACCTGAACCCTGACAACACGCCAAACAAGGCAGCCGCTGCTAGTAATTCAAACACGGTTCCCGATAAGAGCCTGTCCGATTCGCAACCCAAAAGACGCGGCAAGCCCGGCAATCCGGGATCGGCGAAAACCTACAGCTATGCGGATATCCAGAAACTCAAGGAGGAATGGAAGCGGATCGGCGCCGGGGCCGTTCTGGAAGACACGCTCTATGCAAAACGGGCTATCCGCATTGCGGCGAAAGATATGGCCGATACCGTTCTGGATGTCACCATGGACCGGTCGGAGTATGTACAAAGCCTTATTCGTGGCGGGTTTCACCGGTCCACGGCATTCGAGGTCGTCAAAATTGCTTTTGAGATGGCGGCGGAGCGGCAGGAGATCGCCATGCGGAAAATCCCAGATGCAGCCCCAAAGCCACCCTCACCCTCAACCCAGGCTGGGATGGTGGTCCCCGCAACGGCGATGGTTCCCGCGGCGTCCGGTGGTGGCGGGGATGGGGGGAAGAAAGGAAAGGTGTTTTCGGTTGCATACTCGGATCCAGATGGGAATTGCTCGGATTATGTCCGCGCGCTCCCCGGCACGCTGCCAAAGCCGAGCAAGATATGGGCGCCGGAGTACAACCTCAAAGAAAAGAAAAAAATCTCCCTCAAGACGGTGCGACCCGACCTGTTCGGGCGGGAGTTCGACAAGAGTCTGAACGGACTGGATGACGTTACACCCGGCAATGCCTTTGGGCGCTTCAATCCGAACCCGATCATCGGCAAGTATCCGGGGGTGTGGGATGGCGTCGGTTATTTCGACGTGCCGCCGACCATTCTGGCGGAATGCCTGCCATACCTGGCCGAAGAGGGGCTGCTGGAGTTTCACAAGGTGCCGCTGTCTGCCGTGTTGGAACTGGAGGATCTGCGGCAAATGTATATCAGAAAAGGGCAGATACAGGCTTACGACCGGGACGTCCGGCCCGGTCAGAAGAAAGCGTCATGAAACATATCACCGTGTGATCCGCATCAGGTTCCCGTATGCCCTATAGACAGTGAAAACGTGAACAGCCAAATAGGAGCAATACCATGAAAACCGTCATATTCAGTCATGGAGACAAAGGCGGGGTCGGGAAGTCCACGATAGCCGCGGTAATGGTCAGCCGGATCGTGGATCGCGCGGGTCACTGCGCCATCATCGATGGGGACGCCAAAACCCCGGACCTGTATAACCGCTATGCCGAAACGCCGGGTGTGGACGTGCATGCCATGCAGATCAATTATGCTGGCGCCGCCAGCGTGGCGATGAACCAGTTGGCCGAACTGGTGGAGAAGTCGGACAGTCCGTTCATCGTGATCAATTGTCCGGCCGCCGCCGGCGACACGCTGGACGAACTGGCGGGCATGTTCAGCGAGGTCTGCGCCATGATGGACGTGCGCATGGCCGCCACTTACGCGCTCGGCACCAAGGACGAGTGCGCGGGGTCTCTGGCGGAGTCCCTGAAAAACGGGCTGATGTCCTTCGTGAATGAAAAAGACCGCATGGTGCTGTATCCCGTATTCCAGGGAGACCAGAGCGCGTTCCCCTGGGAAAAAGACCCAGCACGTCCTGACTATCGCGGAGGGGAGTCGGTATTCCCCAAGCTTGAACCGCAGTTTGTCATGCAGGCGCTGGAAAAGACCACAGGGCACCTCAGCGATGCCGTCAGCCGCACGGATATTGGCCTGACTTTGTATGCCCGTGTCTCGATCAAGCACTGGCTGAATGATGCGGCGAGCGTGCTGGAACCACTATTGTTTCCGAATGGTGACGGCCATGACGACGACTGACATCAAGACCTTTCTGGTGGATGGGGGCATGCCCGGTTGCGGGCGATCCATTGCCGTTCGGACGCTGGCGGACATGTATATCCGGGGTTATCGGGATGAAAAGCTCTCGCATGGGCGACTTCCCAAGGCGCGGGTGTACGTCTGGGATGCCTGCAACGATCCCGAGACAAAGACCGGCTACCAGATGTGGCATGGGCGCGGCGAGGCCACGGTGCATACCGGGCGCTTCGGCACGGAAGCGGGAGCCAAGGCCTACGAGCGGATCGTGGAACTGGCGCGAGCGGCGGCGGAAACCACGCCGGTGCGCGTCATCATCGATCTTCCGGCTGTGCAAAGCAGTGATCTCCTGCGCGACTGGCTCAAGCCGGAGATTCTTGCGGCCATCAACACCATCCCCATCTGGATACTCACCCGCCAGGCCATGAGCCTGGGGCTGCTGGCCGACCGGGTGGATGTGATGCCGGAGATCTACCGGAATCGGGGAGCGGTCATCCGCAACAGCAAGTTCTCCCGGTGGAACAACTATGTGGAGTGGTGGAATTCAGGTCTGCGGCGGGCGCTGGTGGAGCATGGTCGCTGGCTGGACCTGTACATGCTCTTTTGCAACCAGTATGCGCAGGCGGCCATGGATATGGTCATCCCCAATATGCCGTTCAATGTCGCCAATGAAAAGGCTCTGGCCGATGGTTCGTGGATGGGCTTGTGGCGGGTCGGCCTGGCGCTTTTCGCGGGGTCAGAACTGGATGAGTGGAACGTCATAGAGACGCTATAAGGGAGGATCGGGAACATGGAACAGGAAACGCAGGAACACCAGAGAAACGAAGCCTTTGACACCATGCTGGGCCGTGGCCGCCGCAAGCCGACAGACGAGGAACGGCGGGACGCGCAGTTGATGATGGATAAACTCAGGATGCACGACGACGACCCCATGTGGTGGTTCATCGCCAACCAGACGGTCGGCAAGCCGGATCCGGCGGCGATGATTCAATTGGCGGAGTTGGGCAAGGCCATCGAATCCGTCAACAATCTGGGCAGGACCATCGACAGCCAGACGCTGGCGGCCAATATCAAGCTGCTGCAGGACACCCGGGCGCAGGTGGACAGCTTGAAATTCGTGCATGACGAGACCATGAAATCGCTGAACGCGATCAATGGCTCAGTGGCGAAGTCTGTGGCGATTCATGAAAAGGCCACCAATCATTTAGCCCTGTGGGCCGTCCAGAAGCTCAAGGACCATCATCTGCTTTATGTGCTGCTGATCATCGCCGCGCTGGCAAGCACAGGCTGGTGGTATGCGAGCCATGACGGGTATGCGCAGGCTGTGCATGCCGCCGAGCTTTGCCGGGCGCAGGGCAAGCCCATCTATCTCAACGGCGGCGGGATCGCGTGTCACCCGCCGAAGCCGAAAAAGCGGCAAAACCAACTCCAGCAGCAGGGCGATTTATGAACAGGGCTATGCTTCTTCCCCGCACCCTCGCCGCCACCTCACGAAGCGGGGCCGTCACGTCCGTAGCCACACGGGCGGTCCTCGCCGCGCTACTGGGGGTATCCTGGCAATACGGGCATTGGGGGCCTATTCTTACTCTGATCCTTATACCGCTGGTGGTTCTCGGCGGAAACAGACGGGACCGGTATGGGATGGCACTGGCCTACTATCTGGCGGGCAGCTATGTACTGCCTGGCGGAGCCAGCGTGTTCTTCGGGCCTGGGCATGTGCTAGAGGGGATATTTCTCTGGCTCGCCAGTTCTGCGCTGCTGGCGGCCGGGTGGGCCTTCGCCGACCGGCCATGGAAGGTGGTCGCCGCGCTGATGGTGGACGCCTTGCCGCCTCTGGGACTTTTTGACTGGCTGTCACCATTGGCCAGCGCCGGGGTATTGTTTCCGGGGGCGTCATGGGTGGGGCTGCTTATGTTGCTGACGGGCGTCTACCTGTCCGTCCGGTGGATGACGCAAGGTCTTCCGATGGATCTGAAATGGCGGCATGTCTGTGCAGGCACGCTCGGGTTTCTGGCAGGCATGGCCTTGATGCTTAATGTCTTTACCGCCGTCAATCCGGCAGTGGTACCGAAGGGCTGGACCGGGATGAACCTGCATCTGGGGCCTATCGCGGGGAATATCATGGCGGACATGAACCGGAATCAAGAATGGATACGCCAGACACAGGTCAAAGCGGGGCATCATACGGTGGTGCTGTTGCCGGAAACGCTGACGACCTGGTGGGCGGGCAATGCGGAGGAAGTCCGGCAGGCCGTACCCAATGGCCAGACCTGGCTGGTCGGGGCATCCGTTCCGGTCGGGCGGGATCTGCTGGCGGACGGCATCGAGGCAGTGCATGGATCTGGTGGTGTTGGGGTGGACAGGAAAGGGAAGAGCGCCGAATGGAGGGTCAAAGGGGGAAGAGACGGGCGGCTGCTGTTCATTTCCGCATTCCCGATGCCGGTGTCCATGTGGCATCCGTGGAGTCAGAGCCACGGATATGTCCGGGCGGACGGCGTAGACTACGAGGCGTCCTGGTGGGAGCCGGTACGCAAGGTGGAT
>JAPTWR010000038.1 GCA_028065135.1 Acidithiobacillus sp.
GGAACATTTCTGCCCGTTCCCGCGCATAATCCCAGAAATCCTCAGAGGCTTCCGGATCTTTTTCATACAGCAGCAGGGAGATGGTTTGCAGGGTTTCTTCATCCTCTTCGACGAGTAATGCGTCCACGGCTTCTCCCAATTGGGGTTCCACAGAAAATTCATTGTCCAACAGATAGCGCGTTGCTAGTGCGGTGATGGCGAGCGCTTGCGGAGAGGCCACGTTACTGCCAGTAGAGGCTTTCATCGATTCAACCCGCCACTATTTTGCAGGCTTGTTGGGCTTCTTCACTCAAATCCTTGAACCAGGCAGGTTTGGGTCCGGCCCCTTTCCAGACCAGATTGGGATCCGTTGGATGCTGATACCAAAAGGCTGGGGACTTGCGCACGCGACGCGTTTTCTGTGGCTCAGAAGGAACCAGCTTCAGGAGGTCCTTGGCCGTCAATCCCAAGTCCTCAACGATCCGGCGTATTTCTGCCAATCCTTCGTCCTTGGCTTGTTTGAGAAGATCCTCTACCCGTTTATCAGCGGCTTCTTTGGCTTTCTTGGCGACTTCCAATTCTTGCAAGATGCTCATGGTTTTGTTCTCTCTGGGTGGGCGTTAATGGGCCTGATTCCGTTTCCATCGGGAATGCAGCAGTTCGGTGATTATATTAAACATGATTTGATCATCAGATACTTCCTTTCCGTTTAATGCAGGCGTGTCGGCTGTGAAAGCAAAGACGCGCCTGCTTCTACAGAAAACCCGTAATCCGTCAAAACCTGTTCGATCTTGTGCATGAGTGCCAGGCGATGAATGCGGGTGGCGTTATACTCGACATTGCACAGCAGCGCTTTACGGTGATACTTGGGCTGAAGCGTCACGGTTAAGTGATTATCGCTTCTGGCCTCCACACAAACCGTGCAGTCTTCTGCAGAAAGCTGTTCTTCTTCGAGCTGTTTTTTGAGGGCGCCCAAGACCGTAAAGCTGATTTCCAGCAGGTGATCCTCTTCGGTTTCCGGTTCATCCTGACCGATTTCCAGAAAGAAATGTAAGAGCGCGCAAGCGTCCAGCGAACCTTCTGGCCATCCCAAGGCTTCACGTTGATCGCGGGCGAGCTGTTCAGGATCGGGCCATTGGGGCGTATTCTGTTCGGGAAACTCCAATCGGCCTACCAGCAGGTACATGCCTGGAACCGTCATCCGGTTGTAATTCCAAGGATAAGGGGCGTTCGCTCCGGGCGTATTCATTATCCATAACTGCAGGGGACTGGTGGCGCGCAAGTGATAAATCGATTGGGGTTGCAGCAGCCATTGCAGCTTGCCCCGTGGCGGAATCAATTGGTGTTGCGTCAACACCTTGGTCAGCGTTTTGCGGTCGGTCGCGTTGCATTCTCCAGACCAATTTGCCAGGAAAGGCACGGCCATCAGGAGACTCCGAAAACCATTTTCATAGGACTTGGCACAGGCCATTTCCGTGGCTTGATTCCAGAAAAACTGCCACAGATCGACCAATCCTTCTGCGCGGAAGGTTTCCAGAACGGCCTGAAAAGCTTCTTCATCACGTTCGCATAAGAGATTATACAGTATGGTCTGAATGCGACTCAGGTCAGTATCCAACGACATCGGATTCCCCACGGCATGTGCGATGGGCATGATTTCTCCGAGGATGGCGTTAATTCTTCCACTACGTTTTTTCATGGTCTCTCTGTAGGTTATAGAGCTTTCGGGATAAGCCACCCTGCGCTATGGGTCAGGTGCCTTTTTCGATGGGTTACCCCATGCTCAATCCCCGATTTGCCAGTTGGTCGGCCAGTTCGTTTTCTGGATGCCCATTGTGTCCACGAACCCACTCCACTTGGACTTTACGGGCGCTATACAAGGCATAGAGCTGCTGCCAGAGTGCCTGGTTCAAGACCGGTTTTCCTGCGGCGGTTTTCCAGCCCTTTTTGATCCAGCCGGGCATCCATTCATTCAGGCCTTTCAGGACATACTGGCTGTCGGAGCAAAGGATGACTTCAGCGCCTTCGGGAACCTTGCGCAAAGATTCAATGGCGGCAGTGAGTTCCGCGATATTGTTGGTCCCCTGTTTCTGGATAAAGCCACAATGCTCCGTACGTACTCCATCGGGAGATTCAATGACCGAACCCCAGGCACAGGGGCCGGGGTTGGTAGGGCCACAAGAGCCATCGCACCAAATTCGCCATAGACTCAAAATCAAGTTCCTTTTCATCGAAAGACATTGACCGGAGTATAACGCAACCGCTCCGTGTTTCCCCAAAAAATGGTCAGACAACCTATTGTGGCGCTGGAAGATCGTTGCACCTTATCTTCCGACGCAGCCCATTCCAAATAACCCACTTGAAGTTACCCTCCCCTAATTTCTTGATTTATTGAATTTTTTCAAGCCATACACCCATTCACGCTACACATCGTGCCTAACAATTCGCCGCTGATTGCCCCATGAAATCCGTATCGACCGGGTGATTAGCTGCCCAGCGGTCCCCGTTAAAAAATCTGAGGTGGTCAATCTCAGGCAAACGATGGCGAGTATAGCTTCAGCCATCCATCCATTCCCTAAGCGCTTATTGGCATTGATCCCGCCTGTGGTGGTATCCGGGATGATTTCTTTATATGGATGTCTCCTTGTTCGCACGAAGGATTTTTTGTCTAGCCTATTGAGGCCATGGTGCTACCTTTTATTCGGCCTGTGATGCATAGCAATCAGCCTAATAGTGAAAGGATATGTTTGTCTCATTGTAATAAAATGCATCATAAGAATGGGGAAAATATGCGTGTGCAACCATCAACTAGCCGATGGTGAAATGGCCGTTTCAAGTATTCGGCATAAGTAAACTGTGTTGCGGAATTTTGATGCGTGCGGAATAACGTATTTATTTTATGGACGAGCAGCGCATTATAGCATTCAACATTGAATTCAAAATTAAGCCGAAGACTGCGTTCATCCCAGTTACCAGAACCCATTAATAACCATTGATCATCCACTATCATCAGCTTAGAATGGTTAAAAGGTGGAGGACATAACCATAGGCGTGCGCCATGCTCAAGGATCTCGTTGATGGTTCCCATAGTGGCTGCTAATAATATTTTACTGTTGTTTCTGGGGATAAAAATGTCCACTGCAACTTGACGATTAATAGCATCACCAATCGCTGCAATCAACACCTCATCAGGGATGAAATATGGTGACATGATTTTGACCGATTTTTGCGCCACGTTCAGCGCTGTGAGATAGGAACCTCGCAAGCGTTCCTGCTGTTCATTCGGTCCAGCAGCAATGCCACGCGCCAGCACTCTCCCTTCATGCGGGATTTCATCTTTCTCTAAAAACCATGGTTCGCCTCGCAACGTCTCCCCGGAGCTGTAAAGCCACTCATTCACAAACACCGTGGACAGTTGCGCCACTATTGGTCCAGTAACCCGAAAATGCGTGTCCTGGTGCACTGCTTCATCCGGGTTGGACGACCAATAATCGCGATGTATATTGAATCCTCCAGTAAATCCGATGCGACCATCTACAACACAGATCTTCCTGTGACTCCGTAAATTTAGGAAAATAAACTGGCGAGCCAACAATGGTGAGTTGAACAATGCAAAAGGAATATCTGCATTACGGAGTGCATGAACAATAGATGGACGGGTAAGATGTGCCATCACTCCATCCAGTAGCACGCGAATTGCAACGCCACGAGCGCGGGCTTGACGCAATTCAGAAATAAATTTCAATCCAATGCCATCAGCATGAAAAATATAGGTCATCAGCACGATAGATTTTTTTGAATTAGCAATGGCTTCCAACATGGCATTATAGGCCGTATTACCAGTAAATAATGGCTCAATCTCGTTTCCATCAATCAGGCTTTGTTCTGCAAGCCTATGAATGGACTTTGCCAGAGGAATGTAATGCGAAGAGATTTTATGATCATCTAGTTGACCTTCGGTTACAATGAACTTTTCCAAAGTGGGATGGTTGTATCGGTGGAATCCCTTCCGCATTCCAACTGCTTTGCGTTTGACGCGATTGATCCCTAACATAAAATAAAAGAAAACCCCTAGATAGGGAACCAGCCATATAATGACCAACCATAATACAGCGGCCAAGGGGTTACGCTTGTTCAGAACAACTTGTATTGATGCAATTATGGAAAGCACAACATAAATTAGCCCTAGAAATATAACCATATAAATATTTTCCCTAGCCATGGTTTCATTGGAGAAAATTCCAGCAGATAATGCCAGAAATAGGTTTTTTATAAATTTAAAACATTTCTCCTTATGCATATTGTAAAACATCGACCATATTTTACAATGGTTTTAGGTGACCGTTCACTAGGGCGCGGCTATTCACGGGCGGGCTGTGGAATTTCTCCCTGAAAAATACTGAACTAATACCGTTAACAGATCAACCCTTGCCTACTTAAAGTTTCCATATCGGACCAGATTGAGCGAAAGCTGTCAGCCCCATCAATCCAAATTGGGTACCCGCCCTCCGCTGAACTGACATTATCCATTCGGTAGAATTAGGTGTTCTTGGCTGATGGAGGTTTACTCTACGGGTGAAGCACAAAAATACCCGTAATAGTTCATCCCGGAGACGTTAAAGACCATGATCGACAAAAATGAGCGACTACGCCACTGAATATCGATGCACGAAGATTGAGCGACGCGGCAGGAGATTGCGGCTTCGCCTAGCCACAACCGTTTTTCAGTTTTACATTAAGAAACCTGCATGTGATTAGATATTATGATGGTCTTCGGAAGGTTAAAGGTTTACGGCGGATTCTGCCTGATTTAATCTGGGCGTCTCACATTCAAGAAGGAGCTGCATCATGTCACTCAGATCTCTGCAATCTTCATCTTTCATTCGTGTTGCCGTTATGGCGGGCGTGGTGTGTTTTGCTGCCGCCTGTGCCAAGAAAGAAACCCCGACAGCACCGGTGAGTAGTGCGGCCAGTACTTCCTCCACTACATCAACCGCTCCGGCAGCCAAAACAACCTCTGCGGACACTTCAACGACCACCTCCGCTGCGGCTCCGACAGTTTCCAGTGCCAAAAAGATCCAGAAAACCACCAGTGCCGCCGCGACCAAAAGTGCAACGGCTGCGTCAACGGCTGCTGCCACTAAGACCGCCTCGAAGGCCAGTTGATTTAACTATGCCGTTACCCGGTGTTGGATGACCACCGACTGCATGCGCTCGCAGACTAACGTGCAGTGCTGTCGTGCGGGAAGCGCAACCTAACCGACAGGCTGGAAAAGTCAGGGTACTTAGCGGCCCCAGAGCGCAAATCGGAACGCCCAGGCAGAGCGTTCCGCTTTTGTTTGATTGGTCGGGGTGACAGGTTATGCACCTGGGGCTTTCTTGGATAATACGGTCATCTGAAGCACTCCACCCCGATTCGGGTAAAGATAGAGATTTTTAGGGTGTTTGCCAAGCCAGTAATACACCGTTTCAACCCATTATGGGGATCCCTGCAAAATTCGGGCGCTTTGCATCTAGCCATAAAACGTATCGTAGGAAATTTCCAAGCCCCTCGACGGGTAGGGTTTGCAATCGCTTCTCTTCCCTGAAATAGTTGGTGGGAAACAGGAGAGGTTTCGTAAAATTTTCGCCGACCACATGCGCGTGTCGTCGGTTATGAAATGACACCTACGGATGGATCGCGTGCTGTTTTGGTCCTTTTCTGGTAATTTTACGCAGATGAACGCGCCTCAGATAACCAACATTCAATACCCGCTAATGGCTCAGGACATGCAGAGGGTTATCGCGTATCTGCAAAAAGGCCCGGCCACGACTGGCGAGATCATCCGTGCTTTACGACTGACAGTCATCCGGGTGAATAGAGTGCTCGTGGAGCTGCGCGAACAAGGATTGATTTATAGATCTTCGTACAAGACCAGTGAGCGGGGTGATGTCGTGAACGTCTGGGCCTGCACGGGTAAGGATTCGGAACAGCTTACCGAATAGTTGTTCCTGCACCGATCTGAACAACCTGGTTATTCACAGCCTTGTGGGGTATGCGTACGTTCTTTGTTTGGGAAGCCCGGAGTTGTCTCTGCCCTGACCATTTGCAGCATCTGACACCAAGGAGCAGCGAGCCGATGAGCCGAAGAATGAGAACTGTGGTCGATCTGTCAAAAATTTCAGGAAAGGTTGACCGGTTCTGACAGGTCACTTTCAGGTTGATCGGGCTCTGTCTGCTTAGTTCCCCAGAGAAAAATCAGATTATTCAGAGGCTCCGTATTGCTTTCCACAGTGACGGTAGGCGCATGAATGCGTTGCTGGTCAGCGAGTAGTTTAAGAAGCGATCGGATACGCGATCTTGTCAGGCGCAGGGTAAACGCGATTTCCAGACAGGACATAGGTTTTTCACGGAGACAGATGAGTATGCGCTCCATATCTCGTGCGACCAGTCGATCTGATTTTTCGTGCATCTCCTTAAAACTCACTCTGGCAGAAAATGCTACCCAATAGAAAATTCGTATGCTACACCTTTTTTACATCCATTAGTTCTAGCGCTTTCATTTTAAGCCTAATAGAGACCACCTTCTCATACAGAAGATGCTTGTCTATAACGGTTGTCGCTCCGTCGAATCGGGATCTGCGCATAGCGCGGAAGAAATCCGCCAGCACCGCGTTGCCCTCAAGCTGAGTCAACCAATCGTCTATGCCACTGGTATTATCCTCCGCATCGGCATCCAACCAGGCAAAGAAATGCTGCTCCTCGACACACATCCCCCACCCTACCCCAACAGAGAAATCTTCGTTTTTACCATAGCGTTCATCTTGTTGAAGGTGATGAGTTTCTTTGTTTTTTAAAGTTATAAGTCAAATCTGGATTGTACCTGAATCTGTTTCTATATCTACACATTATAGTCTACATGATAAATGACATCAAATTAACGCCTCTCTTTTTAGGTTTACCCTCTTTAAGTCTGAAGTTTCACCGTTTTTCCGCGAGGAAAATCGGCATGGTTAACAAAAATATCGGTCATTAAATATTGTGATTTATCTATGAATTATACTGATTGACGCGCTATTTGGTTACCCTGTTTTTTTGTTTTATTTCTTGTGAATCAGTTAGATAAAGGTTAACAGAACCGCCTTCCGTGATATAATGAGTGATCGTTAACGCTCTGATTATAAAAGCAAGAGGCCCTGTTCGATGTCCATGCTACGCGATTTACTCCTCCCTTTCCAATCGGCATTTTCGGATTCGCGATTAGGGCGCGAACGGGCTCACTGGTTCCCCTTCATCCTGTTGGCTATCGTGGTGCCCTTCACCTCCTCCATGAGCAGCAATCTGCTGCGCTCCTTGCAGACCCTCTTTGGTCTGGATGTGAACCCCCGCCGTTTCTACCTCTTCATGGCCTCCACCCAACTGGCCTGGGATCGCCTCTGGCCGATTGCCTGGAATCTGATTCCGTCCCCGCTGGTCGATGGGCGACTGATCCTGGCCCTTGATGACACCCTCAACGACAAAACCGGCAAGCGGATCTTCGGCTGCGGCTTTTTCTTCGATCATACCGCCAAGGTGAATCATCCCACTTATCCCTGGGCACAGAATATCGTCATGCTCGGCCTGCTCAAGCCCATCAAAGGCCGCTGGGCCTGTCTGCCGCTGGGCTGTCGCTTCTACCATCGGCAGAAGGACATTGCGGCCGGCAAGATCAACGTCCGCCGTCATGGACGGGTGCCGGTCTTTCAGTCAAAAATGGCCCAGGCTGCGGCCATGATCCTGCCGGTGGCTACCCATTTCAGCTGCCACTCTCCTCTGATCGTCTGCGACAGCTGGTTCGGGAACAATGGCCTGTGGAAACCCCTGAATGCAGCGGAACCATCCATCCACCTGTTGTCCCGCTTGCGCAGTAGTACGGTCCTATATGCAGAGCCAGCGGATGCGGCCCGGACCGCCAAGGGTCGGCCCCGCAAATATGGGGATCGTTGCGGTTCAGTGACCGAGCTGGCGACGTCTTTGCGGGCGCAGGCGCAAAAGTACACAGCCCAGCTTTATGGCAAAGCGCGGGAGATACGCGCCTATGATCAAGTCTGCCTGCTCAAAACCCTGCGCTGCCCGGTACGGGTGGTCTGGGTCTTTCGCAAAACCCAGTGGGTGGCGTTCTTCACGACAGATCTGACGCTCTCTGTCACCCAGATCATCGAATACTATGGTGCCCGCTGGAAAATCGAGGCCGGCTTCAAAGAAATCAAACAGGAAATCGGGAGCGCCCGCAGCCAGAACCGGACCGCTGATGCCGTCACCAACCACCTCCATTTCTGCCTGCTCGCCACGACCCTGACCTGGATTTACGCCGACCGGATCACGGCCGACCCCAAGCGCCGCCATATCGTCAAGGGACGGACCAGTTTTGCCTTCTCCGATGTCCGCAAACTGATTACAGATGAAGCTCTCTCCGATCATTTTCTGGGACTTTGGCCCCATCTCTGCCAACCCCCTCATAAATCATTCACTCAGATGCTCATGCGTATGGTGGCGTAGCATGCGGCGACCTATTCCTCATGAAAATCGGTGAAACTTCAGTCCTTTTAAATATTTCTATGCTTATAAAAAACTAACCTACGGCATGCAGTTGTAGCT
>JAPTWR010000135.1 GCA_028065135.1 Acidithiobacillus sp.
TCTCGACGTGGTTTGGGATACCATAAAGACGGCGCTGCCGGAATTGGCGGCACAAATATCTGGTGTTGTTCGCTGATAATGAATTATCAGCCCGGGCGCATGTCCCCAAACGGCGCCAAGGCAGCGATAGCGGTCTTTGCCTTCCACGTCACATACAAATATTATTCTCAGTCGTATACTGCTGGGAAATAGGCGCTCTTTGAGAAGAGTATTTTCATCTTATGTATGCAGCGTAGGGTATCCACCATGGACTATGACGATCGTTATGCGCGCTGGTCTTATGAGCAACTTTTACTTCAGCAGCCTCATGTAGCATATGAGGGTTTGTGGAGAATTGATTGGTATCACTTTATAGTCTGTCCTAACTTGGAAACGGCCAAAGCAGCTGATGGAAGCGATCTCGCAACTTGGTTTAATAATAACTGCTGTGTGATTGGTGCCAGAATTGAGATGGTTATCTCATGTCCGCCAGGGGCAGAAAGGGTGCCAGAAAGAACGGCAGAGGATCGTGCAGCATTGATCGGTGCACCGCGAAATCGACGCGATATTCTTGTCGACATGGGACTTATCCTACCGAAAACTTTTCCTCCTTTCACGATTCGCTTTTCCGACGGCAATGTTGTGCTTGTCACGAAGGAGTGCCTGGATTTGTCTCAAAAAGAGGAGGCCCATAAAGCATTTTTATCAGTTGGCTACGGAACACTCCGCTTCGATACAGATCCTATCTGGGATAGTGAGAAAGATGACTTTCGAAATCTTGGAAGACAAGGGGATCTAGATCTTCTCCCTAGTCGTCGCCTGCCAACACGTATTGGCTCCTCATTGCGGTTGTTGTTAGAAGAGGACGAGGATTTCTGGATCGACAACAGAGATCAGGTTCTAGCCGCTCCACATATGGATCCTAATAGTCTATTGCCTGAAACGTGGCAATCCTCTAAGCATACAAGCTGTTTTGTAGAAGCTACGGCATTGCCCCCACACAATATTCGGACATATTTGTCTATCTACGATACTGTCCATCTTGCCCTCCCGATAGCTGAACAGTTTCCGCAGGCTTGTGAAGCCATGGGAGTAACCCCAACGGAACTTCGCAAGTTGGTCGAAATTGGACGACTCAAGATCGTTCTGCCACAGCCATTGGATCGATACCGTCCAGATTGGCTCAGCAATCTGGCGGACAATGCTCCGCACGGGCTGTTGTTCTCACGCCGACTTGCCGCAGCAACCATCGTTGACGCTCGGCGGCGTATTCCGTTATTGCATCCACCACTGGGACCATCCGATCGCTACTTGCTAGTTCATACACTTCTTGCCAATTCTGGAAAGCTAGTAACAGCTGATAAAGAAAAGCAGCTTGTTGCTTCACTTAAGTATCTATCCTCGGCATGGGCTCAGACTGAATGGCTAGTCCAGTCACGCGGTGCAATGGGTATCACCACTTTAGGAGTTGGGGGCCTTTCTGCGACACTATTTGAAGGGGTGACAGGCCGAGATTTGCGACTGGAGTTCTGGAGCGCTGGACTAAAAGTAAGTTGGGCTGCCGCATTGGGATCACATGCGTTCCCCTTTAAATCCGAAGGCCACAACTATGATGAAACCGCCTATTGTGACTTCGTAGCAAGTGTATATTCTCCGATAAAAAACCTTAACGTTAGCACCGTACCGCCACTTGCATTGACAGCGGTGGAAGATATTTTGGCCATTGATAATGACGTTCCCGTTCTAGATTTTGCGGAAGAGTTCTCTTCGGTAACGATCCGCCGTTTGCGCGATTTTGTTTTTAATATCAGCAAGGATAATCTTGATAAAGAGTCACTGGATAGTGCTATCCGGTCATTTAACAGGGAAGTGCGTCACTATGAAAAAAGGGCAGATCGGTTAAAATATGTCGATATTGTTGGATTGTTGGCTGGAGGTCTGACGGCCGCAGGTGCTGTAGTAAATCCCGATATAGCACGAATGATCCCACTCGCAGGCCAGATTCTTGGAATTCTTTTGCGAATCGCCGTAGATGAAGCTCCACGCCGTTATGAAGATGCTGGCAGAATCGTCGATTTCCTGAATGCAGTTCTCGCATTCCAAAGCAATTCAGATGCTGTTCTTGTAGCACGCGCACGAAAAGACGTGGCGGCATTAAAAGCATAATCTATGGGAAGGTATTATCTTAAATTGCAGGATGATGTAGGCATAATATTGCCACTAATGGACCGGCTTTAATTCCAATCATGTCCGTCACAAAATTGAGGAGTAAATACTATATGATGCAGAAAGAAGTAGATGCACAGAAACATATTGAGACATATAAATCATTGATTAGTATATCGGTAGAGCTTTACAAGGCTTTGCTGCTTCTCAATGGGGGAGGGCTAATCGCGTTGCTAACATATATCGGATCAAGCCATAGCGCGAGAACAATGGGTGCAGCATTTAGTTCATCGATATATCTATTTATTTGTGGAATCGCACTGGTTCCAATATCCTTCACCCTTTCTTATGGGGTTCAATTAGGAATATATAACCGCTTTCTAAACCCGCAGCATAATGGCACGCGCGATAGAAGGATAGATACACAATATTTCGGCGCAATAATTTTAACAGTTTTATCGATAGCGTGCTTTGTAGCAGGCTCGATGATTGCTGCGCATAATTTGTTATTCTTTAAACATCCTCAATGTTTTGTGAATTCGATGCTAAAATAATCTTTACCAACAGTAACGCTGCGATCCTATGCTTTTTGAAGCCACGCTTCTTCTTTGAAGGTAAGCGGAGGTCTCATGGTTTCTTTTGTGAATGACCGCTTTCAGTCTTTACCGCCCACACCCACTTCTTCCCTGCAATCTACTGCTTTCCTCTGATGGTCGGCAAGCATCGTCGCGGCGAGCTCGCCCTCATCCTACACGAAACCTTTGCTCTCCAGGAGTGGTTCGGGAGTGTTGAATTTCGAGGATGCACTTTCATCAATGTGTTGGGAGAACTTGGTGGCACGATGGATCCGGTGGTTGTAAGAGTTCGGGAGCACAAGCGTGAGGTTCGGGCTCTGGTGGCAACGCTGACCCCATGCAGAGCCGACCGCGAGATTATTATCCAAACGGTCGCGATGGCGATGGATGGCGCCATTGTACAGGCTGCTTGGGGTGAACCAGTGGTCGCGCTGGTGTCACTGAGGTCACTCATTGACACCTTGACATCGAAGTAACTTACTATTTATTTTATTATATTAATTTTCCAATGCGAGCTGAGCCGGACAATTTCCGCCCATCAGCGAGCGACAGGAGTTTTGGATATGCCACATCGCGTCCAAAGGGATTCGGCCATGGTCCCCACTCGGATTTGGGGACATCCACCCCCAGTTCCACAATATGGTCATCGGGATCGACAAGGTAAAAAGACCGCATGACTGTATGGTCCACGGGCTCTAATATTCGCGCCCCGGCGGCCCGGCGGCCCGGCAGCAGGCATAAATCGCGGCCAGACTTTGTTCGTCCTCCACGTGTCGAGGCAAAAATGCGAGAAACCGGAGACCGGGAATAGCGCCCCAGTTTCCATCAAGGCCAAATCGTGGTGGTGCAAGCCCGCAGTGTAGAATTTCATGCCGGGCCGCTCGCCGACGGCGCGCAACCCCAGGATTCCGCGATAAAAGCGGTCAGAGACATCCAGACTGCGAACCGGCAGGGCTATATGATTGATGCCATGTAACATTACTTCACCTCGTTTTCCTGAAAACTGTCCACTAATAACCGCCGCCACTCACCAAATAGGTCTGTAGAGCCATCCATCCGGCTACGGCCATGGGCAGGGAGCTGATCAATCCTGGCGTGAGCACTGCCCATCGACTGGAACTGCCTCGGTGTTGAAGGATGCTGGCAACACCCGCTCCTGCGGCAAGCGACACGACTAGCCATACCATGACGACCGTTGAAGCACCCGCGTAGAAGCGCAAATCCACCATTAGGGCGCCCAGGATCAGCACCCCCACATCGGCACTCGGCGAATCCCAACGCGAACCGCGGATCAGAAATGAGAAAACAAGGGCCACGGCCAGCACTACGGCCAGTGCTGATCCAAACTGAGCCAGCAGGATACTGCCCGACAAGGGCGCGACGAGCGCTAGCCCGACAGCTCCGACAAACAGCGTGGCCCCTGTGGATTTTTGATCCCGCTTGTCAGGAATAAGAGCAAGCCACAGAACGGACCATATCCCCGCCACGGTGAGCCAAGCCAAGAAGGCGGCGAGCACGCTTTCTTGGCGCACGATTGGCCACAGCAGAATCCAAGCCGAGACGCTCGCGGTCATTCCCCTCGCCCCATAGTGCCACCATTGGTATCTATGGCGATCGGCCATAGCCACCACGGTTCCGCCCACGAAGACCAGCCAGGGCAACCAGGACAACACTGTGCGTGGCGGGAAGGAAAAATCGCGATAAGTCAGCGCATAGCCACCCCAAAACCCCCCTAATATTGCAGCCCCCCAGATGATGTTTCGCCAGCCGGGATATTTACGGGTTTTGTAATACGCGGCGACCACCATGAGCAGGGTGACAGCAGCGGGAAACAGGGCACTATCCAAAATCAAGGACCGAACGAAACCGGATTGCCAGACATTCCACATAAGATTACCTCCAATGGGAACGAGGTGCCGACCTTACTGGTCGGCACCCCAAAAGGCTGCTCAGCCAGCCGTGCGAACGCCCTCGAGATTCACATGTAAGTGAACCGTGTTGGCGATCATGCCCGCATAGGCATCCATGCCGAAGTCGCTACGCTGGATGGTGGCGGTGGCCTCATATCCAGAGAGATAACCACCCCAGGGCTTGGGCAACGCCGACACCGACCCGGCACCAATTTCCCGCACCTGGAAGGTCACCGGCCGAGTCACGCCATGAATGGTCAGTTTCCCGTACAGTTGCCCGCCATCATTACCTGTAGGTTGATAGCGCGTACTGACGAATGTGATGTTCGGGAACTCCCGGACATTGAAAAAGTCCGGCCCACGCAAGTCATGATCCCTGAGGGGGAAGTTAGTATTGATGCTGGCTACGGGAATGCGGATATCCGCTTTGTCCCCTGCGGGACTCGCGGGATTGAAGGTATAGCTGCCGGACAGTTTGTCGAAACGGCCCACCACCACCGCCACCCCGGCATGGCCGATGGTGAACCACGCCAGAGAATGGTCCGGATCAATTCGATATGACCCGGCCGGGCTTGCGTCCAACCGATGATAGGCCGCGGCGTCAGCGAGTGATACCAGTGATGTGGACAATGCGACGGAAAGGATGGTGGCCCTCAGTGCGATGGAAACTTTGTTCGGTAACATGGCAATGCTCCTCTATCAATTCGGGAGAAACGGTCACTCAGCCGCTAGGCTTTTATGGGTGCCGTCGCAGAAGGGGCGGTTGGCGGAGTGACGGCAGGCACAAATGGCTACCGTTTGCGGCTCGGCGATATCCACGGCGAAGGGTTCCACGCCGCTACCCTGGTGCGTCCCATCGCAGAAAGGCAAGTTTGCGGAGCGCCCGCAAGCGCAGAAATAGTAGCTGCCTGGTTCCAGGCTCATCACGTAAGGTGTCGGGTTCATCATGACCTCCATAAAATTAAGCATCTCATCTGGTACGCATCAATATAGTTACAATGCGTACTATATAGATAGCACAAGAAATGTTCCTATGCAAACTATATGTTGGTTTAGTCCTGGAACCGACCTCGCAACCCGCGCAGGGTGCGGCGCACCTGTTCCAACTCGCCCTCATCCCCTTCCGTGAAGGCCCGCTTGAGATAGTCGATATGGGCGGGAAAGACTTGGGCGAAAAGCGCCTCGCCTGCCGGAGTCAGGACGGCGAGGAAACTGCGCCGGTCGCCGACCGGCACCTCCCTGCGAACCAGTCCTTTTTCTTCGAGGCGGTCGATGATGCCGGTCAGGGTTCCCTTGGTGATCAAGGTTTTTTGGGCAAGCTGGCTGAGGGGCATTCCTTGGGTGTTGCCCAGGGTAGCGATGACGTCAAACTGCGCTGGCGTGAGGCCCAGTTGCCGGACATGAGCGGCGGAGTAGGCGGAAAAGGCATGGTAGGCTTGAGCGAGCTCTCGCAGGACTGCGAGAAAAGGCTCCTGGATTGTGGCCTTCGGCGTAGCCGTGTAAGAAAGCAGCATCGTTGATTCCCCGGTCGTTCCGTCACGCATCCTCATCCTCTCCATGATGTTTCCAGTTAGAAAGTCCTATATAGAACTATTTGGGACGGACGTCAAAGGGGGCTGTAGGACCCGAATTCCGCGATTGATATCGGAAACGAGTAGTCAAGTATCGTAGGGCGGCATACGCAGGCTGGGTTTACCCTGATATTCGCAATTCACGCGCGGAATAATCTCATCTGTCTGTCCCGTGCTTCTCCATGTGCGCATTCTTCCGAAAAGACTGAGGGATAAACTCACTCAAATAGCCCGGGACAGAGCACCTAAATTATTGCGGGACGTGGCATATGGCTATAGTGCATTGTAAAACCAATATTTTCTCAGATTAGTATTGTGTAGTTTTATGTAATAATATAGTATCTCACTGATACGGCAACAACCATGCCCACACAGAAGCGCTCAAGACGCTGGGTGGAGCGCATCAGAAACTCCAATAGCTATATATGGATCCTTGATTGGGCCATCTACTGCAATGATCTGGCGGACAGACTGGAGGAAATACCACTCATGGCTCGGACAAATCCACCGCGAATGCAATTTCCAACGGCCCCAAAGCAGCGAAAGCTGTCATCCAGTAGGTTGACCATTTTTTTTCGAAATACTTAACAATTAACTGAGCATGAGATAAACAAACCTGCCAACTGCAGGATCGAGCCAACTGTGATGCAACCAAGACCGACCCACATGGAAATATTACGCTTTCTTTCCCACGCTTCAAAAATACCAAGCTTATGTACTTTTGCGCCGCCGCCAAAAGAAACCGTGGCCCCGTGTGTTTCGCCACGAAACTTGCGAACTACCTCATAAGCTACAAACCACGCGCCAACCAGAACAAGGAGTATACCAAAAGCAGATAAACACATTCCCATGTTATCACCAATTGTGAATACTATGCCTAACAATAATGATGCATATCAAGTGCGGGAAGCTTCAATTCATAATTGAGAAACTTCTAGTTATTTCACCCCTTTTCCATACATATATATCGAATATGGTTCAAAATAATAATCCTGATATCACCTTTATCCTTTCGGTAAAAGGCGAGAAAATTGCGCCTTCACCTCGCCTCACAGATAAAATTTGTGTCATGCAAGCGAGAAACCGTCTAGCCTCTTCAGCAGATCTAGGGTAGACCACCCACGAGATACTGGCACGGGAGCCTCCACAAACGCAGCATCATGGCTCTCAAACAGTAACAGACCGGCTAGACCACGCAACCTGATGCGCTAAGCTTGGTTTTCTTGGCCATCGTCAGGAGTCAGAGCTTTCAATCATTCCCGCCAATTGTCGAATATATCTTTGGGAAAGGTTCAAAATCTTTAGCATCCTCCCCGCTGACGCCTTAATCTTTCAGTGAATGCGGAGGTCCTTCAATTTTGCGGGCCTCGCAAACTGAAGGCATCATAGCTATACGCTCAAAATAACTTGAAAGATTGCGCCACGGTGACAGGGCAATCTCGAGCCGCTGAGCCCAGGTCAGCATGACGAATAAATATGCATCAGGCGCAGTGAACGAATCGCCCATTAGATAATTGCGGCCCCCCAGCGCACGATCAACGTAGGCTAAGCGAGGTGAAACCAAAGTACGCGTGGCTTGCTGGCCCGTGGCAGTCTTGGACAGAAAATTCGCAGCAACGCCGCCGTGCCGTTCTGGAGTAATGAAATTCTTGTGGATCTCGGTGGCGATAAAATTGAGCCATTCCAAAGAATGATAGCGTGAGTGAAGCCCTTGAGCTGGCAAGAGACCCTGCTCTGGTTTCGTATCTGCGATAAATTGCAGGATTACAGCGCACTCGGTGATAACATCGCCATCTTCCAGCTTCAAAGCCGGCACATAGGACTTTGGATTGATCTCATTGTAGTCGCCGCCTGACCAAGACTTGGCCATCAAGTCGACTTTTTCCAGTGAAAAGGGGAGACTCGCCTCACGAAGCAAGATGTGGGGCGCAAGCGAACTGGCACCAGCGGCATAGAAGAGAATCATGTTCGCTCCGTTGTGGGTTCGTGAGGCTGACTTTTCCAGTCGAGCAGATGGCTTGGCATGTGTCAAGTTCTGGCCCCAACCAAAATTCTGCAATTGGCTTCTGTACCCCAAGCTTTTTTGCCAATGAATGACCGCAATCAGCCCAAAAGTGCCCATCAACTAACTGTCGATTAAACGTTCGTTTTGTGGAATCTCGTTCACCAACTGTTTGGCCAACACCGCCGAATTACTGGTTGGCGCCTTCTGGAGGTGGTGCCTTGGCCTCTGCGTTTTCCCGCATGGCCTTCACCGCCTGCCCCAGCCCTTCCTGAAACTGATGACTATGCACATGCAACTGACCGAGCAGGCGATGGAGCTCCTCACGCGTCCCGCTTTGCCGGACTTGGAGGATTTCCTGCC
>JAPTWR010000058.1 GCA_028065135.1 Acidithiobacillus sp.
ACTTGCGCGACGACAAGGATCAACCGGTGCTGCACACTCTGCTGGCCGCTTTCAAGACGTCTGGTGCTGACTACCTCATCACGGGAGACAAAGACCTTCTGGCGTTGGCTGATCGATATCCTATAATCACCCCAATGGAATTCTGGCGGACGCATGGGGGAGTGTAACTCCGACGAACGCACCCGCATCCATGAAGAAATCGAAACCGCCGCCCAGACGGAGGGTTATACCATCGGGACCTGTACCAGGGTGCTGATGCACCTGCTGGATATTTGTCAATATTTGATCGATTCGGCCTACGAGGCCGAACGCATGCGACGGCTGACAGCCGCTACCGGAATGCGCCCGGCCCTGTTGGAGAATCTCATCAACCTGCGGAACCAAATCTCCACGGAGACCGAAACGGGCATCGGAATCGCTGCATCTGAGTCTGCCTATATGCTCGCTTGTCCATCATCTTGAGCTGCCTGCGGGTACTTCCAACCAGTTTCCCCTATTCGACTAGGCAAACCCAAGGAACAGAGCCATCGCCCGATTGACAGCGACCATGATCCCGTAATCCAAGTGTCCGACCACCTGACCCACCTTCTCGCGGGGAACGGTCTGCAGCTTGTCCACCATGATTTGGGACGGCTTGTGCAGTCCGGTTTCCGGCGAGGCCTCGATGCCAATGCGGTACAGCGGCGCGTCCCGGAGATCGCTGGTAATAGGGAGAATCATCACGGAAGGCAACGTCGAGAACATGTCGGACTGGACGACCAGCGCCGGGCGGGGCTTACCATGGTCCCCCTGCAAGGCGACAACGACTACGGCTCCTCGGTTCACTCCCAGCCCTCCGTATTTGCCGCCACTTCAAGCCAGTCCATGATCTCTTTCTCCTGCGGATCATTTCGCACGACAAGGCACTGGCGGCGGCATTCCTCCGCAAAGCCGGGGCGGCGGGTGTCTGGCACCCAAATTTGAATTGGGCGCAGCCCGGCGGCGCGCAAGGCGTCTCGGTGCTTTTGAACGCGTGCGTTCACGTGTGCGGTTGCCATATACAACCTCCTTTATCAGGTTACATGAAACACCATAGACGACGATAGCGTTACATGCAATAGCAGCAGGAAAGCGCCGCGCTCTGCTGGTGCTGACTGGCTATTCGTTCTGGGCATTTTTTGCCCCCATGGGCGGGACGGCGCTAATTTTTTCCTGGCTCCTGCTGGCGCTAGGTATCTGGCGGGCCTCCAAAACGCAGGGGAATGGTGATGCTGATTGCAACGGGTAATGCATACGGAAAATATCTGGATTTTGCCGATGCCGAAGTGGGGGACAGGTTCTGGGTTGTGGAGCATGTGCCCTATAGCGGAACGGAGATCAACTCAACAACCGTGCGCTGACATGGGACATGGGTGAGTACGGTCAAAGATATGGATGGCCTTCGACAAGCCCCGTCCGCGCACGGCCTTCCGGGAAAGTCGGTGATCTTAACAGACAAATATGTGGGCTAGAGCGACTGGATCATTGATGCCGCGCTAGTACGACACCCAATCAATATTTCTCCCGAGATGACCAAGCCTCCGGGACATCAATTGACGAGTTTCCATCCCGTGGGGCCGCCCAGGGGTAAACCAGCACCGAAGCCCGTGGGGAATGTTTTTGACGGTCCAGTATTACTCGCTGCGCCCTGCAGCAAAGTGCGACCATTGAAGCTGGTGACGGTAGGCGTGAAGGCAGTTCCGTAACCCACGAAAAGCGCGCTGGTAATGGCTGTCCCGGTACTGTCGGTGAAGGTGCCGCTGGGGAAAATGCCATTGTTGAGGGCATAGAGGTAATAGTAAGCATCGCCATTTCCACAGGAGTTTGCGGATGGCGGCACGGTAACGGGTAGAATGACGGAACCACTGTTGATCAGCGCGGGTGCGGAAACGACGGACCCCGCTGGCAAAGCCGTGATGGGTGGATTGGCACCAGAGGTCTGCGTAGTAAAGGTCCCGCTGCTCCAGATGCCGGCACCACCAGCATAGGCGGTCCATACTGGTGACCAAGTACCATTTAGCTGAGAAAAAATAGTGATACCATTGGGTCCTTGTACACGCAGATAGTTTTTACCTTGATAGTAACTACCACCGATATACTGCACTTCACCCGGATTGCTGCCACTGAGGCTCCCGGACCATGCCGACGAATAATTGCCAATGGCGGTTTTATTAACAAAATCCTTAGCAAGCGTGAGGGTCGCGGCGCCGGGCGTCAGTAAGCCTGGCAATGTAGCAGAGGATATTTCGTATATGTTACCGGTATTGTCGCCCAGATAGAGATTCCCAGAGGCGTCGATATAGGGGGTGGCGGTGTTATTAAAGGGGAGGCTGTCCTGAAAACTTTGGCCAGTGCCCACATTAACCCCTATCAGATAACTGGTGCTGCTGGTGGCGCTGATGGCTTTGTTTACGGCCCATAATGCCCAGGTTTGGCCAAAGTTCGTACTCCCTGGTGCCTGATATTGATAAAAGACCGGATTGCTAGGCTGCGGTTGGCTATAATTGCCGCCCAGGTCATCTTCCCATACCGTGTTCTGCAGGTTTGGGGCGGTCGTCCCTGTCAATTGAAGGTCATAGAGAATGCTACCGTTACTGGCGCTGCCCGCCACATAAGTGTGCCACTGCGCCGGATTCGCGCCATTCGTGGCATCGGTCGTGTGGAAGCCGCCCTGCATATTCGTGCCTTGCCAGAAGGTGTTGTAATTCTGGAGTTGCGGCAGCAGGCCCTGAGGCATCCATCCCCAAAGGAGCGTCGGGCTGCCGGTATTGTTGTAGCCCATCGCGTACAGGAAGCCGTCATTATCGCTGAAGAGGACCGCATTCTGGCGATTAACGTGGTTGTCTGCGAAGGTCAGGTAACTATTGGCAGTGCCACCTGCACCCAGCAGTTGTCCGTTGTTGGGCGCGGTGAGCACCTGCGGTGGGGTGGAGGTGGGCAACCCCATATACCAGCCACTTTGACGCCCGCCGAGATAGGCGCCGCCGCTGGCAGACGGATTTATGGTGTAGGCGGCAATGGTGCTTGCAGTCAGGTTTGTAGGCAGGGTGCCGAATGCGCTAGGCGCGACACTGGTCAGCGAACTCTCTGTTCCTGCCCCGTTCGTGCCGCCGGGCGTCGTGGTATAGAGGACGCTGGTGCGATTGCCGGTGTTCATGTAGGTATTAGCGTCCCAGGATGCGCTGGCGCTCGGCGTACCGTTGCTCTGTAGCATATAGGCGTAGAGATCGCCTTGCCCAGTGATTGGATTAACATTCTTGAGCAAAAACTCCAAAGACCCCACAGTTGCGGAAGGCGGTGCGCCATAGGATGCAGAAACACTTTTGCCAAGGATGTTGGCGATGATGCTGTTCATGGCGGATTGCACATCGGAGGCAGATGTCGCGGCATAGAAGTTGGTAGTGCCGCCCGCCTGCGCCATTGCGGTGAGCACGGCCTGACCCTGTAGGGCTACGGCCTTGTCTGCATTAGATGCACCCGGGACATCAGGATTGACTGCGGAGCCCACCCCTAATACATAAGTCTTGATGCCCTTTTGTGCGAGTGCTTGGATTCCTTGAATGGCTTCTACTACCGCATTATTTGGGTCTGATGCTGATGAGCCCGCATTGCTGGCTGTGACTGAGGTAGAAGGAGGATAAAACAACTGTGCTGAGGCACTACCCAATGGAGGATATACATTGCCTCCCGAACCTTGGGTGGGCTGCCCATCGGTGATGAAAATGACATATTTGCTACCGCAGGTGCTTGGTGGACCCCCATCATTAGGCGTTTTTCCGAAATAGCTTAGTGCCGTACTGAAAGCGCCAGCCACTGGAGAATAGCCAGCGGAGGCAGTTATCGGCCCCTTACTTGCATAATTAAAAGACCTATTGTTGGGTAGAAAAACTTCCGGGAGTATGGCGTTGGCGATATTGGTCGTATTAGTGCTATTGGTTGCGGATATGGGGCTGATAATGTTGCCATTATTATAGGATGTGCTGGCATTGAAGGCATAGCCACGCTGAGAATACCATACCGCCAAAGATTGAGGGTTATATCCGGCACTAGTCGGATAAACTTTCCATTTATTTCCTAGGTATGGAGAAGTGTTATAGCTATAGATTGTTTTTAATGATTGATTCTCATATCCGGCCAGATTATAGTTTAAGTTATATCCAAACGGATCAGCAACAAAATTACCGCCGAGATATTGTGTGGAGTAAAGTACATCATTGATTATAGGGTTGTCGCTTGTATCCTTAATGAAAAGAAAAGGCTTTGATAAGGTTCCATATCCACCCCCGTAATATTCATGTATATAGTAGCAAGAGGTGGAGTTGTTCTGGTAACAAGGATTTGGTATCGATTCATACCCGCCAGGTAAATTGCTTGTTATGTTGTGGAAAGAAAAGTCATCATTGTTTCCACTCATATAATATACCCACGTATTATAAAGCGATACATTGCCAGACAAAGCGTAATTCATCAGGCCGAACTGTATATTGTTGCTATATTCCGGTGTGTTGATAATTGTGCCGATGGCCTGCTCCGCCACGTTGAGCATGGATTGTGAGTTATCAATATAGCCATAATTGCTAGAGCTAGAGCTTGTGTTGGATGATGTTGAAGCCCCCACGGCTTTGCAGGCGCTTTGAGCAGCGGCGGTAATGCCGGAAGTATTGCAGGGCACAGAGTAGGGTACACTCGCCCCCTTCGATCCTAGCGCGGGAGGGGTGAAGCCGCTGGCGGTATAGGCGACTGGGGATGAGGATGATAGATTCTCATTGTAGTTTGACGAATTAGGATTGGACGAACCCCATCCCGACCCGGTCATGATGGCGCCGGAGAGTCCGGTGGGGCCTTGCAGGACGCCCGCCATGCCTTGTGAGTTATCCAGTAATATCATCACCTGCGGCTGATTGGCAGGCAGGATATTGATGGTATTGTTGGCCTGGGCGAAGCTGCTCCAACTCGCTAGCGGAGCAGCGGTCATGGTCAGACAGAGCACACTGACAATGAATTTCTGACGCCGGTTCTTCTTCATTGCACTTTCCTCAAAATGGCCTGCACCGTGACGCCAAGGCCACCGCCATTGGCTCTGGATGTATGCACATAGACGACGTAATAACGAATACTTTGCACACCGGGCCCAGTGCCGGTCTGGTTTTGTTCATTGCCGCCCACCTGGGTGGCGAGGGCGCCAGCGGGATACATCACGTACTGCACGTTGAAATTAAAGCTGCCGTATTGGATAGGAATGGAGGCGCAGGTCGTTCCGGTGCAACTGGACCAAAAACTTGCGGGCGGCACTGTGGGCCGGGTAGGACCATTAGCGTTGGTCGGTAACGGGAGATACCAAGAGCCCGGGGGGGTGATTTCCGGCCAGTTTGGCAAGGTCTGCAAGCTGGTATTCGCGGCTGTTACGCCCTGATCCGTCGCTTCCTGCGCGGCGCTCTGCACCGCCATATTGGAAGAAATGAGGACATCGTTACGGGTTAGGTACATGAGCGCGAGGACAGCAATGGTAACTACCAGCACGAGGACGAGGGTGATGACGAGAATCGCGCCGCTCTCCTGCTTGTTAATCTCTGATTCCTTCGTGGATTGCACCTGTTTTGCTTGCTCAATCATGGTCCACCCCAGATATTATTTCGAACCGGCACCACACTTTCGAAAAGATGATAGGCATAGTGTCTGCAATTGCCTTGCAGGCAGCCTGGGCCATTGGATGTCGGAACGGTATAACTTAGATTTTGGTGAGGTAACATAACGAAGCTGGCCGGGCTGGTTTCATTGGGCATGTAGCGAGTGCTACGCGCAAGCATGGCTATCCGAACGGCAAGAATTTGCTGTGTAGCCGACGCTGCGTAATTTGCGGGAAGGACCCATTGTGTTATGGCGCCATTATTGCCGAGACCATATTCTAATTGTAGATCTACGACACCCCGAGCTAGGGCCTGACGAGTGGATGTGGTGGTCTGGTTGGCGGTATATTGGGTTAGGTAGAGGGTCGGTGTCGCGGTGCCGCCGCTATCACCAATGGTGAATTGATTGATGGTGAAGTAATTGCTGCCCAAGTCGATGAAGTTGGCACCAACAAAGGCGGTGCTGCTGAGGCCAGGATAAATGGAGCCCGCTAATGTCTGAAAGCCCCCAGAAGGATTGTAATTGGATAGTCCAGAGTTATGAACAACGCCAATCCCGTTGCCTTGAGTAAGCAGGTTGGTCACCTGTGCCATCAGACAGGCTTGTCCGGGAATTTGTACAATAAAGATATCCCCAGAATTGATGAACGCTGTTGCCGTCAAAAACACCCGCTGCGAGGTCATACTGGGAATGGAACTGATCTGCGCTGCCGGGGCATTGCCAAATGATGCGCCCCCCGCCACGGTCATCAATGAATACGTATTGATATTGCTGATGGCTGTGGGGTCATAGGTGCCGCTGCTTTGCACGGAGGCAGTGATGGCCGTCAAAGAAAAAGGCGAAGCAGTCTGATTGCTGTTATAAGCGGCAATCCCATTAGGGCAATCAGAAACCTGTGGTAACCCGAACCCCGCGGATTCCACTGCCTGGCGGACTAACGCCAGCGCGTTACGTCCCCGCTGCCACATATCCGTAGTGCTGCTCTGGTTGGTGATGATCTGGCTGCTGTTCAGAAAGAACGTGAACACGGCAGTCGCCAGCAAGGTGCCGATCACCAGGGCTACCAGCAGTTCGGTGAGGGTAAAACCCGTTTCGGAGGCGTCAGCATGGCGCATGGTCAGTATCCCACGATGGTTTGTACGGAGTAGGTCTCCGGGGTGCCGTTCAGCTTCCAGGAAACGGAAACGGTAGCTGTACAGGGGCACATCCCGTTGCCTTGCTGGGAAAGGACCGTGATGCTGCCAGAGGCTGAGGGAAAAGCGGGAGGGAGACCGGGAGGATACAGCATGTTTCTCCAGGAGCTGATCGCTTGTGCGACCACTGTGTTGGCACTGCCGGGAACGGTGATGGTGCCGGTGTTCGATACTGCGGCGCCGTTGAACTGCAGGGCGTTGCTGCCATTGGCGCGGATCAGACCAACGGCGTTTTGAGCAATCTGGTAGCCGCCAGTGAGGTTGTTGCCCTCGGCGCTGGTGCTGAAACCGGTCATGAGAATGGCCAGGATACCCAGCGAGCCGATGGCAAAAATCGCTAGGGCGATCATGGTCTCGATGAGGGTGAAGCCCTGCTCCGGCTGCTGTGGTGAGTGCATGGCGAGGCGCCTCATTGTAGGTTACACACCGTGCTGGTGGCGGAAGCCGTGGCGCAGGAGCGCACGTCCCCGGCACCGCTGACTTGTACCAGCCAGTAACCGTAGGTGGCCGGCTGCTGGCTGGCGGCCTGAAAGACGATAGCGGCGCTGGTAACGGCGTTGTTGGTGTCGTACACCATACCCGTGGGTGTGACGTTGAACGCAGCACCGCTCAGAACTGTGCAAGGGGTATTCTCGTATTTGCTAGCGTACTGCGTTGAGGTCATCTGGGGGACGCTCTGCAGGGTTGTGCTGATGGTCTGCGGCGTGATGGTCCAGGCGCAGGCATTACCGCCGCCCTGAATGCCCACAGTCACCGGATAGCCGCTGCGGATTGCGTAGCCCTTGGCCCAGTTGATATCCTGCTGGAGGTTTCCGGCGGCGGCCTGTATGCGCGCCCGCACCATCCAGATCGAGACATCCGGGATGGCGACGGCGAGGATAATGGCAAGTACCGCAATGGTAATCATCAGTTCGATCAGGGTGAAACCGACTGCGTCCGTCAGAGAGATGCCGCGCTCGCCCCCCTCACCCCCCATGCGTCACCACCGCGCCCATCTTGAAGATCGGCAGGTACATGGCGACGACCAGAGTGCCGACGATGATGCCGAGCACGACCATGATCATCGGCTCCATGAGGGTGGAGAGGCGACCGACCGCTTCTTCGACCTCGTTCTCGTAAAAGTCGGCGACTTTGCCGGACATGACTTCGATGGCGCCGGTTTCCTCACCGATGGCGAGCATCTGGGTGGCCATGATGGGAAAGACGCCGTCGGCTTTGAGGCGGGTGGTGATGCGCCCGCCGGTGGCGACGTCGTCACGGGCAGCCAGGACGCTACGCTCGATAATGACATTACCGGACACTTTAGAAAGGGTGCCCAGGGCTTCCATGATGGGTACGCCTGCCCCCTGCATGGTGGACAGGGTGCGCATGAAGCGCGCCACCGCACCTTTCAGCAGGATATCGCCGAGCACCGGGATTTTCAGAGAGAAACGGTCTATGACGGTTTTGAAGGACAGGTTGCGCTTATAGGCGTAGATAAAGAGCCATACCGAGGCGATGGGTACGAGCACCACGATGTACCAGTGGCTTTTCATCCAGTCGGAGATGTTGATGACGACCTGCGTCAGCAGCGGCAGGGTGGCACCGAAGCTGCTGAAGAGCTGTGAGAATACCGGGATGACGAAAATCATCAGGATCACCACGACCACGACCATGACGGTGATGATGGCCGCCGGGTAGAACATGGCCGACTTGACCTTTTTGT
>JAPTWR010000189.1 GCA_028065135.1 Acidithiobacillus sp.
GGATGGTATTCGGCGCCCGTACACGATGAACAAGGTCTGGAAAACAGCCCTTGAGCGCGCTGGTATTCAAGGCCTGCATTTCCATGACCTTCGCCATGAGTCCACCAGTCGACTCGTGGAAATGGGGATGTCCGATACCAAGACACGCCAGATCACAGGGCACAAATCCGCCCAGATGATGGGCCGATATACCCACTTGCGCAGCGAAGAACTGGTGCAGGATCTGGACGCGTGCCAGTCAACGGGTCGACAGAAAGCCTCCTCTGCAATCGACGCAAGTCCGCCAAAAACGCAAAATCTACGAAATAAGAGCAATATTGTGCCTTTTATAGGACGCGGCGCGCGATGAATTTTCTGTATCGTCATCCTTGTGGATATGGATCATTACAAGGAGGCGGTTGCGATGGAGCAGGAAGAAAAACTACTGTTGACCTCGGAAGAGGCCGCAGCAATGCTACGCAAATCGGCCATGGCCTTCCGAGACAGTATGTGCCGCGGAAAAGCGCCCTGGTCCCGTTGGCTTTCGGCACGGCGCATTTCGCTCCCTGTTATTCATCATATAATGGTTATTATCTTGATGGATTACGCGACGTTTAAAAGTTTAGCTATATTGCCAGCCCGTGACACCGGGGCGCGAAGCATCGTCACGCGAACAACAAATGCGCTTGTTCGTCGGAATTTTGCTCGTTATCGTTTGAGTCGAGCTTAAAGGCCATCCCTCAGAACCAGCTCTTGATTCGGTCGACGATCCGTTGCCAAAGAGTACGTTCCTTCTTACGACGCTCAGCGTGGGCAGCTTCAAGCACATTCCTATCATGTGTCCGGTTGGCTTCGATCTGTGAGTGCGTAAACTTCGTGGCCCACCGCACCGAATTGTTCTCGATCCAATAGTGCGACTGACATGCCAGGCTCCAATTTCCGATAGACGGCACGAGGCTGACCCGACCCTTGTTCTGCTTTAAGATCCAACGACCTTCTTTAAGTGGCGTAACTACTTTTCCCTTACAGCCGCAGCAGCAGTTATGCGCCGCCGTCGAATACTTTTCCGAGATGTAGAGCACCCCGTCCTCTAACGTCTTCGGAATTCGATCGACGAACTGGGGTGTGATGCTACTGACCTTCATGGATGTCGCTCTTAGAGAGTAGGCTGTTGGCAACCGAGTATGAAACGAATCGCTCGTGGCCTATATCGCTGTAGTATCCAATGTACTTTTTCCAAGCGACAACTGCCAAACAAGCATTCAGCGCATTGAGCTCGGCAATTTGAATGTTCTTGTCGTACTCATTAAGGATGTCATCCTGGGCAAACGATATCCGCGCCCGAGCCTCTTCTCTCGCATCGGGCAAGCTAACAACTATGCGCAGAAGTCCGCCGATTCTGCCGCGCTTGACGAAGAGTCCCATACCAACGTCAACGAAAGGCGTTCCCCAGGACTCAAGCCGAGTGACGATTGCGCGCTTTGCATCTCCACTGTCCATGGACAAGAAGACGAACGACATGCCGGCCAATTCACCGACATTTGTGGCATCGACTTGGATTGGGTGCGTGACGATGCCGCGGTGCATCTTTGAATAGATCGACTTCAAGTATTCGACCTTCAATTGCTGAGCCCGAAGTTCCTCGATGCTTGGGGCACCCGGTGCCCGAAATGCGTTGTGCGTCAGCATCACATCGGAGTCAAACAGATGAATTTCACTGACATGTGTCTTCGCGACGGCATCCAGAATGTACGAGCCCGTGCCGCCGAGGCCGACGATGGCAATCTTGACGCCGGCAAGCTTCGCGGCGATTCCGTGGATCTCGGATCGCGAGGATGCCGTGTCCAGATAATTGAACGGCGACTCGGTCGGCTCAGGCTCGATGACCTGGCGGGTTTTCGCATTTAAGGTGGGATCCAGCGCGAGAGCGGGCTGCATGATAAGCGACACATAGGTCGTCATCTTCTCAAAGTAGTCCTCGTAGTAGCCGCACTGGGGCTTGCGAGAAAAGGAATGCTGGGAGACCAGACCGTTGCCAAGAACACAAGGCTCGCTGTTTTGCCGCAGGATATCGAGTGGCGCGCCGTCCTTGGAGCAAGGATATTCGCCGAGGAACTTGGCGGTATGGTCTTGTGGTCGCACAGTCACGTCGCCCGCCAATTCGAGCTTTGAGGCAACCGCACCATAAACAATTTGTCGCTGACCATTCACATACGGCACATCGTGCACGACGAGGAAGCCGGCATCGGTAACGACGATGTTATACCCGGCCTGCCGCAACTGGAGTAGGTCGGGATTACGATCGATTGGTATGGCCGACATCGAAGAGAGTCCCATGCTTTTTGACTTCGACCTTGCCGTTCTTCGCAAGGTCACCATGGTGAGGCGTGCTCTTGGCGCGTTCGAAGCTCACCGTAAATTCGGGATCCAGGCCGCCCGGCAGCGTCGGATAGGCTAATTTGACAACCTGGTCAAACGTGACCTCTTGATGTTCGACGATGAACGGCTCGGTGTTCACGCGGATCAAGTAGTAGTTTTCAGGTGCTTCACCGACATGAAAGTGTTCGTCTTCGACGAGAAGAACGTGCGGCTCGTCTATCCGCACGGGCTTGTCTTCGGTATTGCCACTGACCTCGCGGTACAGGACGCGGCCGTCCGGCACGTCAAGGAGTTCATACAGATCGGCACCCGTGGTTGGTGTCGACGATTGATGCGGCTTTTGATCGACGTGAATCTGCACGTGATGATTTTCCATTACCTTTTCCTTTCAAATTGGGCACTGGTTGAGGGCTAGTAGGTTGTCCGTCCACACGCCGTCGGCGTGGGTGCGGACGTAAGGTGGGTGACCCGCAGTACGCACGACAGCAATGTCGGCGCGGCGGTTCGACTTAGGATCGAGCACGTAGAACCTGTTTGTGCGTTCGTCGATGCTGCGAATGACCTGCTCGCGTGTCCATATCCAACCACCTCCGGCGCTACTCGGGTTACCGAGATGCGTAATGTGTTCATGCGGGCTCTGCGGATGGGGCTTACGGATACAAGTTACTTCAACGTCTGCCATCACAACTCTCCTTTCGTTCTTGATTTCACCAGGAACGTCATATATAATTTGACGAATACGTCAATCTTTTCGGCAAAAAATGGACCCCGAAGAGAAATGACGAAATAGTCATTTTTAATTATACGGAATCGTAATGTCCGAGTCAACCCCTCCGTCTGCCATCTTTCCTGACCGTCTGCGAATAGTGCGAGAGTACCGCGGCCTGACCCAAGGCGAACTGGCAAAGCGCGCCGAACTTCAGCCCTCTGCCATTTCGCACTTTGAAACCGGCGCGCGCAAACCGTCATTTGACAACTTGCGGCTACTCGCAGACACGCTCGACGTGACCACCGATTACCTCCTTGGACGGGTCGACGAGTTCAAGGAGCTTGCAGGAGCAGAGAAACTCCATCGCCACTACAGCTCACTTGAAGGTGATGACCGTAAATTCGCCGATGACCTGATTACGTTGTTGGCATCCAAGGCGGCGGCAAAAGGAAGTGACAAGCTTTGACAACGGATCCCTACGCCTTTGCGACTGCTCGTGCAGAGCACATGATCAAGGCGCTCGGGATCGCCACATTGCCGATCAACCCGAAGGCGCTGGCACGCCAAGCTGGCTTCGAGGTGGTTGCCAAGCCTGCAAGCCAGGCTGGCGTATCCGGCATGTTGATTCGTATCGGCAATGAGTTCGCGATCGCCTATGCCACGCACTTGGAGAATGAAGGGTTCGAGAACTTCAGCGTCGCGCACGAGCTGGGTCACTACTATCTTCCTGGTCACATAGACGCTGTGCTTCCGAGTGGTAAAGGGATGCACGAGTCGCGTTCCGGATTCGCCTCGGCTGATCGCTACGAAAAGGAAGCCGATGGTTTTGCAGCTGGCCTGCTCATGCCCCGGCATTTGTTTTTCCCTGCGCTCGATCGAGCCGGGACAGGTCTGGCGGCCATCGAAGCGATGGCCGCCTTGTGCCGGACCTCGCTGCACGCGACTGCGATTCGCTATACGCAGTGCGCCCGGGAGCCTGTCGCGATCGTCATCAGTAAGGGCAACCAAGTCAACCATTGTTTCATGTCCCTGCCGCTCCGCGATCTTCCGGAAATTGACTGGCTGCGAAAGCGAACGGTTGTGCCCCGCGGCACGCCGACGTATGAATTCAATCACGACACAGCAAACGTCTCACAAGGACAACGGCGTGAGGAGTCATCGAACTTGCAGGATTGGTTCGGTGGCTCACGTCAAATCGAAATCTCCGAGGACATTGTTGGCCTCGGGCGGTACGGGAGAACACTCACCGTACTCCACTCGATTGCGCTACCGGAGCCTGAGGATGAAGAGGACGAACAGGCGCTAATCGACTCTTGGACGCCGCGGTTCCACCGCTAGAGCGCTCTCGATTCAACCGTTTACGACGACGGACATGAACGGCCCAATCCAGTCCAAGCTTTGTGAGAATTTCAACTTAAAAATTTGGATCACAACATCGGTCTCGACACTGCGTATCCGGCTTTAGCGTCGAGGTTGCACATGAGCCACGCTTGTCGAGTTGCAGTGCTTGGATCTCAAATGGTCACTTTCCGCTTTCCCGACCATCTGCAAAGGGCACTAAGCAGCCGACCAAGATTAGGTAGCTGACAGTCGGCTATGGCCGAGGTACGGAGCTAGAAAGAAGTCGCTGAGTGACTGCTCCGTAACAAATACCTGCCCTTGAACCCCTGTAGGCACGACCATCCGCTCGGGGTCGGATGATGTCATTTGCTTTCCGCTGCTGAATGACTGCAATCAGTCTTCTGCTGCCCATGAGTGACCCAGCGGCAATGATGCAGCTCGAGCGAACATTCAAATTCGGGTTGGGTGGGTGTAGGATCAAAGCAGTTGGCTGGCAGTAGCCGAGGAGATCCAGAAATGTTATGCAGCAATGTTGTGGGGTGTCATGCTGCAGCCTCAGTGCGGTCGAATTCGCGTTGGGCGACATGAAAAATGTGGACGTTGATCCTGTGGCTCGAACGAAGCTGGCCCAGCTCGCGCGACGGTTAGCGGTCCCCCTTCGTCAGGATATCTGTCACCCCCCCAGGGCTCCGTCATACATGGAACTATCTTCCTGATTGTAAAGGTATATAGTTGATTATTAACGCTCTTCGCAACACTTGACTACAATTGTGCCAAACATTCAAAAGGTTGTGATGATTTCTGGGCGCAAGGCGCTTTCAAAAATCAATGGGTTACAAAAGACTTTGGCGGCGCCCTGGTCACCCCCCGGTCGCGCCACATCTCGAACGACCAGTTCGAAGACACGTTGCCACCAATCGCGGAGAAGACGCTTATGCCAAATATGTACATACGAGATTACGACTGGGCAAATAGCAAAGTCAGAAGCATCGACGACGCAACATTAGTTGATTTGCTGAAAATCGTTCAATATCAGGCAGGACGAATGTCCGCGCTTGAGGGTATTGGAATTAGCGACAACGCTGGGGCTGAGGATGCTTTATTTATGTATGTACTCGATGCTCTCGGAGTGCCGCCCGAAGGAGCTGAAAAGCAATTCAAGGGCGATCATGATCGTTTCGAACGAGTTTGCAAATTCTCGCGGGAATGGTTTGAGGAGTTATTTTATCAAGAGTTTCTGCTCAATAACAACGCGCACGGTTGGTCGGCGGAAGAAGTTATCAAAATGTTTAAAGAAGAAGCCAGTTCTGGCGAGTTAAGAGAGCACTACAGATAATGCCGTCCAACAAAAGATTCCAGACGACCTCAAGCTTTAATGTCCGCTTGCAGCTGCTTGAAAAGGCCTGATGCCTCTAGAGGTCGAAGGGCCGTTCCTGGGCGATAATAGCCCTTCCCAGGCTATCTGTATGCCTGCTCCCGCTGCCCTGCCGCCGTTGAGCCCTGATGGTCGGCAGTAGACTGGAAGCGGTCATTGGTTCGCTCTTGGCTCTGTTCAATTAGGCATCCAAGCACCAATAGCTTAATGAGTGGCTTTGCAGACTTAATAGCACTATGATCTCCTTATTACGGAATGCTAGCAGGAGACCTGACCATGACAGCGGCACAACAGCTTGGCCAACCGACAAGTGTCGGAATGAGCAGCCTCAACTTTGTCTCATAATGGCACCCAATGGGTAAGTGATGAACCCAGCAAAATCAAGCCATCCGTTCCTGCTAGGTTTGCGATCACCAGAAATATTAACACATAACGTCTTGTGTCACGATTCGAGTAACCATCTGTAGAGTGTGGATACCTAAAGGAGTTTGCGTGCATGGCAATTCAAATATGCCTCTTCAACCACAAAGGCGGGGTCAGCAAGACGACAACCACATTTAATCTTGGTTGGATGCTTGCTAAAAAAGGAAAAAAAGTTCTTCTTGCTGACTGTGATCCACAGTGCAACCTTACTGGAATGGTCCTAGGATTATCAGGACCTGATGAGTTTTCAAAAATATATAGTGCGGGCGGGGTAAGGAACATTCGCGATGGGCTTGCGCCTGCGTTTGAATCTCGACCAGTGCCTATTGAACCAGTAGAATGCGAACAAATTGCAGGCCAACCACTTATGCACATAATACCAGGCCACATTGGTCTGGCTGAATATGAAGTAACACTCGGAATTGCGCAGGAGCTTTCCGGCTCTCTTGTAACCCTTCAGAACCTGCCTGGTTCACTAAGTCATTTATTCAAAATCACAGCAGATCGCTATGCCAGTGATTACATTATCATTGACATGAGCCCAAGTTTGGGGCCAATCAATCAGAATTTATTGATGACTAGCGACTACTTCATAGTTCCAATGGCCCCTGATTATTTCTCTGTAATGGCAACAGATTCACTGGCGAAAACTCTACCCAAATGGAGAGCATGGGCAAAACAAGCGCAAGGCATTTCCTTGCTTCAGAAGGCAACGTATCCATTTCCAGAAATAGATCCTAAATTTTTAGGCGTTGTTATTCAAAAGTACCGACTTAGAGAAGGAGACGCAGCATCCGCCGCGTTCCAAAAGTGGATTAATGATATAAATGATGGCATCACCAATAAGCTTGTTCCAGTTTTAAAAGACTGCGGCATGATGCTACCAGAGAAAGATTATATAAACGTTGGTCTAACTGATAATTTTACAATCCTTCAAATGTCTGATTTCAACAGCTTAATTGCCCTCTCGCAAAAGCATAAGGTCCCTGTTTTTGAACTAAGTGATACACAACTAGAACAGACTGGAATCGTCCTTGAAAGGACAAAATCATCAATGGCTACCTTTAACAACCTTTTTTCTGATGCTGCCGATAAAATTATTCATATGACAGAAAATGCAAAGAGCTATCGATAACTTCCTAAACAGTATGGACAGAGTTGATAATATTGGCGGTCTATATAGAGCGCTATCTAGTTTAACAACTGGTATTATTGATAAGTCTGATTTGCTCCGCGCGCAAATTGTCATGGCAGTCAGCGCGTTGGATTACTATATACACGAAGCAACAGTTATTGGAATGATTGATACTATTGAGGGGCGAAGGCCACCAACTAAGTCATTTGATAATTATCGTGTTTCTGTGCGCAATATCTCGTTAGGTACGCAGAGTGGCGGCAGTGTATGGTTCGAAAACGACATAAGGGAAAGGCATGGTTTTGCATCATTCCAACAGCCAGACAAAATTGCTGATGCCATCCATCTATTCTCTACCGTAAAACTATGGAGTGCCGTTGCTTTAAAAATGACAAAATCAGAAAAAGATATAACGGATGAGTTAAGGCTTATAATTTTACGCCGGAATAAGATAGCTCATGAAGCAGATATGGATCCTAGCTATCCTGGAACAAGGTGGCCTATTCATGAATCTGAAGTTGTGCGATCACTAGCCTTTTTGCGTGAATTATGTATGAGCATCCATAACGTCATCATATAAATCATAAAATACGATACAAATTGCATGGTTCTGGTGGTTTCAGGATGTAATAAAAATATAAAACCAACGTTTAATCGACGCTCGGTTTGATGGATACTTTTGGGGCAATTTCCGACCCTGATTCTGTCCAATAACCCGTCCATTTTCCTGTGTCCAGTAAACGTCACCCAAGTGCGCAGGGTACTGACCACCAATTTCCGTATGGCCGGTTGCGCTGCAAAAGAGCCATTGAGCTTTGCATCTATAATTGGCGTTCATTTTCTCCACGAGATCAAGGGGCTATGCTGGCAAGCCATCCTCCAGTCGCGTCGGCGACGCGCTTTGGTAGCTGGGCAGAACCTCCTATAATGAGCAGAGCGCTGGCGAAAGGCGCTTTTTGCTGACAGTTATCCCCACCACCGAAATGTAGCCGCCCCCGTAGCATAACGACGGGAATTCGGTCGGCTACCAGGGTGTGCCACCAAATGGAATCGACACGCGCTGGGCAGAGCAAGATGCTGACGACTCCGTTGCCGGTCTCCGCCAGTGCTTTGTGTATCCATGCCCGCAACTGGGAAAACGGAGGGTTCACATAACAGCAGGTACCCTTCCCCCAGGACTGACGAAGTCCATCGTGCTTTTCCGTGTAATGCACATAGGCGCGCACCGGGGCGGCCGGCCCAACGCTGGGGCTACAGGGGTCGATGTCAAAGGTTTTACCCGGTAGCAACGGGTACAACTGCTGCAGAAGTGAGGGCGGGGTTGTCCATGTGTTCTCCTTCGTGGTCCATAGTGCGGCGCGGGGATTGATCTTTTGTAACCGAACCCGCGATTTGAGGGCGACGGCAAGAATCAGGTAGCTGCGGAGTGTTGCTCGGCCCTGCTTCAGGGCCTGAATGGTGTTCATCGACAATCCCGTTTTTTCGGCGGCAGGGCGAATTCCACCTAGTCGTTCCACGCATAGCCCCGCGCTAGGCGCCAGGTAATATCCCTGTTCGCTTATTGCCGCAATCAGTCTGGGCAAGGCGATATTGCCCTGCTTTCTGAGCAGATATCGCGACTGACGCGGCAATGCGGCCAGAATCCCCGCTGTTTCGAGCTCGGCCAATAGGCGTATCAAAATACGTGACAAAGACGTCTCATTTTTTGATACGGCAGGAGCGCGTTTTCCTCGGTTATTTTTTAGTGATGCTGCCATGACAGTGTGTCCTCAATGAGGGCGACCCCTTAACGAACCGCTATCTCGTTTATTCATGCGACGGTGCAGGCCTGGATCCAAGCGATGAGCGGGCACCGCCTGAAACCAGCCTCCAACGCATGTCCGCCGGGATCAATTTGATCCCGAGCATCTGTTGTCAGCGGTCGTTATCTTCCTGAATCTTTGCACATGGCGGAGATGGTAATATGTTGACGGTTGTCCGTGCAGTTCAAAAACGCCAGATTATTCCCGATTATGTTCTTCGTTGAGACCACTTCAGGGCAGGAACACCTTAGTCTGGGCTCAGTGCCCAAACGGGAACCCCTAGAGCGGTGGCCAACGTCTGCTCGACCGACGCGCCGTGCCGAAGGGCCAGAGCCATCAAAGGGCCTAAATGCAAGGGGTTGCCCCAGGGATTCCGGTGGCAGGTATCGGGTTCGCTTTGAAAAAACCCCGCAAGGAAATGCACCGGTGTACGCCGCACCAGTTCCACACGTCGCGCGCGTTCCTCTCCTGTTGCGCCACGGAGAAAACCGTAGAGCCCCACGGTGGGCGGCATCTCCTCCAGGGTTTCCAAGGAGTCCAGGACGGCCATGATTCCCGGATCCAGCGACGCACTCCAGACATCAGAGAGCTGTTTGAGGGTCTGCGGATCGGCACCCTCCGCCTGAAAACGGCCCAGAAAAGAATTCGCGTTGCCCCCAGA
Source organism: Acidithiobacillus sp. (assembly GCA_028065135.1). The sequence goes on from JAPTWR010000189.1 coordinate 9,805, forward strand.
CAGGCAGTAGTCTGGATTGACGACTGCCACCGGCAAGCTCCAGAAAAAAGGGGAGGTGCTCACCAGTTCCAGCAGCGCCGCATAGGGATCCTGGTTCGCTGCGGTTTCACCGAGCGCGGCACCCCAGAAGACTTCCTCCCGGAGCCGTTCTTCAAGACGCTGCCGCGCGCAGATTCGCGATTCCCAGAACTCTCCAGATTCGGTCACGGCGACACACTGGATGACGTCATCCGGCAGGAACAGGTAGCCAAAAAAGAGGAACCCCTCCTCGTTCCGGCAATATCCCCAGCCGTCACCCACCCGACTCTGCACCGTTGACGGTGCCGTTATGACACAGTTGCTTTGGACTTCCATTGCTGACTCCTGAGTGGACGTGCCACATGGCACAAATCCAATCTATCAGCCGCTTTCCTTAACCCAGGATTTTTCGGCGAAACATAATCCTCACCCATATGCCCGCCGTGCACCGTCAGATACCTCCCCCGTTTTTTAACTCAGTTATTAGACGCCAAAATTTGGCGTTCTTGGCGATTTTATCGACGACTAGCCGCGCTACGATAGTTCCCATGCAGTGACCACATTTGGAGGCTGAAATGCAGCAGGAACAGAAATTACTCACGTCTGAGGAGGCAGCCGCCCTCTTAAGAAAGACCCCAGCCGCCTTCCGGGACGCCATGTGTCGTAGCCGGGCGGGGTGGGCGAAGTGGCTCGCCGCACGACGCGTCTGGCTCGGACGGAGATACTACCTACGCCGAAAGGATGTGGAAGCAATCCTGGAGTGTGGCGACGGAGTCGCCGATTGTGATCGGCAGACAGGAATCGTGAGCCCGATACCCGCCCGGTCGGCGCTGAATCGCGTCCCGGGATCAAATTGATCCCGGAGCAAAACATGCGAAAAAGTGGCGATGATGCGCCACTGCTGGCTCCTTGGCGACGTTATGCTGGTATCAGCAAAGGGCAGCATGCCGCGCGAGCGTCTCAGGTGAGATAAAGCTGCATAGGCCATACACGCAGGACGACAGATTTCCAGCACGCACGTGCCGACCACAGGGGGCGTTACACCCTGCAAATCGCGCCGTTATCGGCATATATCGGCAAGAATGCTTGCCTCACAGTGATCCATGGCAGCAATGCCTGAATGCGCAACTGAAGAAGCGGTCGGTGATTCATTCGCATGCACACGCAAAGTGACGCCGACAAAAGGGCTGGTCAAACCCCCGCCCGATAAGGCCCGCCCAGAGCGGGCGCAAAATGTCACCGCATTCCACGGTAAGGAATGCACATTCAACCCACGCCGGGTGACCGGCGCGATAAGGATTTTCATATTGAAAGGCCAAGGGCCTGAAGGACGCATAGCTACCAATACGAATCATCATTGACGAGTACCCCTGAGGGGGTAAGGGTGTCCCGCGTAAGCGGCGTGCAGGCCAAGGCCTTTCACGTCACCCTCCGAAACTCACCGGATCAATCCGGCGGGCGTGATGATTCAGGCTGACCGCACCGCAAGGTGCGGGTAGCAAAGGTCCCAAATACGCAAGAAATGGACATATCAGCCTACTGCTCGCCCGCCGTAACCGTCGTTAGCCTGTTGATGTTGGGAGGAGTCATGTCGTTACAAGAGGAAATGTTACGCATTGCGCGGGACGCCGGCGGCGCCCTGCGTACCCGGGAGCACCGGGAACGCATCACCAAAGAGTTTTGCCGATTCTTGCGCGAGCGGAATATCCAGACTCGTCATATTGACGATATCAAGGTGCGGCAGATCAAAGCCTATATCGACCATCTGCGCGAGAGAGGTCTGGGGCAAAGAACCCTGCAAAATACCATGGCGGCGCTCCGAACGGTGCTGACCACCGCCGGGCGCGGACCCTTTGCCGAGCATCGGGATTTGAGCAACGCCGCGCTCGGCTTGTCTGGTGCTTCACGGGACGGGACCCATGAGGCCATTGATGACGCTCATTACCAGGAGGCATGGGCGAAGGTGCTGCAACTGGACCCTACCGGCGGTGTTGGCTCCGTGATGGCCCTGCAAAGGAAACTCGGACTCCGCGCACTGGAGGCGTTACGCCCAAGAGCGGATACCTTCACCCGGTGGGAGCAAGAGGCTCTGAAAGACGGCGTCATCCACGTTATTGAGGGTACCAAGGGTGGCCGGCCACGCAAGCAGAGTGTGATCGACCAGGAAGGTGCCCTGGCGTCCATCCGGCATGCACAACAGGTACTGGCCCAAAACAACACCGTCTGCCTGGTCAATGGCAAAAGCGGCACACTAAAGTCGGCCTACGACCGGTACCACCGGGTCCTACGCACAGCCGGACTCAGGGGGGCGCGGGCCTCCCATGGACTGCGCTATGCCTGGGCGGACCAGGCCATGACATTCTATCGGACGCACGACTACAGTCTACGGGAAGCCCTCGCCTTGGTCGCCCAGGATCTCGGCCATGGTGATGGACGGGGCAGGTATGTGGCGCAGGTTTACTATGGTCGTCGTAAGGAAGGGGCATAACTGTGGGTATTTTGGCGGATTCAGTAAGGGCAGCGACCGGGTTAATGTCTAGCGGCCCGGACCTGTCGGTCTGCGCGGAAGGGAAAAGTATACTGGCGGTGTCCTGGCGGTACACAGCCCGCTATGAAAGGTCAGGAGAAGGCTTGGGGCAGGGTGGGGGATGACCTAAAGGTATCCTAACAGTGCGCAAGAGCCCTCAAGGCTTTTCCGCCATACCTGGGACGCCGAGACGGGAAAGTGGAATGGCGCGTCCCTTGAAATCGGGTGGTTTATTGGTTGGATGGCGGGATTATGGCGTAGCGCCGTTTTATTGCGGCAACAATCATAACCCCCCGTGTATTTTGGCCTAAAATACGCAACCAGGCCCGAATATGGTACTTCTCCCCCCTGTTCTCGGCGTCACTTGAATCTGGGTGCCAATACGCTCCTTGAGGGCAGCCACATGGGAAATCACGCCGATGAGCTTGCCTTCCTGCTGGAGACCCGCAAGAGTTTCCAGGGCCATATCCAAGGCTTCCTCGTCCAGCGTGCCGAAACCTTCATCCAGAAACAGGGAATCCACCCGCACATTTTTACTGGCCATGTGCGAGAGGCCCAGCGCCAGAGCCAGGCTGACGATGAAGCTCTCTCCACCCGAGAGGTTTTTGGTGGAACGCACCTCCCCGGCCTGATAGTTATCGATCACATTGAGTTCCAGGGGTTGCCTGCCATCGCGGACCAGCAGATAACGGTCGGTCATTTTTTGCAGTTGCCGGTTGGCGTGGCTGACCATCAGTTCAAAAGTCAGACCTTGGGCAAAATTGCGGTATTTCTTGCCATCGCTGGAACCGATGAGTTCGTGGAGTAGATCCCAACGCCCGCACTCGCGCTTCTGCGCCGCGATGGCTTCGCCCCTCCCATGCATCTGCTCTTTCAATGCGGCGTTGTCCTTGAGTCTTTGAGAAAGACCACCGATCTCTTGCTGCATATTCCGGTGATTCACCATGAGATCGCTCAATATCTGACTGACCGTATCTTTTGGCGCATCGGTGATCTGCTTTTGCCGCTCTGTCGCCAGCAGGGTATTTTTTTCTTGCTCCATGGCGTTGAGTACCGACGCTTCATCCTTCAGTTGAAACGCGGCATTCGCCAGTTTTTTACGCTCATCCTCCGGCAGACGGGTCGCTAAGAATTGCACCTCGCTGGCGAACTCCGCCTTCAGCAAGCGACTCGCAAAAGCGGCTTCAGCAGCCTCTAATCGGGGTTTTCTTTCTTCGATGCCTACCACGAGGTTTGCCACGCTCTCCTGGAGTAAGTCCAGTTTCTGTTGCGCCGTATACATTTGCCGCCGCACATTTTCGAGTATGTTTTCGGCAGACACTATTGCACCGGAAAGATGCCTTTCCTCGTCTTCGGGATTTTTATCGCCAAAAAGCGCACGACGCTGATCTTTCCATGCCTGCTGTTCCACTCGTAGCATTTCGAGTTGTCTTTGTTGCTTTTGGGTCTCCCCATCCAACTTCAACATCTCCTCGCCCTGATGGCGTATCTGCGCCTCCAGTGCGGCGCGCTTCACAACGACGTCACCCTTTTCTTCTTGTCGGCGTAGCCATTGGGCGCGCCGTTCGCTTAAATCTGCCTGAATCTGATTCAGGGCATCCAGAGAAACAGGGGCGACACTATAAGTCGCCAGATTCCCGGACAAAACCGCCATGTATTGCTCCTGTTGGGCAGAGAGCGATAAGGCGTCCTCTTTGATCTGTTCCAGAGACTTTTCGAGGGACACCTTTTGATGCCGCGCTGACTCAAACTCCCGGTCTGCCTTCACAAACGCCGTCTTGGCCTGATCCAGGGAGACGCGTAATTCTGCCAATGCCTTTTCCGCAGCGTCTGCGCGACGCACGATACCATGCGCCCGCTCTAAGGCAGCGCCATGTTCGTCCCGCAAAGTCTGCACTTGGTCTGTTAGTTGGGGATCTTCTGCTTGTAGCAGGGCGAAAACCTGCCCATTGGCAGCAATCAGGTCCTGTGCGGCGGCCCGTTGCGCGGTCGCATATTGCTGTTCAGCGTGCAGCCGCTCCAGTTCTTTGCCCTGCTCAGCCTGCTTCACCTTCAGCGTCGTAATCTCTTCTGCGTTGGCATCCTGCGCCGTTTTGGCAGCAATCAGGGCTTGGCGGGTTTCGTCAAAGTGCGGAATATTTCCCTCCGCGAAGGGATGCTCTGTTGCGCCGCAAAGCGGGCAGACCTCACCGTCCTCTAATTGATGACGCATTGCCTCCAGACTTTCTATCCGGTTGAGGAGCGTAATCTGGGTTTCCAGCAAGGAAACCGTGTGGTCGTGGGTCGTTTTCTGCGCCAGTTTGGCGGTAAGGCGTGCGTCCAGAGTCGCATTTTCCGCAAGCAGTGCGGTCTGATGCACTTTCAGAGTCGCCAGGTGCTGCGTCGTCTGCGCGATGACTTGGGCGGCATCCTGTATTTTTGCCAGAACAACACCCTGATCCTTGAGTCTGTCCAAGCGGACACGCCACTCTGGGAGTTCCTGTCCCTCCAGAAGGTCCTTGAAGGATAGCTGTTTTTCGGCCTCTTCTTCTTGCAGGCTATTCAGCGTGATTTCGGCCTTACTGCGCCCTTCCTCACCAGTCTGCCATGAGCGAACCGCCGTCGCTAAGGCTTCTTCCGTCTGCCGTATCGCCCTGCCTTTCTCCCGCCACTGCCCATACACCTGCTGCACCGCCTCCATCCGTGCCCGCATACCGGCAAGGTGTTCCACTAGCCCTGCATCCGCTTGCGTGTCTACCAACTGCTGCGTGAGGACCGCAAAGATGTTTTGCAGGCGTTCCTGTTCCCTGAGATCGGTATCCTGCTTCACGCGGAGCGCTTTCAGAGATTGCGCATACGCGGCGATGGCGTCGGAAGCCACTCGAACAGGTGCTTCTTTTTCACGGATTTTGAGATCCAGTTCGCGCACCTGCCGAATAAGGGGCAGGGCCTGTTGCTGCGTTGTCTTGCTGGCTTCCAGCTGCACTGCAGCCATGCGCTCCGCCTCGGTAGCCTGACGGACGGCTTCCACCTGTTCCGGCAGTATGGCCTGCTTCCCCCGATAGCTCGCCGCATCTGTCTCTTGCGCATGGCGAAGCGACTGCAAGGCGGTATAATCCGCTTCCAGTTCGAGTGCCTTATTTGCCTGCGTCAGTCTCTCCTGTTCGGGGGCAAAGGCAGTGACTCTGACCTGCAAATTCACTTTCTGCCCGGCGATCTGCTGCAGATCCATTTCCAGTTGCGCGATACTGTCCAGCCAGCGGATTATCTCCTGCGTCCGGGCAATTTCTGCAGCCAACTTTGCCTCCTGCTGGGTCTTTTGCGCCAGACTGTCGTTCAGCCCTTGCTCTTCCTCCGGACGCAAGAGCCGCATGCCCTCCAGTTCCGCCTCCATTCGCTCCAGTGCGTTACGCTCTACAGTACGCCGTTCATGGACACGGACAGATATCTCGCTGTAAATCTCCGTTCCCGTGATTTGCTCCAGAATCGGCGCACGCTCATCGGCAGCGGCTTGCAGGAAGGCGGCGAACCCGCCCTGAGCCAGCAGCATGGAGCGAGTGAATTGCTCGAAGCCCATGCCCGTAGCTGTCTCAATCCGGTCGGACACCCCTTTGAGTGAGGACTCCAGTAAGCTGCCTGATCGTGCATCGGCAATTTCATGCTTCGGGTTCTGCAATTCACCATCGGGCTTCTTGCGCGCCCGGTGTTGGCTCCAGTGACAGCGGTATTGACCAGTCTGCGTGGCAAAGGTCACTTCGGCAAAACACTCGCCCGTCTGGCGGGACATAATTTCATTGGTGCCCTTGGTAACCTTGTTCAGGCGGGGGGTGCGCCCGTACAGCGCCAGACAAATGGCGTCGAGGATCGTCGTCTTCCCCGCACCAGTAGGCCCGGTGATGGCAAAAATGCCCTCTGAGGCGTAGGCGGGATGGGTAAAATCAATGCTCCACTCACCCACCAGAGAGTTCAGATTTTTGAAGCGTACTTGTTGTATGCGCATGGCTCGTCTCGCTATTCTGCTCTGGCGTCGTTTTGCTGGAGAGACGCGATGGTCTCCTGATAGGTGCGCAGTAATTCCGGCCGCTGATCCTCGGGGACTTGATGGGCCGTGAGACAACGCGCAAAAACCTCGTCGACGCTGAGATCATCCAACATTTCCTCATCGTGTATCTGACCCAGCACCTGGTCGAGGATCCGGTTGTTCTTGATGCGCAGTATCTCCAGATCAGAGTTTGCGGTGGCTTTATCCAGGCGATCCCGCAGATCACTGATGACCTCTTCTCCTTCGTAAATCACTTCCAGCCAGGCCTGCGGGTATGTGGCAGAGATCTCCAGAATCCGGGCGGAGATGGCGGGCCAATCGCCTTTGACGCGTTCGAGTCGCTGAAAAACGGGAACTGGCAGCATCTGCACGGTGGGCTCAGCATGATCAAAATCGACCATACAGACACTCTTTGCCTGCTTCGCCTCGCCAAAGCCCATGGGTATCGGCGAGCCGCTGTAACGGCGGCGCTCCGAGCCACCTACTTTCTGTGGCACATGCAAATGGCCAAGGGCCAGGTAATCCAGACTGTTGGGGAAAATGGCAGCGGTCACCTGAGCCAAGGACCCCACATAGAGATCCCGCACACCATCCCCGTCCACCGTTTGCCCGCCCGCAGCAAACAGGTGGCCCATGGCGACGATGGGGATATCAACGCCCAAAGCGAGACGCTGAGCTTCGGCAATGGCGGTCGCAGCGGCATAGTGATCACGAATGCCTTCGATCAGTTTGCGCTCCTTGTCGTCGATGCTTTCACCGGCCTCGGCCACCCGGATATCGCGGTCCCGCAGGTAGGGGACGGCACAGACGATCAGTTCCGGAATACCACCCTCTGCGTGCAAAACCAACACCTCGTCACTGATTACCTCAGCGAGTGCGCCGACAACATGCACGTTAAGCACTTTGAGCAATTCCCTGGGTGCATTGAGGAAAGACGGCGAATCATGATTGCCCGCGATGACCACCACATGGCGACAGGACGAAGCTGCCACCGCACAGAGAAATCGGTAGTAAAGCTCCTGGGCGCGGTTGCTGGGTGCACTGGTATCAAAGACGTCACCAGCCACCAGCAAGGCATCGACCCTTTCGTGCTGAATCGTCTTCGCCAACCATTTGAGAAATGCCTCGAATTCCTCATAGCGTTTACGACCATAGAGCGTGCGTCCCAGGTGCCAGTCAGAAGTATGGAGAATTTTCATGTATTGCCGCTCTCTTCAGTGTCTGTGGTGATTCGCAAGATGTTGGATTCAGCGCTCTGGAAGGGTCAAATCCGACAACCTATGCTTTATACCACATGAGGATCGCCAAATTGGCGTAGGAAACCGCCTGCTGTCGTGTCAAACACAGGCCCAATCCGCTAGAATGGGCCACATGTTTGTGCCCATCCTACCTATGCGCAAGGGGCCTGTGACCACGTCTGACCGATACCGCCTCTCCTTTACCACCGGTGGCCTGTTTCTACAGGAAGCGCCACTGGTAGCCACGCGCTATCTGGCGCTATGCGACTGGGCGCAAACCCGTGAGCAAGTCAGGGCTGAGAACCTGCTGCAGGTGCGTACTGCAGCAACGGCCACCCGCGTCAGCCAGGAGCTCATCGCCCGGCTGGAATTGCTCGATTTCGAAGAATTGCAGTACCTCACCGAAGCAAACTCACGTGAACGAGGATACCTGCTGTGGTCGGCAGCCTGTCGTCGATACATCTTTATCCGCGACTTTGCCCAGGAAGTACTGCGCGAGCATTACCTGAGCCTGCGCGGTCGGCTCACCGCAAGCGACTACGACACCTTCTGCAATGCCAAGGCCTTGTGGCATGCAGAACTCGACGAGATCGCCCCCTCCACCCAGAGCAAGCTGCGCCAAAATCTCTTTCGCATGCTGCGTGAGGCCGATCTGATATCCGCGCAACTACAAATACAGCCCGCGCTGCTCACGCCGCCACTGGCCCGCCTGCTGGCGCGTCAGAGTCACGAGCCACTGCTGGTTTTCCCGGCGACCGATCACGATATGCAAAGGTGGCTCCAATGAGTCAGAAGATCAGTCAGCAGCCCTTGGCAGCGCGCTTTAATCATCTGCTCAAAGTCATCAGCAGCCCGCGTTTTCTGGAAATGAGAGGGCTGAATAACGACCTTCCCTTCTATATCTGCGAATTCAAGGCGGCTGAGGCCTTTGAGATGCAGCGCACGCAACGGCAACTGATCAGCCAACTCCGTAACACGCACGTCGATTGCCTGCAGGGGCGTGGCGTCAGGGTGCTGGACATTAACCTGTACGACCTCAGCATCGGCTTGCTCCAGGCCCGTGAAGGCGGCGCAGAAGGTATCTCGCTCTGGGACGATATCCTCCGACTGGAACCCGAGATCGGGAAAGACCGGCTGTTGGAGTTGCTGCAAAACGTGCTGGATATCAAGGAGCATCTGATTCCGGCCATTGCCCAACACCTGGCGCAGACGGACTACGACGTGCTGTTCCTCTCGGGTATTGGCGAGGTGTTTCCCTATATCCGCTCGCACAACGTGTTGAACAACCTGCAAAGTACGGCAAAAAGCAAACCCACGGTGATGTTTTTCCCCGGCGAATACCGCCACTCCCTGGAACAAGGCGCATCGCTGGAATTGTTCGGCCTGCTGCATGACGATAAATACTACCGGGCGTTCAATATTTTCGAAGTTCAGGTGTAAGGAAGCCGCAAGATGAAACTCAACGGAATTTTCAAAAGTCCGGTCAGTCGCCCCATTGAAGGCGTCATAAAAGCCGACGATGAATCCAGTCTCTATAACGAGCTGAGCGAATATGTTCTCACCGATGAGGTGGCCAAGCGTTTGGAGCACTTTCTGGATGCCTACACCGACTACCACGGGGCCAATGGCGTCTGGGTGTCCGGCTTCTTCGGTTCCGGTAAGTCCCATCTCCTGAAAATGCTCGCGCTGATCCTGGAAAATCGTCAGATTGATGGCAGCAGCGCCCTGGATATTTTTCTGCCCAAAATCCGGGAAGATGACGAACTGCTGCGTGCCGAACTGAAAAAAGCTGTGGCGATACCCTCCAGGAGCATTCTCTTCAACATCGACCAGAAGGCCGACATCATCAGCAAGACACAAGCCGACGCCTTGCTCTCGGTCTTCGTCAAGGTCTTCAATGAAATGTGCGGCTATTACGGCAAACAGGGCTACATCGCCCAGTTCGAGCGGGATCTCGACAGCCGCAAACTGTTCCAGCCCTTTAAAGAGGCCTATCAGCACATCGCAAAAAAACCCTGGGAGCGTGGACGGGAACAAGCCGTGCTGGAATCCGGCAATATCGCCAGGGCCTATGCCGAAATCACCGGAGAAGACCCCGCGCTGGCTAGGAACATCCTTGACCGGTATCACGCTCAGTACAGTGTTTCCATCGAAGACTTCAGCAAGCAGGTCAAGGACTGGCTGGATCAGCAACCCGCCCATTTCCGCTTGAATTTCTTCGTGGACGAAGCCGGACAGTACATCGCCGATAATACCAAGCTCATGACTAACCTGCAGACGGTGGCCGAAAGCCTCGCCACCAAATGTCAGGGACGGGCTTGGATCATTGTCACCGCCCAGGAAGACATGAGCTCGGTGATTGGCGACATGAGCAAGCAGCAGGGCAACGACTTCACCAAGATTCAGGCACGCTTTGCCAACCGCCTCAAACTCACCAGCGCCGACGTCGCCGAGGTGATCCAGAAACGACTGCTCACCAAGAATGACGGTGGTGCCGAACTGCTGAAAGCGGTCTACGACCAGCAAGTCAACAACTTCAAGACGCTCTTTGACTTTGCCGACGGCGGCCAGCACTACCAGAATTTCCGCGACCTGGAGCATTTCACCTACTGCTACCCCTTCGTTCCCTACCAGTTTCCGCTATTCCAGTCGGCCATTCGCGGCCTCTCTCTGCATAACGGTTTTGAGGGCAAGGCCAATTCCGTGGGTGAGCGTTCCATGCTGGGCGTATTCCGCGAGGTGGCCATGGCCATCGACAACGAGCCGGTTGGCCAGCTCGCCACCTTCGATCGCATGTTTGAAGGCATCCGGGGTGCCCTCAAGAGTGCCATCCAGAGTGCCATCAACAATGCCGAACGCCACCTCGGCGACCCCTATGCCGTGCGCGTGCTCAAGGTCCTCTTCCTCGTCAAATATGTCAAAGAATTCAAGGCTACGCCTCGCAACCTCAGCATCCTGATGCTGGAGCGTTTTGGCGATGACGCCGCCACCCAACGCCAAAAACTGGAGACTGCACTCCATCTGCTGGAGCAACAGACCTACATTCAGCGTAATGGAGAACTCTACGAGTATCTGACCGACGAAGAAAAGGACATCGAAGAAGAAATCAAAAACACCGATGTCGAGTCTACCGCCGTCATGGAGGAGCTGGAGAAACTGATTTTCGACGGCGTTATCAAGCAGCGCAAGATTCGCTATGACAATGGTCAGGATTATCCCTACACCCGCAAAATGGATGACCGCGCCTTCAGCCGTGAATCCGAACTCGCCATTCATCTCATTACGCCACTCAGCGACAACTTCGACAATCTCATGTTACAGCGCATGCAGAGCATGGGCCGCGACGAACTGCGGGTCGTACTCCCCGCCGATGCGCGCTTCATGCAGGACCTCACCATGTACATGCGCACCGAGAAATACATCCGCCAAAATAGCAACACTCAGCAGGAAGCGGTCAAGCGGATTCTCGACGCCAAAGGCTTCCAGAACACCGAGCGCATGGGCGAACTGCAAGAACGCGCCAAACAGTTGCTGGGGCAGGCCCAATTGATCATCAACGGCGGGGACGTCGATTTGGACAAGGGCGATGGCCAGACCCGCATCCTCAAGGGTTTCTTCCAGCTCATCGAGCACACTTACCCCAACCTGCGCATGTTGCGCGATATCAGCTATAGCGAAAACGACATCGGCGAATACCTGCGCAAGGCTCAGGACAGCCTGCTGGGCAACGAAGCTACCAGCCTGACCGAGCCGGAGCAGGAGCTGCTGGCCTTTATCCAGAACAACAGCCGCAGCGGCGTGCGCACCACCGTCAAAAGCCTGCTGGAGCGCTTCGAGCGCAAAAACTACGGTTGGTATTACGCCGCCATTCTCTGCAATCTCGCACTCCTCTATGCACACGGCAAAGTGGAAGTGCGTCAGGATAGTAATACACTGGAAGGCGACGCGCTGGAGCGCAGTCTGCGCAACACCAGCGCCCACGCCACCCTGGTACTGGAGCCGCAGATCGAGTTCAGCGCCTCCCAGGTACGGACCCTAAAGGACTTCTTCGCCGACTTCTTTGACCGCCCGGCGGGCAGCAACGAAGCCCGCGCATTGGCCCAGGAAACCATCAGTGCCCTCAAAGAGCTGGAAATGGAGCTTGCCGACCTGCACCGACAGAAGACGCAGTATCCCTTCCTGAGTGTCCTCGATGGCGTGCTTGCCACGCTCAGGGAAATTTCCGGCAAGCAGATCCCTTGGTTTTTGACTGACCTCTCCCGCGCCGACGACACCTTACTCGACACCAAAGAACAGACCATCGATGCCCTCCGTCGCTTCATGAACAGTCCCCAGAAGGCGATCTACGATCAGGCCCGCCAGTTGCTGGAAGAGGAAGAAGACAACTTCGCCTATGTAGCCGCCGCCGAAGTGGATGCGCTCAGGGTCCTTCTTGCCGACAGCAAACCGTGGCAGGGCAGCCGCCTGCAACAAACCAGGCCACAACTGGAGGCCCTGCAGCAAGCCATAGCCACCCAGTTGGCCCAGGAAAAAAATACCGCCAACCATAATCTGGATGAGCTACAGCAACGGCTGCAAAATTACGCGGGATACAGCCACCTTGACGACGCACAAAAAGCCCCGTTTTCCAAGGCCTTTATAGAGGCCCGTCAGAACCTGCAGGGGCAGAAACGCATCGCCATGATCCGCGATCATCTGCGCCGCTTCGAAGACGATCAGTACCCGCAATTGTTGCTGAAGCTGGAGCAGTTGGCACACCCGGTAACCCCGATACCCACCTATGAGTCCACCCAGCCAGCTACCGACAACGCGCCAGAACCCGCGTCATCACCTTCCTGGGTCGCCGAGCCGCGCATCGTTCCAGCCCGCAGTATCCGCGTCAGCTACCCCAGGCCCTGGCTGGCCAACGAGGCAGAACTGGACGATTATCTGCAAAAGCAGCGTGCAGCCTGGCTGAAGGAAATTCAGGCCGGTAATCGCGTGCAAATCTGAGAGAACACACGTCATGAAAACCGCCAAGCTCAAGAAATTCGCTCAACAAGCCCGACGCCTGCTGCTGGAGCAGGTGGGTGCCCGGCTGGGACTGGTGCTGGAGGCGGGCAGCGCCGCGCGTCGGGAAACTCCCGACGCCGTGACCGAACTGGAAAAGCAGATTCAGCAAAGCAGTCGCGCGCAAGTCATCGACAAGGCGGCCTACATTTGGTTCAACCGCTTCTGCGCCCTGCGCTTTATGGACGTGAATGGCTACACCCGCATCCGGGTGGTATCACCCGCTCTAGAAGATCAGATTCAGCCGGAGATCCTCGCCGAGGCCAAAATGGGTCATCTCGACGCAGAGCGCATTCCGGAGAAGACGCGCCAGCAGATTGCCGCCTTGCTCCATCACGGCGCCCCCAGCCGGGACCCGGATCAGGAAGCCTACCGCCTTTTGCTGGTCGCCGAATGCAACAGTTTCCACCGGGCCATGCCTTATCTTTTCGAGCGCATTGCCGATTACACCGAACTGCTGATGCCCGACGACCTGCTCTCGGCCAACGCCATCCTGGCCGCCACCCGCAACGCCATGACGCCGGAAGCCTGCCAGGATGTGGAGGTGATCGGCTGGCTCTATCAGTTCTACATCTCAGAGAAAAAAGATCAGGTCTTTGAAGGCCTGAAGAAAAACCAGAAGATCACTCCCGAGAACATTCCCGCCGCCACGCAGTTATTCACCCCGCACTGGATCGTGCGCTATCTGGTGGATAACTCTCTGGGGCGCCTGTGGATGCTCAACCATCCCGACTCACCGCTCATCGGGCAAATGGCGTACTACATCAAGCCCGAAGCGCGTGAAACCGACTTCCTGAAGATCGACAAACCCGAGGACATCAAAGTCTGCGACCCTGCCTGCGGCTCCGGCCACATGCTCACCTACGCCTTTGACCTGCTCTATGCGATCTACGAGGAGGTCGGCACCGACCCCAGCGAGATTCCCGAGAAGATTCTCACCCACAACCTCTACGGTATCGAGATTGATGAGCGTGCCGGCGAACTGGCTGCTTTTGCCCTCACCATGAAGGCGCGCGCCAGGCAGCGCCGCTTCTTCAACAAGGCCATCAAACCCCATATCTGCGTGCTGGAGACGATCACGTTCGGCGATGAAGAACTGGACGAATACCGTGCTGCAATAGGGCGCGAACGGTTTACCCGGGATCTGCGCAGCACCCTGAGGCAGTTTGCAGAGGCCGATAACTTTGGTTCGCTGATCCAACCCAAGCTGGCCAACGCCGGGACGGTACTGGCACTGCTGGAAGCGCAAGACTTCAGTGGCGAGCTGTTCCTCAAAGAGACCCATAACAAGGTGCTGAAGGCACTGCATCAAGCCGCCACCCTCAGTCCTATATATCATGTGGTGATTGCCAACCCGCCCTATATGGGGGGCAAGGGCATGAACGCACGGTTGGGGGCGTGGGCGAAAGAAAGCTATCCGAACAGCAAGTCTGACCTCTTTGGCATGTTTATGGAGCGAGGCTTAGAGTTGCTGCCCAAGTACGGCTATAGCGCAATGGTCACCATGCAGAGCTGGATGTTCTTATCTTCTTACGAATCTCTGCGCAAAAGAATCCTACGTGATACTGCTATCGAGTGCATGGCGCACATGGCGAATATGGTCATGGGAATTGCTTTTGGTACGGCCGCAACTGTTTGCAAGAAAGGCGGAAGCCCTGAAGCGAGAGGGGCCTACTGTTATGTCGAGTACGAAGACATCGGACCGAATAATAAGCCCATTGCATTCCCGCCGAGAAATGAAAGAAACCGAAAGGCAGCAAGACAAAACGAGGCCATCCAGTGACCCCCTTCACCCCACAACTTCTCCAGCAACCAGAAGGCAAAACCCTTGAGTTCAAACGGGACCTCTCCTCCCCCAAACCCCTGCTCAAAACCTTGGTCGCCTTCGCCAACTCCGCAGGCGGATTTCTGGTGCTTGGCGTTACCGATGACCGGCAGGTCGTGGGCATCGAGCAGCCGCTGGATGAAGAAGAACGCCTCTGTAACCTGATTGCGGACGCCATCGCTCCCCGTCTGGTGCCCAATATCGAACTGCTGACCATTGAGGGGAAAACGTTGTTGGTGGTCGAAGTGTACCCCAGTGGCCAGCGGCCACACTGGCTCAAGGCAGAAGGGCCGGATAACGGCGTATTCGTCCGCCTCGGTTCCACCAACCGTCAGGCGGATCGGGAACTGGTTGCCGAACTGCGCCGCAGCGTCGAAGGTACCGGCTTTGATGAAATGCCCATGCCTGATCTCTCTGTGGACGATCTGGATATCGCCGCAGCGCAGCAACTCTTTGGTGCATCGCGCACACTGGATGAAAAAACCCTGCTGACCCTCAAACTCCTCAGTTCGCATCAGGGCAAGCTCGTACCCACCAAAGGCGCGGTCCTGTTATTTGGCAAAGAACGGCTCCGGCACTTTCCGGATGCCTGGATTCAATGCGGGCGGTTTTTCGGCACTGAAAAGCTCGATATTTTCGACCATATAGAACTGGACCAGCCCCTGCCCAAGGCCGTGGACGAGGTGATGCTCTTCCTGAAAAAACACGCCATGCGCGGCGCTGACCTCTCAGAGGTTCGCCGCAAAGATGTCTGGAGTATCCCCCTTTCCATTCTGCGCGAGGTGGTCATCAATGCCCTCGTCCATGCCGATTATTCCCAACGGGGAGCCCCTGTGCGTGTAGTGTTTCTGGATGACCGCATAGAAATCGAAAACCCCGGCCTGCTGTTGCCCGGCATGACCATCGAAGATATGAAACAGGGGGCATCAAAAATCCGCAACACCGTGATTGCCCGCGTGTTTCGTGAACTGCACCTCATCGAACAATGGGGAACCGGCGTGCGCCGCATCTTTACCGAAGCTCAGGAGCTGGGCCTGCCAGAACCGCAGATTAAAGAGATTGGCATGCGGGTGCGGTTTATCGTGCCGTTACTGGAGCCCATCAGCCTGCGCAAAGAAACACAGCCCGACGGTGAGCAAGTCAGTGAGCAAGTCAGTGAGCAAGTCCTATCCATGTTGCAGGCCTGCCGGGTACGGGAGCGCAGTAAACAGGAGCTTTTAGAGGTCGCGGGCCTTGCCAATGTGTACCTAAACTATAAACGGCATATCGCCCCGCTCCTGGAGCAGAGCCTGCTGGCCATGACCATCCCCGACAAACCCCAAAGCCGTCTGCAGAAATACCGACTGACCGATCAAGGCCAGGAATTATTAACCCGGACAGGGACTACTGGAAGAACCCATTGATGAAGAATCAAAATACAACAGATCCAAAAGGCGGTTTTGCCGCAGAAGACCTTTGGCCGAACAATAAGGTCATCCAATGAACTTCACTCTCGAAGATCTTGGCATGGCCTATCGCAAGGCCAAGGTAGATATGTACTACTCATCGCACCCCTCTTTGTTAGCAATTGCGGAGTACGAAAGCAGTCTCATGGACAACCTTGAATGCTTATTGGAAAAGCTCAACGGGGAGAATGAGGCATGGATAAACGATGAGGCCTTTCTTGGGGATTGGACGTTGGCTACAAAGTCTATCTCATGGGATTATAGAAAGAAGTTCCGTGATGCGCATGGAAACGGAGTAATCTTCTCCTCCCCTGATGAAGCGTGGGAACATGCTTGTGAATTGCTGGCGGCGCAAACTGGATACGAGAAGCCAAAAGCCGAATTTCGACTGATGGCTAAACCTAGTCTAGATTTTCATGTGCTGTCGGCCCTGTGGATGCTGAAGGTTGGTCATCTGTACGATGCGAAGCTTACCGATTGCGCCTATGGCAACCGCCTGCGCCGAAAACAGAACAACGATATCAATCCATTCTCATTGGGTTCCTTCTCACCATACCTGAAGCCCTTTCGCACTTGGCGTGATAATGGTATTAAAGCCATGCGCACTGCACTGGCAGATGAAAAGAAAATCGTGGCCCTCACCGCCGATGTCAAAGCCTTTTATCATGAGTTAAATCCAGGTTTTCTGCTGGACGTGCGCTTCAATCAGCTGCTCAAACTAGAGCTACAGCTGGAAGAGCAAAAACTCCACCGTATTTTCATCCACGCTCTGCAAATATGGGCACAGAAAACACCACTAAAAAAAGGACTGCCCGTAGGGTTGCCAGCTTCTGCGATAGTAGCTAATATGGCATTGATTGAGCTGGATCAATTAATTGAAGAGCAAGTAGTCCCGCTGTATTATGGCCGTTATGTGGACGACATCATTCTGGTGATGGAAAACGGAGCTCATTTCCGCTCTTCTGCTGATCTATGGAAATGGCTATTCGATCGCGCCAGTGGCAAACTCTGTTGGGTAGATGAAGAAGGTGGGCAGGAATATATCCAGTTTAAAACCGAATATCTAGACGACAGCCAGATACGCTTTGCTAATGGTAAGAACAAGGTTTTTCTGCTTGCGGGAGAAACCGGAAAAACGTTGGTAGATTCCATAGCCCACGAAATTTACGAGCGTGCCAGCGAATGGCGAGCATTGCCGAATTTGCCGACCTCGGCCAGCCATGTGGGTACCAACCTCGTAGCCGCCACACAAAGCGATGGCGAGACTGCCGACAACCTACGTAAGGCGGATGCACTAACCATGCGCCGCGCAGGCTTTGCCATTAAGCTGCGTGACTTCGAAGCTTATGAGCGAGACTTGCCCCCCGAAGCATGGCAAGCACATCGCCATGCGTTTTTCAGTGCTTTCGTTCAGCACGTGCTGGCGCTACCATACTTTTTTGAACTGGCGATCTATCTGCCGCGTGTGGTCCGACTAGCTACTGCCTGCGAAGACTTTGACCAATTGCACAAGATCATTAGAGGGCTGGAAAAGGTTTGCAATACGACAATGAAGCACTGTGCTACAGAAATAAAATCCTGCCTTGAAAACACCGCACTTAATCAGGAGTCAATAATTGAACGCTGGAAGACACAGCTCTTTACCTCAGTGCAAGAAAGCATCATTGCCGCCTTTCCGCCCCACCTTTCTAAAGCTGGAAAAAATGCATGGAAAAGGTATATGGCGGACTCTCTGTCGTCAGAGTTCGGTATCACAGGCATACAGTCATGGACAATTAAAAAGTTCCAGGAGCATCAGGCTTTTCTGTTTTCGCACGACCTAGCGCACATGCCGTTCCGTTTTATTGGCTTACCTAAAGAGATGATCTCCCAGCGAGGCATTCCAGCTAAAAACAGGGTGACACTTCTCCATGACAACGAGCAAATGGTGCCACCAGACGTCGTAGAGGGTATAGTTAATCTTGCCCGATGGATTAATTTCCGTAACGGCTTGCCACATGGACTACTATTCGCCACCCGCCCATTCAACCTAGCAGAATTATTTGTATTGGCAAAAGATCCTTTTGCGTCGTCCAGTCAACCGGTACTGGAGACTGTGGTGCTTGCGCTGCGTGGCTTTAAGCTCAATGAAAAAATGCCTCACTTCGATGATAAATATCTATTGAACATTCCCGATGGCAAACCGCAGCCCACACACACCATTGCCGTGTCGAGCTGGCAAACCAGGGACAACAGTTGGGTTGCGTCGGTCTTGCGCGCGCCCGACCCAGACCTAGGCCGCTATGCCCGTCTAACCCAACTAGTGAATAGCGTAATCGCTCAGCCTAAGGGCGCACGTTATTTCGTCCTGCCCGAATTGGCCCTGCCTGCCCACTGGTTTATGCGTATCGCGCAGAAACTACAAGGACGAGGTATCTCGTTGATCTCTGGTATCGAATACCTGCATGCTAACAAAAGTCGCGTGCGTAATCAGGTTTGGGCCGCGCTGTCGCACGATGGGCTAGGCTTTCCATCAATGATGATATACCGGCAGGATAAGCAAAGGCCAGCTTTGCACGAAGAGCAGAAACTAAAGCAACTCGCGGGGGTAGAAATGATACCGGCCAAAGTCTGGAATACCCCGCCCGTATTGCAACATGGTGATTTCCGCTTCGCCCTGATGATATGCAGCGAACTCACCAACATTGGCTACCGGGCGGCATTACGCGGCGAGGTTGACGCCATTTTCGTGCCGGAATGGAATCAGGATACCGAAACCTTCAACTCCTTAGTTGAATCATCCGCCTTGGATATTCATGCCTATATTATCCAATGTAATAGCCGCCAGTACGGTGACAGTCGCATCCGCGCGCCATATAAAGACAGTTGGCGGCGCGATTTGCTTCGTGTGAAAGGAGGGCTGGACGACTATTGCGTAACAGGCAAAATCGACATTCACGGCTTGCGCCAGTTCCAGTCCAGCCATCGTTCACCGTCTGACCCCTTCAAACCGGTACCCGATGGATTCGTGATTAGTCATGGCCGGAAAGTATTGCCTGCCGGGGGAATCGAATGATACTTAACGAGCGCAATCAGAATATATGGCCACCACCTTGCCACGCCATACTGCCGATCTGTGCCTTTGAGCTTCAAATCCTGGTTCTGGCGAGACGCATGCCGGATGATCACCCATCGAAATTCGATAATATGGACTACTTTAGCTATTCACAAGACATAGTAGA
Organism: Acidithiobacillus sp.; assembly: GCA_028065135.1. The sequence continues at coordinate 29,149 of JAPTWR010000189.1, forward strand.
TTGCATAAGTTTGCAGTCAATTGTCAAAAATCGAGAGAATACAGAATATGGTTAATAAAAAAAATAAGTCACCTGAATCGACAGCGAATATGGATCGATTTTTTTTTCGTGCCTCAGGTTTAGATTTCCTGAAAATTCCAGGAGTTCCGATTTCATATTCCGCATCGGATGCGATTCGACAGATATTCGCCCATGGCTCATTGGAGAATTATGTTGATACCCGCCTTGGAATGGCTACAGCTGATAACGACCTATTTATACGCCAGTGGTTTGAAGTCAGCAATGACGGCTCTGAACGTCATATTGATAGCCGTAAACTCGCTATTGAAAGCAAAAAAAAATGGTTCCCATATCAGAAGGGTGGTGATTATAGAAAATGGTATGGCAATTATGATTACTACGTCAACTGGGAACGTGATGGTTTCGCTATCCAAAACTTTAAGGATGCAATTACAGGGAAGGCTAGATCTCATAATTACAATCTGGATTTTATTTTTCGCAAGGGGGTTACTTGGAATGCCTTAACGTCGAGTAAGACTTCGGCCCGCCTCAGCACGAACTCCATATTCGACAATGCCGGGTCTTCCTTGTTTATTAGAAACGAGCTGACGGAAGAGTGTGTTATGGGCTTAATCAACTCAAAGGTTATGCTGGAGATATTTCCACTCATATCACCGACCTTGAACTATCAGCCGGGGGATATTTCGAAGTTGCCTGCATTCTTCCCAAAGGAACTTCAGGATCGACTTGGTCATATCATAAACAGACTTATTATTCTGGCACACATTGACTGGAATCACTTTGAAACCTCTTGGGATTTTTCTGGCTTACCTTTGCTTCATTCAGATCGCTCTCGATCCAACCTAAAAAATACCTACCAAAATCTCCGTGTCCACTGGCAAGAAATGATCCAGGAAATGCGGCACCTCGAAGAAGAAAACAATCGCATCTTCATCGAAGCCTACGGTCTGCAAGACGAACTCACGCCAGAAGTACCACTCAAGGAAATCACCCTCACCTGCAACCCCCACTACCGCTACGGCGGTGACAAAACTGAAGAAGAACTGGAAGCGCTGTTGTTGGCCGACACCATGCGCGAGTTCCTGTCCTATGCCACAGGTTGCATGTTCGGCCGCTACAGCCTGGACAAACCGAGCCTGATACTGGCCAATCAGGGCGACACGCTGACCGAGTATCTGCAACAAGTGCCCGAGCCCAGCTTTATGCCTAACCAGGACAACGTGATCCCCATACTCGATGGCGATTGGTTCACCGACGACATCACCGAGCGCTTCCGCCAGTTCCTGCGTATAACCTTTGGTGACGCCCGCTACGAGGAGAACCTGGCCTTTATCGAGGCGGCGCTGGGCAAGGATGTCCGCAAATATTTCCTCAAGGACTTCTACAACGACCACGTCAGGCGCTACAAAAAGCGTCCGATCTACTGGCTCTTCTCCAGCCCCAAAGGCAGCTTCAACGCCCTGATCTACCTGCACCGCTATCGCCCGGATACGGCCAGCGTGGTGCTGCAATACCTGCGCGACTTCCGCAAAAAACTCGCCGCCCGCCTCGACTACTTGCAACAGGTCGGCATCAGCCCTTCCGCCAGCCAGAGCGAAAAGACCCGCGCACAAAAAGAAATCGACACCATCAAAAAACAACTGCTGGAACTCGACGACTACGAGCGCGACACCCTCTACCCGCTGGCCACCGCACAGATAGCGCTGGACTTGGACGATGGCGTCAAGGTCAACTATCTCAACCTCGGCCCCGCGCTCAAGAAAATTGTCGGCCTGGACGCCAAGGGCGAAGATTGAGAGACACAAGGAGCCAACCCATGTTGATTCGCGCAATCCAACTGAACAATTTCCTGAGCTTCGGCGCCACATCCCCCGCTATACCGTTGGGGCCGCTGAACGTGATCATTGGCCCCAACGGATCAGGCAAATCCAACCTGCTGGAGTCCATCGAATTGCTCCGTAGCGCTCCGGAGCAATTACTCAAACCCATACGCGAAGGCGGCGGGGTGCGTGACTGGCTCTGGAAAGGCGCTCCAGGGACACCCACAGCCTCTCTGGATATCATAATCAGCAACCCCAAAGGGCCGCAAAACCTCCGCTACCATCTCGCCTTTACCGAAGTCGGGCAACGCTTCGAGATCGTCGATGAGCGCATCGAAAATGAAGAGCCCGCAACCCCTCAGCATCCCCAGCCCTATTTTTATTACCACTTCAACAAGGGGCGACCGGCGCTGAACGTGGGTGGGAAAAGCCGTTCGCTGCAACAGGAAGACGTCGATCTGGAAAAGTCGATTCTGTCCCAACGGCGCGACCCCGACCAGTATCCGGAAATCACCTATCTGGGCCAGGTGCTTGGAAAAATCCGCCTGTACCGCGAGTGGTGCTTTGGCCGCTACACCATCCCCCGCTTGCCGCAGAAAGCCGACCTGCCCAACGATATGCTGGAGCCAGATGCCAGCAATCTGGGGTTGGTGTTGAACCGGCTGCGCCGCGATCCCGCCGTCAAACAGCGGTTATTGAGCGCGCTACAGGCGCTTTACGAAGGCATTGATGACTACGATGTGCAGATCGAAGGTGGCACCGTGCAGGTATTTTTCCACGAAGGCCGCTTCACCGTACCCGCAACGCGGCTGTCTGATGGCACGCTACGCTACCTCTGCCTGCTCGCCGTTTTGTGCCACCCCAAACCACCCCCACTGATATGTATCGAGGAGCCCGAGTTTGGCCTGCACCCCGATATATTGCCCACGCTGGCAGAATTGCTGAAAGAAGCCGCCACGCGCACCCAGATCATCGTCACCACCCATTCCGACGTGCTGGTAGACGCCATGAGTGACCAGCCAGAAGCCGTACTTGTTACCGAAAAGTCAGCGGCAGGCACGACCCTGACACGATTAGATGCCGATAGGCTCAAACCTTGGTTGGAGAAATATCGTCTGGGTCAGTTGTGGACACGCGGTGAAATCGGAGGGACCCGCTGGTGAAACTCTACGTGGAAGGGGGCGGAGATGCCGCCATACTAAAAACAGCCTGCCGCGAGGGCTTCTCCAAATTTCTGGAAAGGGCTGGCCTTACAGGCCGTATGCCCCGGATAGTGGCCTGTGGCAGCCGTCAGAATGCTTTTGATTCCTTCTCTACGGCATTGCATTGCGGCGAACGCGCACTACTACTGGTGGATAGTGAAGCACCCGTCGCGCCCGCAAATCAGCCTGGCGATGCCAGCAAAGCAGAGGACCGTGCCCAATGGCTACCGTGGCAACATTTGCGGCAACCCCAAGGTGATGGCTCGCTAAAACCAGAAAACGCCGAGGATTTGCAGTGTCACCTGATGGTGCAATGCATGGAAAGCTGGCTATTGGCAGATAGAACTACGCTGAAGGCATTTTTCGGACAGGGATTCAAAGAAAATCCGCTGCCAGCTGCTACTAACCCCATTGAGCGTGTTGCCAAGGCGCAGGTTTATGCATCCTTGGATAACGCAACCCGTGCCTGCAAGACGAAAGAGCGGTACGACAAGGGGGAACATTCCTTTAAGTTGCTTGCGCTGACCGATCCGGCCAAGGTCTGCGAGGCTTCGCCTTGGGCCAAGCGATTCGTCGAGACGTTACAGACCCGTATGGAGCAAACTGAGCACTGATGACCAACCCCAAAATCACTCAGGCGCTGAGTAACCTGTTCACCAAGCAGCGTATCGTCTTCTGGTACGACACGCGCCAGGAGTTTCGCGCCGATTTTGAGACGCTGGAACTGCCGGGCGTTGAAAAAATCGAGCTGCTCAACAACGCATTCGGCGTGAAGTACCGCCTTCTGCGCCAGCAGCCGGATCAGCAGTTTCTGCTGTACCGCGAAGGCGCCGAGCCACCGCACCTGCAGAACTGGCTGCTGGACGTGCAACTCGCCAGCGGCCATAGTTTCCGCACCGACCAGATTGCCCTATGGCTTGCCGAACTGGAACTCGGTCCGGACTTTTACCCGCTGCTGGAAGCGCATAGCGCGTTTTTTGAGTCGGGCAAGCGCCGTGAAGCGCTACGCAAAATACTGGAATCGGGTGACCCACACAATCTGCTGCGCCGCAAAATGCTGGCCGTGGCTGCGGGCAGCGAGCCGCGTCTGGACGCCATACTGGAAACCTTGTTAGGTGATCTTGCCAGAGGCGATGAGGCCCGGATCAAGCTGATCGAGCGCAGCACCCTGACGGCCTACCTCTGGGAGCAAATGAAACGCGCTTACGGCTATACGTCCGAGCAGCCGGGGCTGCATGATTTTGCCATTGAACTGTTCAAGACCTGCTTTCAGTCCGGTATCGACCCGACCTGCAAAGCCAGCCTATCTGCCGAGGCATTGGTCTTTTTGAAGCGCTGGAAAGACAGCCGCTCCCATGCCCAAAGCTTTGAAGTGCTCTCCGAACAGTGCGCCGCCGTTTTACAGATCGACGACAAGCTGCAGACGCTGGACTATCGCCGCCTGATGACGCTGGATTACTTTGAGCTGATCGACCGCAAAATTCTCAGCGAGCTGGTACGGGCGGTGCTGGCCCGTACTACAACAGCGCAAGAGTTGCAGCAGTGGGTGCGCCAGCGCCGCCAGAGCCACTGGTTTGATCGCTTTGAGGATATTTATCTCGCCGTCGAGCATGCGGCACAATTCATTCAACTGCTGGACATGACCCAGTTGGAAATGGATTCGCTGGCAGATGGGGTGCGAAAATATGCAAAAAACTGGTACCAACTGGATCAGCGCTACCGCAAATTCGTGTTTCACCTGCGCGAGTCCGGCCAGACCTCCTTGTTGGGCGAACTGAGTACCCTGATAGACAATCTCTACAGCAACAACTTCCTGACGCGCCTCAATGATCGCTGGCAGCAACACGTGGATGCAGTTCAGCATTGGGAGGCTGCCCCGGTTCTGCTGCAACGGCATTTTTTCACCCGTTGTGTGCAGCCTTTTCTGGAGCGTAAGGGCAAGGTTTGCGTGATTATTTCCGACGCCTTTCGCTACGAAATCGGCGAGGAGTTGCAAAGCCTGATCCGGCAGGAGGATCGCTTCGAGGCGGAACTGGAACCGGCTCTATCCATGCTACCCAGCTACACCCAGTTGGGCATGGCGGCTTTATTGCCCAATGCGGATCTGCAGTTGGCCGACAACGAGAGTGGCGACGCCATGGTCAATGGTCAGAGTGCCAAAGGCTCAACCAACCGGGGCAAAATTCTCGCCAATGCAGTGCCCGCATCTGCCGTGGTGCTGGCCAAAGACCTGATGAACATGGATAGGGACATCTCCCGCGCCCTGCTGCGCGATCATGAGGTGGTCTATATCTATCACAACCTGATCGACAAAACCGGCGACACCCGCGACACCGAAGAACGCGTCTTCGCGGCGGTCGAAGAAACACTGGACGAGCTGCTTCGGCTGGTCAAAAAACTGACCAACGCCAATGCCAGCAATCTATTGATTACCAGCGATCATGGCTTTCTCTATCAAAACCATCCGCTGGAGGAAAGCGGCTTCCTCAGCAGCGAGCCAGAAGGAGAGCCGGTGCTCTACCATGACCGGCGCTTCGTGTTGGGCCATGGCTTGCGGGATAACGCCGGTTTCAAAACCTTCACATCCGCGCAATTAGGCCTAGCCGGGACAATGGAGGCGCAATTCCCCAAATCCATCCACCGGCTGCGCTTGCAGGGTTCCGGCAGCCGTTTTGTGCATGGGGGTGCCACTCTGCAGGAGGTGGTAATTCCCGTCATCCGCATCAATAAAAAGCGGCAGAGCGATGTGGGACGGGTCGAAGTGGAGATTATTGGTGCTGGTTCAAAAACCATCACTACCGGCCAACTCGCCGTGGTACTGTACCAGACCGACGCCGTCACCGAAAAATTGCAGCCGCGCCGCTTGCGCGTCGGACTGTTTACGCTCCAGGGCGAGCTGATCTCCGATCAGCACGAGTTGTTATTCGATTTTAGCGCGACGCATCCGCGCGAACGCGAACTGCCCGTGCGATTCATCCTCAGTCGTAAGGCCGACAGCGCCAACAATCAGGAGGTAGAATTGCGGCTGGAAGAGCGGGTGGAGGGCACCAGCCATTTCACTACCTACAAGGCGGCACGGCACACCATTCGTCTTTCGCTCTCCAGCGAGTTCGACTTTTGAGCAATGATTCAAGGAACTTGGCCATGAGCGCCCTCGACGACAAAATCAACCAGCACTTCGCGGGCCTGGTGGTGCGCAAAGATCTGGTGAAGACCGTGAAAGGCAATGCCACGGTGCCCTCCTATGTGCTGGAATACCTGCTCGGCCAGTATTGCGCCACCAATGACGAGGCCACTATCCAGACCGGTATCGAGACCGTGAAGGAAATCCTCCGCAAGCACTATGTGCATCGCAACGAGGCGGGGCTGGTGCGTTCGACCATCAAGGAGAAAGGCCGACACAAGGTGATTGACCGTATCAGCGTGTCACTCAATGACAAGGACGATGTTTACGAAGCGGAATTCGCTAATCTGGGCATCAAAAAAGTGCTCATCAACGCCGGTACCGTCAAGGCACATCAGAAGCTGTTGGTGAGTAGCGTCTGGTGTATCGCTGACTTGGAGTATGAGTACACCGAGGAAAAATCGGGCTCGCCCTGGGTGTTAGCCTCCCTAAAGCCCATTCAGATCTCCCGTTTTGACTTGGATGGCTACCTGGCAGCGCGCAAGCAGTTTAGTACGGACGAATGGATCGACCTACTGATCCAAAGCCTCGGCTTCAACCCGCAAATGTTCGGAAAGCGCAATAAACTGCTGCAGCTCATCCGCCTGATTCCCTTCTGCGAGCGCAATTACAACCTGATTGAGTTGGGGCCGAAAGGGACGGGTAAATCGCATGTCTATTCGGAGTTTTCGCCGCACGGCATTCTGATTTCCGGCGGTGAAGTGACCGTGCCCAAGCTCTTCGTCCATAACGGCACCGGCAAACTCGGCCTAGTGGGTTACTGGGATGTTGTGGCCTTTGATGAATTTGCCGGCAAACAGAAGCGGGTAGATAAGGCGCTGGTGGACATCATGAAGAATTACATGGCCAACAAGTCCTTCTCGCGCGGCGTAGAAACGCTGGGCGCAGAGGCCAGCATGGTTTTCGTGGGCAACACCGACCATACCGTACCGTACATGCTGAAACATTCCGACCTCTTCGACCCATTACCGGAAAAGTTTCATGACTCCGCATTCCTGGACCGCATGCACTGTTATATCCCCGGTTGGGAAGTAGATGTAATCCGTGGCGAAATGTATTCCGACGGCTACGGCTTTGTAGTCGATTATCTGGGAGAAATTCTGCGGGCACTGCGCGGCGATGATTTTTCCGACCGCTATAAGAAGCGGTTCAGCCTATCCAACGAGATCTCCAGCCGCGATCGCGATGGCATCAACAAGACCTTCTCCGGCCTTATGAAGATCATTTTTCCCAACGACGACGCCAGTGATGCGGAGATTGAGGACGTATTACGCTACGCGATTGAGGGCCGCAAGCGGGTCAAAGATCAGTTGCTGCGTATGGACCACACCTATCCGGAGGTCCGTTTCGCCTACCAGAGCAGCGATGGCCAGGAAGTATTGGTACACACGCTGGAAGAGGAGGAGTACCCCAGTCAGTACCATCGTCAGTTAGCGGCGGATATTCCCTTGCAGGAGTTGCCCTTTGACATAATGGGCGTTGCACCTGTCGCACATGCCGCTCCGGCCATGGAGATGCCTGCATCATCCATGAGTGCAGTGGCCAGCAGTGATCCGGTTTTGAAAGAGCAGCACATCGTCTTTCACGAAAACCAGCGGGGAGTGAGCTTCGACACGCTCTTTGGCCCCTATCTGGCGACCAGTAAACGCATTGTCGTCACCGATCCCTACCTCCGGGCCTTCCATCAGTTACGCAATCTAATGGAACTCATGGAGACCATCAGCAAACAGAAAAGCCCCGATGACGAGGTGGCTGTTCACGTAGTAACGGTTGAAGACGAGTTTAACGGTGATCGTCAGACAGAAAGCCTGCAAAAAATCGCCGACGCGTGCGCCGAGGTGGGCATTCAGTTCACCTGGGCCTACGACACCACGAACACCCTGCACGATCGTGACATCAGCACCGACCTCGGCTGGAAAATCGTCCTCAGCCGTGGACTGGACGTGTTTCAGCGCTTCGAACTCAATGATGCCTTCAGCTTCGCCAACCGGCTGCAACAGCATCGACCCTGTAAGGCGTTCAATGTAACCTATGTGCATGATATCAAGCAGGAACACGGCATCGGTTAGTGAGTTGTGATCACAGTGTGGAATTCCGGGAGCCCGCACCCTATGTGTTGCCCTTGTGCTAAGCGTCAATTATCTTGACCGGACAAGGTAGTTGACGTCGAGCACCCTTGCGTGGTGCGGTACTCATTCTCCAGGCTCAGGGGAATAAAGGTTGCTGAACTTGTGCGTCTGTGGAGAGCGGCTTTCCAGTTCGGTTACAAACTGATCGATCATGGCTTTCAGATCGGCGCTCACAGAATAGGCGGCATCCCTGGCGATGTCGTCAGGAACATTGGCCGCACTGAAGGCGCGGTATAAGGCGAGTGGGCTTTTCATGCTATAAATCATAGATGATTACTCCATAGACAGGATCATTTGAGGGTAATGGTATTCTGGGAATTCAGAATGACTATTTACTCCAAGGCCGGGTTCCATCAATGGGCCAGCGCCTGATGGATGGCGGCAAAGAATACGATGCCACCCGCCACCACGGTGAACATTGTGGCGATAAAGTACAGGATCGGATGGAATTCATCCTCCGGAGCGTCTTTCTGCAGCGTCCACCCAGAGAGAAAGAGAATCAACGTGACCCATATCCCCGCGCCCATCGCCGGGACGAGCCAGCCCATTTGGGGAAATCTCCTGATGACCGTAATCGCAACCAGCAGGCTGGTGCATATCCAGGAGAAAGTTGTCGCCAGGATCCAGCCCGGACAGGATTCATGTTTTACGTGGTTCATAAATACCTCTCGGTGATTCAAACATGGTGTCTTTGGGCCATGGCGCCTCCGTCATGACCTCAAAAACAACGTATCATGTCGCTTCACGCTTGCTGGGATTTTCAGGATTTGCGAGTTACCGTGAGTGCGATTGGCGGCAGTACAGTTCGGTACACTGGCGGTACACTGGCGGTACACTGGCGGTACACTGGCGGTACACCAGTCGCGCCAGGGTAGCCCTACAATAAACAATAAAAACCAAATACAAATAATAAGTTGACACAGGTGTACTCAAACACGCCCAATTCGCAACAATATAACTCTTTGAAACATAACAAAACTGAAAATCCTCGTGTCGGCGGTTCGATTCCGTCCCTGGGCACCATATAAATCAATCAGTTAAAAATTACTGATTGACAATCCTCTGCTCCTCAGTCTGGTACAGTCCTGACGCAAGCCCAAAGGC
>JAPTWR010000111.1 GCA_028065135.1 Acidithiobacillus sp.
GAAATCGAAAATGAAATCGTGCGCTTTGCCGCCGAGAGCCCGGAGCCGCGTCTGGAAGATATCGCCCGTTACGTATACACAGAAAAGGAGGCAGGCAGCCATGGCTGAAATGATGTATTGGCAGGGAATCCTGCGCGCCCACGATGAAGAGATGGCGCGGGACCCCCTGGTTTTTGCCATGGGTGAGGATATCGGCGTCGCCGGCGGTACCTACAAGGCGACCAGCGGCCTCTTCGCCAAATACGGCGAGCAGCGGGTAATCGATACACCTATTTCCGAAAACAGCTACACCGGTATCGGGGTGGGTGCCGCCATGATCGGGGCCCGTCCCATCGTCGAAATCATGAGCGTGAATTTCGCCTGGTTGGCGATGGATCAGCTCATGAACAATGCCGCGAAAATCCATTACATGTCCGGTGGGCGTATCCGTTGTCCCTTCGTGATGCGGGTACCGGGCGGCACTGCGCACCAATTGGGTGCCCAGCACTCGGCGCGTATGGAGAAAGTGTTCATGGGTATTTCCGGCCTGCGGGTGGTGACCCCGGCAACGCCGCGCGACGCCTACGGGTTGCTGAAAAGCGCCGTGCGCTGTGATGATCCGGTAGTGATCATCGAGCACGAGAGTATGTATAACCTCAAGGGCGAGATCCCGGACGAAGAGTTTTTTACGCCGCTGGAAGGCGTCGAAGTGATGCGGCCGGGTAAGGACGTCAGTATTTTTGCCTATAACATCAGCGTTCATTGGGCGTTGGATGCGGCGCAGAAGTTGGCTCAGGACTACGGCATCGACGCCGAAGTGGTGGATTTGCGGGCACTCAAACCCATGGATCGGGCCGGTATCGCGGCCAGCGTACGCAAGACTCATCGCGCCGTCGTTGTCGAAGAAGACGAGGCGCCGGTGGGCGTGGGTTCCGAGGTGATGGCGATCCTCAACGAGGAATGCTTTTTCGATCTCGATGCGGCGCCGGTACGGGTGCATGCGCTGGATGTGCCTATTCCGTATAATCGCCGCCTGGAAAAGGCGGCCATCCCCAATGCCGGAGAAGTGGTCGCCGCTGTGCGGAAGATGCTGGGCCGGTAAGATTCCGGCAATCCGTCCCCTCCTTAACCTCGGTTTGACTCAACAATGGTGAAATATGGCTGAACCTTACGTCATCAAAATGCCGCAACTTTCCGACACCATGACGGAAGGTGTCCTTGTATCCTGGGAGAAGCCTGCGGGCGCGCGGGTAGAGCGTGGCGACGTGGTGGCGACGGTGGAAACGGACAAGGCCATCATGGATGTCGAGGTGTTCCGTTCCGGTTACCTGGCGGGGCCCCTGGCCGAGGCCAACAGTGTCATTCCGGTGGGCGGGACTCTCGGCTATATCACCGATAGCGCGGTGGAAACGGTGGCAGCGCCTGTTCCTGCAGCGCCTGCGGTCATGCCGACGGGGCCGGCATCCGCTACGCCACCCGCCCCTGAGGGCTATGCGGTGAAGATGCCGCAGCTCTCCGACACCATGACCGAAGGTGTGCTGGTATCCTGGGAAAAGGCACCGGGGGACAGGATACAGCGCGGGGATGTGGTGGCGACGGTGGAAACGGACAAGGCCATCATGGACGTGGAAGTGTTCCGTGAGGGATACCTGTCGGGTCCTTTGGTGGCCGTGGATGCGGTGGTGCCCGTAGGAGAGACCATCGCCTGGCTAGTGGAGTCGCCGGAGCAGATAAGCCACGAAAACGCTGTCCATGACGGAGGGCTGCGCCAGCCCGATGCGACATCGGCGCCGGTAGCGACTCCCTTGCCTGCTGCCGCCATGTCTGGCCCAGTACCGGGCGCAGATCCGGCGCCGCGTCCGCGGCAGGGGGCCGCCAGCCCCTTTGCCCGGCAGTTGGCGGGCCAGCGAGGTGTGGATATCAACGGGCTGCGCGGTACGGGGCCAGCGGGCGTGATCGTCGCCGCAGATGTTCTCGGCGCTGCTGGTGGCCGTGCAGCCCCGGTCGCGTCGAGCGGTACTGCCGAGCCCGCGGTGCCCGGTAACGGCCGCGCCATGACGGCCATCGAAAGAGCGATCAGCCAGGCGATGGCCGCTTCCCTGAGTATTCCGGTTTTTCATGTCACCGTGCAGGTCAGGCCCGAGGCGCTGATCCGCGCCGCCAAGGCACACAAGCTTTCCGTCACGGTGGCGATCGCCAAGGCCGCTTCGCAGGCGTTGCACCGACACCCTCTGGTGAATGCCGCTTATCAGCCTGTGGATAAGATTGTCGAACGCAGTCATCATGACATCGGCATTGCCGCGACTACGGAAGACGGTGGTCTGATTGTGCCTGTCCTGCGCGGTGTCGAAGGCAAGACGCCGGAGCAGTTGCAGACGGAGTGGACCTCATTGCTGGAGAAAGCGCGCAAACGTCGTCTCAGTCCGCCTGAATATACCAACCCGACCTTTACCATCTCGAACATGGGGATGTACGGCATTGCCCAGTTCGATGCCATCGTCACCCCGGGGACGGCGGCCATCATTGCGATCGCCGGGAATGGACCCGAAGGTATGCCCATCACCATCACGGCAGACCACCGGGTGGTCAATGGCGCCGAGGCGGCGCTGTTCCTCAATGACCTGAAACAGGCCATTGAGCATCCCGAGAACTGGCTGGGTAGCGGCGGCCCGGTGATTCCCGAAGGGGATTACGACGTGCAAGTGCTGGTCATCGGCGCAGGCCCCGGCGGCGAAGACTGCGCCCGCGAGCTCGCAGAGAACGGTATCAGGGTGGCCATGGTCAACGATGCGCCCCTGCCGGGCGGCGAATGTCTGTGGCGGGGCTGCATTCCCTCCAAGGCCTGGCGCGCTGCTGCGGATCGCATCCGCGACCGCGAGCACGACGCGGCGATGGGCATTACCCTGGGCACTCCCAGGCTGGATTGGGCACAACTGGAACAGCATCGGCGCGGTATTCTCCAGACCCGCGGAGAAATGGCCCTGAAAACCGATCAGGGCGTGAAAATTCAGGTGCTGGAAGGCTATGCCCGTTTCACCGGTGACCACAGCGTTGAGATCAGCGGCAAGGATGCGCGGACCCTGACCTTCGGAGCCTGTGTCATTGCTACGGGCGCACCCGCCTTTGTGCCGCCGATTCCCGGCATTCAGGACGCGTTGAAGAGTGGTGCGGCGGTGACTTCCGATACGGTCTGGAACCTGAAACAGCCGCCCGCGCGCCTCTGCGTCATCGGCGCCGGTGCCATCGGTATGGAAATGGCGCAGATGTTCCACGACTTCGGCGCCGAAGTGCGGGTACTGGAAGCCCTGCCACGGCCGGTGGCCGAGATGGAAAAGGAAGTCGCCGAACAGTTGATGAAGGCCATCGCCCATAACAGCCTGCGTTTGCAGGTGCTGACCGGAGTCAAGGTGACGGAGGTCGCGGGGCAACCCGGCCAGTTGGAGGTGCGTTACCAGTCAGGCGACGAGGCGGCGAATTATGCCTGTGATCTGCTGCTGGTGGCGACGGGTAAGCGCCCGGATACCAGTGGGCTGAATCTGGCCGCGGTCGGTGTGGCTTTGGGAGATCGCGCCGTCATCGCCGTCGATGCCTCCGGGCGCACCAATGTGCCCCATATCTATGCGGTCGGTGATGTCATCGGCGGCTACATGCTGGCCCACACCGCCGGTCAGCAGGGACGGGTGGCGGCCGCCAGTTTGCTTGGCCACAGCGCTCGTTATGAAGCGGCTAAAGACTGCGGGGTGACCTTCACCCGGCCCCAGTGCGCGTTTGTCGGCCTTTCCCTGGAGCAGGCCAGGGCGGAAGGGATCGACGCGGTCGAGGTCAAGGTGCCCCTGAGCATCGATGCCAAGGCCATGATGACCGGCGAGACCGACGGACTGATCAAGATCGTCGCCGACAAGATCAGCCACCGTATCGTCGGTGTGCATTTCCTCGCCGATCATGCCGATACCCTGGTGGGCGAGGCTGTGATGATGGTCAGCGCCGGTTTGACCCTGGAGCAGGTGGCTGGCGCCATTCATCCCCATCCGACTCAGACCGAACTCTTCGGCGAAATGGCGCGACGCCTGTTATCCCGCCTGCGGCGCAGTGCCCGGGCGGCGAGCTGATCGTGCTCGCCATTCCAGCACGGAGCGCGTCTCAAGCTGGGTGCTGTCGTGGCTTGACGCCTGCGCGCAAAAGCGAGCAAAATACTCGGGTATCCACTGGATGAAGCGCTGCGGCGCATGGAGCGATGAATGATGAGCACAGCAACGGAAACGATGACGGATCTGGATTCCATTCCCCCGGTCATGACCTTGACACAAAATGCAGCGGACAAAATCGCGTCGCTCATTGAAGAGGAAGGTTCTGACGATCTGAAGCTGCGCGTCTTTGTGACGGGGGGCGGTTGTTCCGGTTTTCAGTATGGCTTCACTTTCGATGAGAATATGAACGAAGGCGATACGGAAGTGCACCAATTGGGTGTGAGTCTGCTGATTGATCCCATGAGTTATCAGTACCTGGTCGGAGCGGAGATTGACTACAGCGAGGGGTTGGAAGGCGCGCAATTCGTCATCAAAAACCCCAACGCCACGACCACCTGCGGTTGCGGATCTTCCTTTTCGGCCTGATCGCCGGTTGGTGGAAGTGCCCCAAGGGGAGGCTGACGGCCTCCCTTTTATTTTACGGGCAGGTTATGATGATCCGGCGGCTTGTCGTCCGGACGCCTTCGTGCAGGACGCTGCCCGTGAGCAGTGCCCAGATTGGCGGTGACCGCCGAAGGTCCGGGCAGTCAAACACCAGAATGATTAAAGGAGTTCTGTATGGCGGAACCGAACTTTGCGCCAGGTCTGGAGGGTGTGGCTGCAACCCAGTCCAGCATTTCCAACATCGATGGCGCTGCCGGCCTGCTGAGTTACCGTGGTTTTGCCATTGCGGATCTTGCGGCGCACAGCAGTTTCGAGGAGGTGGCGCTCTTGCTGCTGGATGGTGTCCTGCCCGGCGCCGCAGATCTGGAACGGTTCGACCACGGTCTGCGTGCGCACCGCCAAGTCAAATATAATGTCCGGGAAATCATGAAGTTCATGCCCGTGACCGGACACCCCATGGATATGCTGCACTGTGCCGTGGCCAGTCTGGGCATGTTCTACCCGCAGCAGGAGCTTTCCGATGCCGAACGCGGAAATACGCTCCATTTGGACGCCATGGCGATGCGGATTATCGCGCGCATGCCCACCATTGTCGCAATGTGGGAGCAGATGCGTTTCGGCAATGATCCTATTCCACCTCGCCCGGATCTCAGCCATGCGGCCAACTTTCTCTATATGCTGTCGGGTCGCGAACCTGATCCGGCCCATACCAAAATCCTCGACTCCTGCCTGATTCTGCATGCCGAGCACACCATCAATGCCAGTACCTTCTCGGTACTGGTGACCGGATCCACCCTGACCAATCCTTACCATGTCATCGGGGGGGCGATCGGAACCCTGGCCGGCCCGTTGCATGGTGGTGCCAATCAGAAGGTGGTGGAAATGCTGGAAGAAATCAGCTCCGTCCAGCAGGTGGGTGCCTATCTCGACAGGAAGATGGCCAACAAGGAGAAAATCTGGGGTTTCGGGCATCGCGTCTATAAAACCCGCGATCCGCGTGCAGTGATTCTCAAGGGGATGATGGAGGATATGGCCAGTCATGGAAATCTGCGGCATAGCAGCCTCTTTGAAATTGCCATCGAAGTGGAACGCCAGGCTACGGAGCGGCTCGGTCCCAAGGGGATTCACGCCAACGTGGATTTCTATTCGGGCGTGCTGTATCACGAGATGGGCATCAAGGCGGACCTTTTTACGCCTATTTTTGCTATGGCTCGTTCTGCGGGCTGGCTGGCTCACTGGCGGGAGCAACTGGCGGATAACCGGATCTTCCGGCCTACGCAGGTATATACAGGGGAACAGGATCGACGCTATGTGCCTGTGGCCCAACGTACTTAGGAAAGACGCATGACGGAAGTGATACGGGATATTCCTTTCCTGGCCACGGATCGGGTGGAGGCTCTGCTGGATATCGAGCGCCACCTGATCGTCGAGCAATCCACGATTGAGCGCTGGTTTCGGGGACAATGGCAACGGACGCCACCGCCTTTCTATGCCTCTGTGGACTTGCGCAACGCCGGTTTCAAGTTGGCGCCGGTGGACACCAATCTGTTTTCGGCGGGCTTCAATAACCTCAATCCGGAGTTTTCGGCGCTCTATGTTTCGGCTATTCAGCATTATCTGAACCAGTACCATCCAGGTCTGGAGCGGGTGCTGCTGATTCCTGAAAACCACACGCGTAACCTTTTTTATCTGGAGAGCGTGGCACGATTGCGTGAGTTGTTGGAACTCGCCGGATTGGACGTGCGGGTGGGCTCCCTGATTCTGGAAGATCGTACGGTCTATGATCTGCCTTCAGGTGGCCAGTTGCTGCTGGAACCACTGTGTCGCGACGACGGGCGGCTGTCGACGACGGGTTTTGAGGCACAACTGATTTTACTGAACAATGATTTATCTGGTGGCGTGCCGGAAATATTGGCGGGCCTGGAGCAACCTGTTCTGCCCCCCCTCGCGGCAGGTTGGCGTAACCGGCGTAAATCTCAGCATTTCACCCATTACCGTGCGGTGGCACAGGAGCTGGCGGAGGTGATTGGCATCGATCCCTGGCTGATTGACCCCGTTTTTCGGCGTTGTCAGGGCATTGACTTCATGCGCTCCGAAGGCCGCGAGTGCCTGGTTGCGAACGTGGATGCCGTACTGGAGATCACCCGCGAGCGTTATGCCCACTATGGTATTCATCAGCGTCCTTTTGTGATCGTCAAGGCGGATGCGGGTACTTACGGTATGGGTATTATGACCGCCTATTCGGGTGAGGAATTCCTTGACCTCAATCGTAAGGAACGCACCCGGATGGCGAAGAGTAAAGAGGGGCTGCCGGTCAGTGACGTCTTTATTCAGGAGGGTGTATATACCTTCGAACAGACCGCGCAGGAGGCAGTCGCAGAGCCGGTGGTCTATATGATCGGTCAGCAGGTGCTGGGAGGATTTTACCGGGTGCATACGGAGCGTGGACGGGATGAGAATCTCAACGCTCCGGGTGCGCACTTTGAGCCAATGGCCTTTGGCCAGACCTGCGTGCTCCCTTGCCGGAAGTCGCCACCGGATGCGCCGGCCAATCGGTACTATGCCTATGGCGTCATCGCGCGCCTCACCCTGGTGGCGGCGGCCCGGGAAATGGCAGACTGGCGGCGGCAAGGTACACTGGAGACAGGCCAATGAGTGCGCTCAAGGCCGCTATCCTTATGGATCCCATTACCGGGATCAAACCGGCCAAAGATACGACGTTCGCCATGCTGCTGGCGGCGCAGGCGCGTGGGCATCCATGCTGGGTGTTTGGCCTGCCGGACCTGTTTTTTCGGGATGGGCGTTCCTGGGGACGACTCCGTACCATCGTTGTACGTGATGATGTGGAAGATTATTTTACGCTGGGTGAGACAGAAGAGCGCCCCCTCGACGAGATGGATGTGGTCCTCATGCGTAAGGACCCTCCTGTGGGTCTGGAATATCTCACCGCCTGCTATCTGCTGGAGCACGCCGGCACCTGGGTGGTCAACGATCCGGTCAGTCTGCGCAATGCCAATGAAAAGCTCTATGCCCTGCATTTCCCGGAATTTCTGCCGCCCTTGCTGGTCAGCCGGGATCTTGGGGATTTGCGGGCCTTTCTCGCCGAACACGGCGAAATCGTCGTCAAACCGCTCTCGGCGCGTGGTGGCGAAGGGGTGTTCTATCTGCACCTGCAGGACCGCAACGTCGGCAGTATTCTGGAGACGGTGACGGGCTGGGGCCAGCATTATGTGATGGCGCAGCGCTACCTGCCCGCGATTCGCGAGGGCGATAAACGGATTCTCCTGGTGGATGGCGTCCCGGTGCCAGGTGCCCTGCTGCGGGTGCCTTCGGCCGCGGATTTTCGCGGTAATCTGGTGGCAGGTGCAACGGGAGTAGCGGCGGAGATCAATGACCGCGATCGGGACATCTGTGCGGCGATAGGCCCGGCCTTGCGCGCCGCGGGCCTGCTTTTTGTCGGCCTGGACGTGATCGGCGGGTATGTGACGGAGATCAATGTCACCAGCCCCACCGGGGCGCGGGAGATCAGGCGATTTTTTGGGGTCGATGCGGCGGATCTGCTCTGGCAGCGTCTGGAGCGGGGGCGATGATGCGGCCCCGCCCGTGCCGGTGATCACGGTACCTGCCGTTTTTGGTAGGAAAGACGTATCATAGGACTTATGACCTTTTCTTCTCTCAAAAATCATCTGCTCATTGCCATGCCCGCGCTGCACGACGGCGTTTTCGACCGTACGGTGATCGTGGTCTGCGAACACAATGCCGAAGGCGCCATGGGCGTGGTTATCAACCGGCTGGTGGACATCAATATGTCCGATGCCC
>JAPTWR010000110.1 GCA_028065135.1 Acidithiobacillus sp.
GGTAGCCGTGGCTCTCTACCACCAGCGGGGCGGCACCCTGCCGCGGTGCGGCCAGGACATGAATGGCCGGGGGCTGTGCCGTGGGCAGAAAAGGGGGTTGGTCCGCTTGCATTAATCCTCCATCGTTTGGGAGCCTATTGTGGGGAAGGGGGGGGCGGGCGTCAAATAAGCTGCTGTGTGGCGCGGGATTGGACTGTTAGGAGGGTGGAATGGTTCCGGGCTTGCGGGGTCCCCGGTGCTGGCAAAGTGCGGTGCTTCGGGTGATGATGGTAAGGGGTGTTTTTGAGGTGGAGGCTATGCGGATTCTGGTGGTGGGCGGGGCGGGGTATATTGGTTCGCACATGGTCAAGCGTCTGACCCGGGACGGCCATGAGGTGGTGGTGCTGGATAATCTCAGTACCGGGCACCGAGAGGCGGCGCGTTTTGGCGAGATGGTGGAAGGGGATTTGGCGGATTCGGCCTTGTTGGATCGTTTGCTGGGTCAACGCCCCTTCGCTGCAGTGATGCACTTTGGTGCCTATAGTCAGGTGGGTGAGTCCTCTCAAGAACCAGCGGCGTACTATCGCAACAACGCTGCCTATACCCTGAATCTGCTGGATGCTATGCGTGCCCATGCGGTGCATCTGTTGGTGTTTTCCTCCACGGCGGCGGTGTTTGGGGAGCCGACGTATATTCCCATTGACGAATCTCACCCTTTGCACCCCCTGAATCCTTATGGACGCAGCAAACGCATGGTGGAGGAAATTCTCGCGGATTATGAGCAGGCCTATGGCTTGCATTGGGCAGCCTTGCGCTACTTCAACGCGGCGGGAGCGGATCCTGAAGGAGATTTGGGCGAGCAGCATGAGCCGGAAACGCATCTGATTCCCATCGTCTTGCAAGTGGCTTCCGGACGGCGTTCGGAGCTGCAGGTTTTTGGTGATGATTATGATACGCCAGATAGTACCTGCATTCGGGATTATGTCCATGTGACAGACCTTTGCGATGCCCATGCGCTGGCTCTGGACTATCTGTGTTCCGGGCGGCCCAGCCGGGCGTGGAACCTGGGCACCGACGCGGGCTTTTCGGTCAGGGAGGTCATCGATGCCGCACGGCGCGTGACTGGCCGGGCGATTCCAGTGCGGATGATGCCGCGTCGGCCGGGCGATCCGGCGCGGCTGGTGGCCGATAGCGCTGCGGCGCGGCGGGATCTGGGCTGGCGACCTCAGTTTCCCGATCTGGAGACTATGATCAGCCATGCTTGGCGCTGGGAGTGTCGGATGAGGGATGGAGATCTTCCTTTGACCAAGGGGGTACCAGCGCGGTGATTGCTGTCGTTCTCATCAACTGGAACGGCGCTGCCGACACTCTGCGTTGTCTGCGGGCGCTGGCGGATCTCGGTGGGAGGCAGACGCAGGTGACGGTGGTGGACAACGGCTCGGAAGCCGCGGATCTGGAGCGCCTGCGCTTGGGCATCGCCCGCTGGGGTCTTGCGGTGGAGCTGGTGGAAACGGAGGAGAATCTGGGCTTTGGCGGTGGCTGCAATGTCGGGATGCGCCTGGCCCTGGAGCGGGGGGTGGAGTTCGTCTGGCTGCTCCATGATGACGCGATGCTCCATCCCGATGCCTGCCAAGACGCGGCTACAAGAGCAGGGTGCGGCGCATGAGCCTTTTGAAAGCGGAGCGGTTTCGTCCTGGTGAAAAAGAAAACAGGCCCGTGAACAGAAGTGGTCCGCTGGAATGGCTGGATCGCTATCCCTCGCTGCCGATTCTTTTTCTGATCCTCCTGCCTTTTCTCGTCGAGTTGCCTCTCACTATTTTTGGATTAAGCAACAATCCAATCTGGTTTAATTCTGGTGTCGTGTCCGGAATGCATCCGGGTTTATTGCCAGGTTCACCGCCCTACATAGACCCTAATGTGGGCTTCACTACCCAAGCTCTGGGTCGCCTGGCCGCGGAGGACTGGTTTTGCGGTGTGATTCCTTGGTGGAACCCGTATTCCGGTATCGGCCTGCCTCTTGCAGGAGAGATGCAACCTGACGCCTTCTTCCTGCCTTTCGTGCTCCTTCTGCTGCTTCATAACGGCGTGTTATGGCTCAAGATCGCCATGCAGATATTCGCCGGCTTGGCCACCTTTGCCCTGCTGCGCGAACTGAACCTGGGTCGTCTGGCTGCCTTAACCGGAGCTGCGTTATATGCATTGAATGGTACATTTGCGTGGCTGCCGGGACCTGTTGCTGTTATCAACACGATCCCTTTTCTCCCTTTGCTGCTGTATGGTATTGAAAGGGCCCGCCGGGAGGACGGTGCGCGGGCCATCGTGTGGGTTGGGCTTGCCATCGCCGGTTCCCTGCTGGCGGGCTTTCCGGAAGCAGCCTATCTCAACGGTCTATTCGCTCTTGCATGGATGCTTTATCGCTTCTTTCGGGAGCAACGGCGCTGGCGCTTTGCCGGACGGGTGGTTTATGGGGGATTCTTAGGATTGCTCCTCGCGGCGCCTTTGCTGGTGGCATTTTATGATTACCTTATGATCACCAGCAGCCTGACGTCGCATGTCTTTGGTGAAGCGTTTTTACCCATTCAAGCGCTTTCCACCCTGTATTTACCCTATGTGTATGGCCCGATATTTCACACGGCCGGAAGCGGGGTGCTCGGTGATGTGTGGGGGAATGTGGGCGGTTATGCCGGGATTCTCCTGGTTTTCCTCGCCTGCATGGGAGCTATGGCGAGTGGCCGGGAACGGGGCCTGCGCTGGCTGCTGCTGGGCTGGGTGCTCCTTGCCTGGGCCAAAAGTTTCGGCTTTACGCCGGTGATGGAGATCATGAACCACATCCCGTTGCTGCGGGACGTGGCATTTTTCCGATATTCACCGCCGAGTTGGGAGATGGCGTTGGCCATTCTTGCCGCTCTGGCGCTGAATGATCTGCGTCAGGGCTTGCCGCGGCTTCGCTGGCCGTTGGTGTGGACGCTGGGGTCTTTGGCCCTGGCAGCATCTATTGCCTGGCCCTGGCACGCATCATGGGGTTGGCCGTTTGCACAGGCAGAAAAGATGGCCATGCTAATGGGCGCGGCCGTCCTTTGGGCGGTCATGGGCTTGGCACTTGTCCTGCTTGTCTGGTTCTGTTGGAAGGGGGAACGGCGGCGCTGGGCCCTGGCCGTTATGGTAATGATGGATAGTGCTGTGTTATTTATGGTGCCGGAATTGTCCGGCGTCCATCCCGGTGAGGTGGACCAACCTGCGATCATTTTTTTGCGCACCCATCTGGGATTGTCGCGTTTTTATACTTTGGGGCCCATAGAGCCAAATTACGCCGCATATTTCGGCGTTGCTAGTATCAACCATAATTATCTGCCAATAGATTCCAATTGGGTAGATTATATGGAAAAGAATCTTTTCCCTTCCATCAGAAAATCCGGCGGTGTAATTTTTTGGTTGCCCTGGTATGGTAACAATACCGGAGCAAACGCATTGCCTGAGTTTTTTCGTAATTATGAAAAAGTCGGGGTTCGCTATGTTGTCACCAACAAAGGACAAACCCTGATGTCATCCCTGACCATTCCTACAGGAACACGGGATAATACCCCCCTCGCTTTGGGGCCTGGAGAGTCTGGGGAGGTTTCCTTCGATGTTCCTGAAGATGCAAATCTGCAAGGCGGACTGAGGGCCATCGGTGTGTTTCAAGGTAATTATGGTTATACGACAAACGGAGCATTAGCAGTCAAAGTTTGCACAGTTATAAACATCTGTGTCACCGGCAGCAGGCCGCTTTCGGAGTCGGTCAACAACAGTGTCTTCTCCATCCCTCTGAAACGGCCTCTACAGGTGAATCCTGAAGAGCCGCTAAACATCACCTTCAGCCATGTCGGCGGGAGTAAGCCGGAGGCACTTTGGTTATGGCCACAAGCACCTGGTTTTTACCAGATAGTAACCGGACCAGCGGGTTCGTTTCCTGGTAAGGCGCTGCAACTCTCCCTGGAATACGGTAATTCCGATATGCCGGGCACGAGAATGGTTTATTCCGATGCGCTCATGGAAATCTGGGAACTGCCCCATCCCGCACCTTACTATACGGTACTGCACGGGGACTGTCGGCTCTCTGCAGGGACGCGAGACAACCTGTTTGCACAATGCCGCACCCCGGCCACCCTGCTGCGCCGGGAACTCTACATGCCGGGCTGGGCGGCTACCGTCAATGGTGTCAGTATGGCAGTCTCTCCTCATGGGGAAATTTTCCAGACCATTCCCCTCGGAGCAGGAAAGAACATGATCCGCTTTCATTTCGCGCCCCCTTATGTTGATTATGCATGGATCGCTTTTTTTCTTGGGCTAGCCGGGGTGCTTTGGCAGAGTGTTAGAAAACAGGAAACGAAACCTCATGAGGACTGAAGAGCAGAACTTAACAGGGCGAGCAGGCAGCGCGCCAGAAATCGCGATTCTGATTCCCTGTTATAATGAGTCGCCCACCATCGACAAGGTGGTGAAGGATTTTCGTCGCGCCTTGCCGGAAGCATCCATTTACGTCTATGACAACAATTCTCAGGATGATACCGCATCCACAGCGGCCGAAGCCGGTGCCGTTGTTCGCCGTGAAGATATGCAGGGAAAGGGTAATGTAGTAAGGCGGATGTTCCGGGACATCGAGGCCGATTTCTATATTTTGGTGGATGGTGATGATACTTATGATGCCGAAATCGCGTCGCAGATGCTGCGCCTGGCCATGGAAGAACCCTGTGACCTGGTGAACTGTATCCGTCGTGGGACGGAACAGGAGGCGTACCGCAGGGGCCATCGTTTTGGTAACCAGATGTTGACCGGGATGGTACGGTATATCTTTGGAAATCGTGTCCAGGACATGTTGTCTGGCTATAAGGTGCTGTCTCGCCGTTTCGTCAAATCTTTTCCAGCACTATCCGGAGGCTTCGATATTGAAACGGAACTCACCGTCCACGCCCTGGAGCTATCCATGCCGGTGGCGCATGTGGAGGGTGACTACCGTGGCCGATCCGAAGGGTCCGAGAGCAAGCTGCATACCTATCGGGACGGACTGCGCATCCTCTGGTTGATTGGCATCCTGTTCAAGCATGAAAGGCCATTGCAGTTTTTCTCGTGGATCGGGCTGGTACTGATGTTGATTTCCTTGGCCCTGGGTATTCCGGTAGTGCTCCAGTTCCTGCAAACGGGTTTGGTAATTCGCCTTCCAACCGCGGTGTTGGCCATGGGAATTATGCTGGTGGCGTTTTTGAGCATTGTAACCGGGCTTATTCTCGACACTGTCACACGTGGACGGCGGGAGGCCAAGATGCTTACCTATCTGCGGTATAGTGCTTGTCAAGCGCCGCTGGGGCGAAAAAGCCATGCGGCTGCTAGCACGGATAAGTCGGCCAGTTAGTTATGCGGTTTCCTAAAACCGAGATTATCCTCTTTTCTCTCGCCGGTGTGACAGGATTCCTCGTGGACGCCGACATGGTTTGGACACTTACCAGAGAAGGTGTAGATCCCATCACTGCGCAGGCTATCGCCTTTACCGTGGCTGTGACCGTGACGTGGCTACTGAACCGGCGGTTTACCTTCGCCCAGCATGCCAGCCCCAACTGGCTACGGGAGTGGCTGCATTATGTGGCGGCCAACTCTATCGGTGCCGTTGTCAACAATGGCGTATACGTGCTATTGGTCGTGAGCATAGCGTTTTTCTCACGGGAACCGGTTTTGGCTGTCGCTGCCGGATCGTTGGCTGGTCTGGTCTTCAACTTTACTGCATCCCGGGCATGGGTATTCCGTTCTCGCTGATGTGGCCCCCTATCAACCCACCCTTGCGGATGCAGCAAACGCATGGTGGAAGGTGTTGGTTGATTGCCGGTGGGCCTATCGCAAGGATGATTAAACGATCTCTTCTGAAACCGTTGCGGCAGGCCCTTGCCAAATCGCCTGCGGTATGCCTGTTGGGTCCGCGGCAGGTGAGCAAAACGACGCCTGCGCTGGAACTTGCGGAACCATTGGGAGGACTTGCCACCATTGCGCCGTGGCGCTCCAGCCATAGCTCCAGGCTAGTCGGTGGTGAGCGACATAATCTCCGCCAAGTGGATTATACGTCTGCATGCCCCATGGTTTAATGAGGCTTTTACATGACCGATAGGGACGGTTTGGATCAGGTCGCGATGTACATCATCCTGCTCAACTGGAACAGCGCCACCGACACCCTGCGCTGCCTGCGGGCATTGACCCTGTTGCGGGGGGTACAGGCGCAGGTGACGGTGGTGGACAACGGCTCGGAAGCCGCGGATCTGGAGCGCCTGCGCTTGGGCATCGCCCGCTGGGGTCTTGCGGTGGACATGGTGGAAACGGAGGAGAATCTGGGCTTTGGCGGTGGCTGCAATGTCGGGATGCGCCTGGCCCTGGAGCGGGGGGCGGAGTTCGTCTGGCTGCTCAATAATGACGCGGTGCCCCACCCCGAGGCCTTGCAGGCGATGTTGCGGGTGATGGAGGGGGATGCGCAGATCGGGGCGGTGGGTTCGGTGATTTATGACCTGGAGCGGCCGGAGCGGGTACAGACTTGGGGCGGTGGGCGAGTCTGGCGCTGGGCGGGGGTGGCGCGGCATCGTCGTTGGCCGGTGGCGGCGCGGCGCCTCGATTACCTGACGGCGGCCAGCATACTCTTGCGCCGCGAGGCGCTGGAGGGCGCGGGCCTCTTTGATGAGGACACCTTTTTCATGTATTGGGAGGATGCGGATCTGTGCTTTCGCCTGCGCGCACAGGGCTGGAAGCTGGCGGTGGCCGGGGATGCGGTGATCTGGCATCAGCGCTCGTCCAGCCTCGGGCACGCCAATCCCCTCAAGGATTATTATGTCACCGTCTCCTCCCGCCGGTTTTTGCGGCGCTACGCCCCCTGGCCGCGCTCGGCGATGGCTCTGGGCGCGTTGGGGCGCATTGCGCGGCGACTGCTCCGGGGCAGGTGGCGCAATGTGCGGGCGATGGTTTCCGCGCTGTGGGACAGGCCTTACGACCTTGCGCTGCCTCTGGTCATGGACGCGGGGAAGCGGGATGCCGAGCCGCTGCGCGTGGCGGTGGAGGCCACCACGCTGTTGGGGCGGCTGGCGGGGATCGGGCATTATACCGCCGCGCTGTGTCAGCAGCTGGCCGCGGATGAGGGGGCGACTCTGGCCTACTTTACGGCGCGGTCCTGGGCGCAGGAGCCGCCGCGGCAACCCGGCCTGCGCATTCCCCGCCCCTTGCAGTGGCGCAAGCGTATTCCCCTGGGGCGAGAGCTACAGTTTATCTTGCAGGGGCGGCAACTGACCCGGCTGGAACGTCTCTGGCGGCCGGATCTGATCCTAGGGCCCAGTTTCGTCCTGCCGCGCGCCAAGGCGCCGTCTGTCCTGGTGGTGCATGATCTTTCCCATCTCCGCTATCCGGAGGTCCACCCCCCGGCCCGTGTGGCCTTTTTGAACCGCCACTTGCGACCGGCCATGGCGCGCACGGGGGCCGTTCTGACGGACTCGCGTTTTACGGAAGCGGAATTGTTGCATTACTTCCCGGAGGTGGCGGGGCGGACCCATGTGGTCTATCCCGGTATCAGCGGGCGTTTCGCTTTGGCTCCGGCTGCGGAAGTGGAAACGGCACTGGATGGGATTTTGCTGGGAGATGAACGTCGTTTTTTCCTCTTTCTCTCCACCCTGGAGCCGCGCAAGAATCTGGCGGGCTTGCTGGCGGCCTACACGGCCTTGCCGGTTGCCATCCGTAGGGCGCACCCGCTGGTGCTGGTGGGGCAGATGGGCTGGCAGGAGACTAATTTCGCCGCAATCCTGACGGGGATGTTGGCACGCGGCGAGGTGCGGATGCTGGGCTACCTGCGCGACGAGCTGCTGCCGGCGCTCTATCGCCGCGCCCTGGCACTGGTCTACCCGTCCCTCTACGAGGGCTTTGGTCTGCCCCCCATCGAGGCCATGGCCACGGGCTGCCCGGTGCTGGTGGCCAACGTCAGTGCTCTGCCGGAGGTCTGCGGCGATGCGGCGCTGTATTGCGACCCGCTGGATGTGCGGTCCATCACCACGGCGATGCGGCGGCTGGCGGAGGATGAGGTCTTGCGCGCCCGGCTGGCGGCGGCGGGGCCGGCGCGGGCGGCGCTCTATACCTGGGAGGTGGCGGCGGCGCAGGTGCTGGCGGTGATGCGGGAGGTGGTGTCGCGTTAACCCATTGGTGGCTGTTATAAAGCCCCCATATCCAGCGTTACCGTCTGTCCCTGCAATCGCGTATCTATCCGCCGCGCGGCTTCCTGCAACAGCGGTACCCAGCTTTCCTGACGGCGCTCAATGGGTGCGGAGATGCTCAGTCCGGCATTCCAGGGCAGTGGCCCACGGAGCAGTACCCCAAGGCAGCCGACGCCGATTTCCGCCTCTTCATTATCCAGCGCATAGCCGCGCTCCAGAGCCGTGCGGG
>JAPTWR010000017.1 GCA_028065135.1 Acidithiobacillus sp.
CTAGCAGGCTATCGGACTTTCCACTTACGTTGAACTTTAGTATAATTATATATAATTCAATATGATGAGCACAGAATGTCGCACTTTATTGACACTGACCGCCAAACCCCTTACCTCCTGCCCCCATCCATGGATGGATTGGCTGCCCGAAGGGCACCTCGCCCGCTTTATCGTCGAGGTGATTGAGCAGCTGGACCTCTCCCGACTGGTCAAGCAATACGCTGGCCGGGGCTGCAAGGCCTATCATCCGGCTACTCTACTAGCGATTCTGGTCTACGGTTACGCCAATGGGGTGTTTTCCAGCCGCAAACTGGAACAGGCCACCTATGATTCTGTCGCTTTTCGTTATCTGGCAGCAGGCAGTCATCCAGATCGGGGGTGTACGCCGGAATCGCCGAAAATTCCGTCAACCATGTTCCCGGCTCAGTCCCGCCACGATTGTACGGCTTCGAGATTCTTCGGCAGGGCCTGCTTTCACCGGGGACGTATATGCAGCCGGCATTTCAGCCAAGCCAACACACTCACGCCCTTGGTACAGAACGGGCCGCACCTTCGTTGTCGTCAAAAAAATGCTAGGAGGGCGGCGCCCTATATGCTAAAGTATCACCATTATCTACGGCTCCATGCCGTCTGGCTTATTGGATCCAATGGCAACAGTTTTGGACAGTTCGCTCAGCGGTCTATAGTGTCAATCCAATAATGTATTGGATGCTTGTTAGGCAAGTGTAGGTTCCGATAGACCGGAAAGCACCTCAAGTTTTGTGGAGACTCTAACGTCTATTGCCTCTGCGGATGGGAAAATTGCAGTAGATAATCCAATTCTACGGGAGATCGAATCGATCTCCCGTATTCATTAGCGCACTCCTGAGCGTGCGAGACAATCAACGGCAGTGAGCTAAGCTAAGCCAGGCAGTGCACGAGGTCTAGCATTCATCGAACTTAGCCATTTTAACTACTTGATACGGAGACCCGCATGCCGGATGATGTGGCACGTGCCTGTCAGTTCTACTGGCCGCCCTATGCTGATTGCGGTTAGCAAAAATCATTGGCGAACATGTTGACATGGGTTTGATTTGGCGTCTTGGGAATCGTTTTTGTGCTACCGTGACAATCAGGAAAATCGCCAGAAATATACGTATCGTCGCCGTCTCCAAAACTTGCATTGTAATGCCGACTCGTGTCTATGCTCTTACCAAAACGGAAGAGGCCATTGATCTCGCATGCCGCGACGTGGGGTGCGCCAGTGTCGTAGCGGGCGTGCTTTTCGTTACCATAAACAAAATGCATGCCTTGGTCGTCGATAAAATATTTCGTCTTACAATTCGACCTATTACGCGGAAGTCTGCGCTTTAGAATGCGTGCGAGTTGAGCCTCCAAGGCAATAACGAAAGTGTTCGACCTGCTTTCCTCACGCACGAGTCGCGCCATCTCCCGCAACTCTGGAGCGTCGAAATTTCGAAGAGGCAACATCATGGCTTGCTCTTTTTCAGCGTCGCCCATCAAAGTCTTGATGGTAAAAAAATTCCGAAATAGTTGAGAGAAATAGCTCCCGAAAAAATTCTTAAAGTTAACAATCCTTTCTTCATATTCAACTTCAAAGGTGGCGGCGAACACAGCGTTTTCAACAGACCGTGCCAGATGGGAGTGCTGGTGCTCCACTAACAGTATCACCGCATCCACGCTCTTGGCTGCGTGAAGCAGGAATTTATCGAAGCCGATCCTTGCCCTCTGCGGATTGAAGACCGATATTTTGAAATGAACCGGGTAATCTGGCCCCTTTTTCTTCTTAAACAAATCTTGCGGAATAAGCTGTTCCCGCCGGCTCTCGATGGTTTTAACAATGTTGTTTTGGGATGAGATAAAACACACCAGAACTATCATTTACTTGTGCAGCTTCACGAATACCGAAACCGGAATTGAAATTTGCGCGATATCTTCTTCTGGCAGCGTAGCTAGGATTTCCAGAAGCGCGAGAGCTCTATTTTCACGATGGCGGAAAGCCACGGACTTTTTCGGCAATTCCTCAGCGGCAGTGGCGACAAACTCAAACTTGGCGTCCAAGGGAGCCAACGCGACTTTTGCCGCCTGCGTAGGATGTTCGACCAAGCGATAGCCATTGTCTTCGCCGGTTTCCTTGATGAATACTTTTAGCGACTTCCCGTCGAGCAGCGTCCGATAGTCCTTTGCAAGTTCAAGCCCAACGGCGCTGAGTAAAATTGCTTGTTGATTGGTCGCCCACTGCTTGTCCGCAATAGCTTTGAGGCTGGACTTCAATTCATCTTGAGTCATGATGTTCCTTTGATTTGTTCTACCAGGTAGTTATGACACGCCCGGAGGAAAATTAGCCAAGCTGCCTATTGCCCGCTGTCCCGAAGCGGTGAGAACCCTGCTCTTGAAATCTGACATGTCCAAGGCTGTCGAGAAACAACTGTTTTGCGACAGGTGTTGTCCGCGCGTCGAAATCGCCCACACAACTCCCGAAAAATAGTGCGCAAAACCATGACGATATGGTATAGCATACGCAAATCTTAATCCACTGGTTTTCCGCACATGCACGGTAGATTTGTTCTAACCGTAACTCATTGTTCCTGATTCCCGGAATGCCACTCGTTGCTAACAATCTGTTTCTGCTTATTATTACCATTGGTTACTCTGTGGGAAGCATCCAACAATTTGTTTTTATTTGAATATGTGTTCAGGACAAATCTACCGTGTCCGCACATGCTTGTCGGCTACATGCGCGTTTCCTCCGACTCCGATCGAAAGACCACTGACCTGCAGCGCGACGCACTGCTGGCCGCCGGCGTCGATGCCCGCCATTTGTTCGAGGATCGCGCGTCCGGCGCCAAGGATGATCGTCCTGGGTTGGGGCGAAGGCCCTGGCGTTTGTTCAACCTGACGACGTCCTGATCGTATGGAAACTGGACCGGCTCGGCCGTTCGCTGCCTCACTTGCTGACAATAGTAAACACGCTGCAGGAGCAACAGGTCTCTTTCCGATCGCTGACCGAAGGCATGGACACCATGACGCCATCTGGCGAGTTCCTATTCCAGGTATTCGGCGCGCTGGCGCAATACGAGCGGGCGCTGACCTGCGAGCGCGTGATGGCTGGTCTGGCAGCAGCGAAGCGCCGCGGTCGTCGCGGTGGCCGACCGCCCGCGATCATGGGTGAAAATTGGAGGCCGTCATCGCCGCGCTGGACGGTGGCATGTCCAAGGCAGCGGTGTGCCGCAACTTTTCCGTCAAACGCACCACGTTGATCGAGACTTGACGCCAGCGAGATAGAGCCACCCTTCCGCCGTAGCGAGTAGAGTGTCAATCAGCATCAGCCATTGACCATGCGTCAGCACCAAACATTTGCCACCTATGGAGCGATATAACGCTTCGTACCTCTATGGTCTAAAACATAAACATCGAATTCTTGATCTGATCTAAGGTGAACAAACTTGACGCTGATTTCTGGTCAAAACTTGACACACGCAGGCGCTGTTTTACAGGCAAGACCTATTGACGCAGGTATCAGCCAGATAGACACCAATCGTCATCAACCGCTCAACACGTCAGCCAGGCACAGCGCCGGGGCCTGGCGGGGCCTGATCCAGCACAACACACGCCGCCGCATGGTAGATCGTGGGCAAATCCGGCACGGCCAGACGGTCACTGGCAACGTCAGCGGGGTCGCAGCCCGTAATCTGGGCTGCGTCCACGGTGTTTTGCAGTGCCGCCAGCAAGTTGTCTACGGCTTGGATGTTTCCTTTATCCAGGCCGTAGACGCTTTGCACACGCTTCCACGTGTCGTAGCGCACGGCAGGAAGATTGCGGTCCGCCAGCCACTTATTGACAGCACGATAGGCGGTGTCATGGTCGGCTGAAGACAACGCGGCCATGGCCTGCATGATGCGTTGCTCGGCCTCGCGGGCGCGCTCGCCGTTGATCTCGACCAGCTTCCGCCCGGATTCCGTGCGGTACCCCGCAACAGCCAGCCCATGCCGGGCCAGTCCAGCCAAGGGCATGCCGCCATGAATGCGGACCTGCAAGGTCTTTTCGCTGCGTGCGCCTCGCGCCCGGCCAATGATTTGCGCCTCGCGGTTTCCATAATCGTTCAACACCCATTCGCGGATCTTCTCATTCGCCGACAGGGGCACCAGGCTTTGCTCTTCATTAGTTCCAACAGTCACCCACGTGCCATAGACAACCTGATCGGAGTACTCCGGCCAGTCATTAGCCGGTGCGCCTGACATGAGTGCCACCATGCGCTGCCCCTGGTAGCGTTGCCGGATCGCGTCCGGGGACAGCATGGGGCCACCCCACTGCAACAAATCGTCGCCGTTCCATTGGTCGTGCCCGACATCGTGGCGACCGAAGTAGCCGCGTTTCTTCTCATCCACATCCGCGACGTCGCAGATTGTGGAATACGTGATGACCGCCGGATCGCGTCCGCGTTCCCGCGCCATCTCCAGGACAGACACATCCATCTGCTCCACTTCGCGCGCCTTGTGCTGGTCGTTTTTGAACGTCCGGTTATGGGCACGATCGCAGTAGCGAACGATCTCCACATTCTGTGTGATGAGCGCGCGGTGGATATCCCCGCCGGCGGCCAGAACAGCGGCCTGCACATCAGCGGTGGGGGTGGCGTCCAGCAGGATGCACGGTTTCCCGGCTGCAATGTACGCTCCAAGCGTGGTCATTTCCTGTGCTTCGATGCAGCCGGACTTGATAGTCAGGGTACCCGTCTGGCATGAGTCAACGATCGCTTTTGCCGCGCGAAGAGGGATAACGACGGCCTGTCCATACTCCATTTCGACCTTTTCCCAGTTAGCGGTACTGGAAGGCAGCCAGTCGATCCGCAGCTTGGCGATGCTTTGGCGCAATTCGTGGGGCAGGTGCAGGATGCCTTGATCCACTGTGTGTTCACCAAGGAATGCCGCCAGTGGGCGCAGAAGCCCGTCCACGGCCTTTTGCAAAGCCTTGATGACGTTGGAGTCTTCTTCGGATGGCTCACCACCCCCAGCCTTGTGCTCGATGTCGGCAATCTCCTTACGCGCCTTCGCGGCATGCTCGGCTAGGTCTGCGGTGGTGATGGATATGTTGCGGAGTAGATCAGGGATCTCGTCCACCACGGGGAGCCGCTTTTGTTCCCCCTCCGACTCTTCGTCGCCGATAAGCTGCATTTCGCGGTACCGTAGAAGACCGTCGGAGAAGCTGGCGTTTGGCGCGACCACAACCATTTTCATCTGTATCCTGCGCAACCAGGACATAAACTCGCACGGTAGCACGTCATCCGCAGATAGTCCGCGTTCGCGGAGCCATGCGGCGGCATTCTTATGCGGTTCGCTGTGCGGGTCGTAGTTGAGAAATGCCCATGACATGCCGTGCTCGCAGTGGCGGCATGCCGATGCTGCCGGCGCGTGGTTCTTCTTCGCCGCCATCATCACTACGGGATATTTCCGGCAAGTCCAAGGCTGCGGGTGCTCCTCGTCAACGAGTGGCGCGCGTCCATAATAGTGCGTCGCGCCCGCCTGAGCGTATTCCGCACCGAGTTCGTGGGTACGCGTCAGGATGATGGCGGGGATGCGCTCCGCGATGAACTGCTTAACCTTCTCGCGGAAAAGATGGCTCTTGCCTCCTCCTGTGGTGACATGGATCAACAACGGCTTGGTCTGCGGCAGGCTGGAATCACCACGCTGTGCGGCGATGTACATCTGGATGTACTCAGCCACCTTGGTCTCAAGCTCGGCCATGACAGAGGCGAGATCTGCCGCGTCGGCGACCGCTTGTGCAATATCCGCTTTGCGTGTCCTGCGGAATTGGGCACTCGCAAGCTGTGCCTGCGATGCAGGGGCCAGGGCCATATTTTTATCTGACATGTGCCAGGCGCGGATGATTTCAGCGGCAAACTGATCAGAGCTTTGGCTAAGCAAATCATTCCAGTCGCGGTTGCGTTTGGCATCAGGCTGGATGGTTTCAGGAGGCAGGAGGTACACGGCTTTGCCGTGCTCGTGTGCCGCTATCCGGCGTACTGCGGCCGCACTCTCACGTTGGCCAGTTTCGCTCGTGTCGCGGTCTACCAGCACTGCGACTAGAGGAGACGTTACAGACGGCTTAATATCCGCGCTCCATGCCCTAAGTTCCGACCAGTCCCAACAGACAACACCGTGGCGGCGCATGGCCTGGACCGCGCTTGCTACCGTCTCGAAGCCCTCTCCAGCAAAGAGAACAGGGCCAGATTCCGGGAGGATAACCGGCGACCCGGCAGCAACAAGGCTTGTCACCCCTTTCTTGCCCAACATGGCCCGGCCAACCTTGCGAGCGGGCAGGTGTGCCCCATCTTCAAAGGCCAGATACGTGCGTTGTACGCCCGTTATGTGTTCTGGCTTTTCAGACTTACCGATTTGGTACATGGGGATCATGAAAAGGAAGTCTGCGCCTGCTTCCACCATCTCCTGATCTACCTGGCTATGTTCTAGCGCCGCGATCTTGATCATGTGCATGAACAGCGATGGTTCCAGCCCACGGGAAAGCAGGTAGTCATAGACTGTTGCCCGCTGATCCTGATATCGCTCTTGCTCTTTGTCCCATGCAGCTTGCGCCCAACCCGGCGGTCGCTTGGGTGTTACGGCATGAATACCACGTGCCCATGAGGTGCGGGCATGCTGGCGGGCGCGCGCGTCCGCCTTGGCTTGATTGTCACGGGCCTGCTTGATGACCTGCCGGTCAATGATAATGCCACCATCATCTATACCTAGCCTTTCGCACAGTGCATGGAATGGCCCATGCTCGCCAGTGCGATGGTCGCGCCAACCGCCGCTTTCCGCATTGACACTGATCGCGTCAAGGTCCTGGCCTTTGAGCCGAAGCCAGCGACCGCCCCGGTAGCCAATGCCAGCGTTGGTCAGCACTTCGGGGATGTGTGCGTTCAGCATGACACACCCCCCTTGCCAGCTTGGGCAATTCTGGGGCGTCCGCGGCGGGTGGCCTTGGAGAGGGTGGGCAGGGCTGCTGGAGCTTGATGCGCCTCAAGCCATCCCAAGACGGTACTTGGGAGCCAAAGCGGCCCCCTGTGGCCGGGCAGTTTGACTGCCGGGGGCAGGAGTTCTGGAGATTTGCTGTAGAGGTTTTTTAGAGTGCCTGGGGCGAGCTTGATGATCTGGCCCAGATCCTCGTATTCAAGGAGTGGTTCAAGGCCGTAGCCGTGCGGCGGCCCTCCGTCGCTGGCTCCGCCGTCGCCATCATCATTAGATGCCTTCTTCTGCCCACCATGCCCCCGCCGACCTGCTCGGCGTGGTTGCCGGGCTTGCACCTTGTTGCCCTGCGCCAGGTCGCGCCCAACGGCTCCTGCCTGCGACAGGTTCTGGGGGAATGCCTGCCGGTGGGCATGGCGCAAGCTCTGCCATGCGGCCATCACTGGCCGGGCATGCGCGGCACACAAGTTGCGGGACTTGGCGCGGCTTATCTCGGCCGAATCTTTGTGTCCGACCCATTCCTGGATCTTGCTCTTAGCCAGGTGCCGGCTTACCCAGCCGAAATATACCATGGCTGAAGCCAAGAACAGGGCACTCGGGTTATTGACTACTGAGTAAAGAATTGCTAAACCTTCCATCGAGCGATACTCCAGAGTTGCTCCGGCATTTTTCAAGGCGCCCCAAGATCCTATATCTTCGGGGCGCCTGCCGTTTCAGGTACATCTATAGCTCAACCAAAAATTGCCGTCAATAAATTCCTGTCTTTGATTATTATATACTATTCATACGCCAGAAACAGCGATAACTGCCAAAAACTCGCTGCGTCCATGGTGCACCTCCAAAAAGAAGATGAAACCCACATAATTTCCGACAGGAAAGCGACCAGAAAGGCAAAATATTCGACATTCTGACAGCATTTTTTATTGATCCCGGCCATTTATTTTATATAATCGCCTATTGTGTACTTATCAGTACACAACGTCGCACTAACGGGTGCTTTTGGCCCTGCGGGCGCTACTCATCACCTTCAGCTGCCAGCTAGCTGATGAGTAGGTGTTAGTGTCATGGGGGGGTAGCGAGTCGGAGTCGGTGGTAGCGATGTCAAAGGTCCGCGATACGGGCCTTTGAGCACGGCGCCACTCCGTTGCGTCTGGCGCTGCACTGGCGCTGCACTGAAAATGTTATCTACAGTGAACGTCGGTGATTGACAGTGACTTCAACTTGTTGTTATTACATATTATTCTTGGTGCGGCTCAAGCGGCAAAAGGGGCCTTTTTTGGCCTTCTAAGCCGTATGTCGTGGGTTCGAATCCCTCCAGGCGTACCATATAAGACGCTGTATTTCCTGAATATTTACCATCAGGAACGACGTTCTCCGCTTTTCTTTGGGACACCCGTCCCCCATCGGTCGGGGATTACGACC
>JAPTWR010000191.1:0-20317 GCA_028065135.1 Acidithiobacillus sp.
GCTCGTCTACTCCACATCAAGGATAGAGCACCATGGGTTTTAACGGCTTTCGAACCTGCCGCCTCCGCGATCCGCTCTTATGGATAAGCGTCGCGCTGCTGATGGGTTTTGCGGGTGGCGCCAATGCCACTGGCATCGCGCAAATCATCCACGCACGCAAGGTGCACTTCAGGACACTCGGCAGGACCGACAAGCTTCTGCGGGATCAGATGGATCGCTCGCACCTGAATTGGCGCCTGATCCAAGTGGACGCGAGGCAAATTGCCTTGCTTGCCGATTCCCTGCCCACATGGTTTCCTGCGGGCAGCGGGAAAGGGCATGGGGTCGGCACCCGAGCGAGCCGGGAAATCTGGGCGAAACCCGCTGCGTTCACCCAGGCCGCACAGAGAATGCGAATCAGCGCACAAAACATGACGCGGGACGCCGCAGACCACGACCTTCACGCGTTCGCATTGGATACCAGGAGACTCGGTCAGTCCTGTGACAGTTGCCATCGGGTTTTCCGCACGCACAGCGGCTGGTGGTGATGCATCATGGTCAATACGGGGGGTTCAGTTCGAAAGCGCGTTCGAGTCTGGGATCTGCCGACGAGGATCTGGCACTGGAGCATCCTGATTCTGTTCGCGACCTGCTGGTGGACCGCGGACACCGATCACATGCGATGGCACCTGTTCGCCGGCTACGGAGTCCTCGGTATCGTGTCTTTTCGGATTTTGTGGGGTTTTTGCGGCGGACAGACTGCCAGGTTCAGCAGTTTCGTTCGCGGACCCGCGAGCGTCTGGCGCTATGCCCGCAAGCTCCGCGATCGCGATCACTATGAGTCACTCGGTCACAATCCGCTGGGTGCACTCAGTATCATCGTAATGCTGAGCCTTTTGCTGCTGCAAACGATTCTCGGTCTATTCGCGGTCAATAACGACGGCGGCTCCTCAGGTCCATTGTCCCAGTGGGTCTCTTACACGACCGGACGGCGTTTCGCACATTGGCACGCCGACAATTTCAATCTCCTTTTGTTCCTCATTGGTCTGCATCTCACCGCGATCGTATTCTACCGCCTGGTTCGCGGAGAGAACCTGGTGTCGGCCATGATTCATGGCTACAAGTCGCACCGATCATCCGGTGAAACTCCGTATTTCGTGCCGCTGTGGCGCGCGGTACTGCTCGCCGTCCCGATTCTCATCGGGATCGTATTGTTGGCGAGAATCTAATGGAGTGCTTATGGCAGCGCATGGCGAAGTGGCGGTTCTGGGGGCAGGTATTGTTGGGGTCTCCATTGCCTTGCAACTGCAGTTACGGGGTCGTTCCACCATTCTCCTGGATCAACAGGGGCCCGGAGAGGGAACGTCCTTCGGCAATGCCGGCCTGATTCAGCGCGAGGCGGTTATGCCGCACCCCTTCCCCCGTGCCCTCGCGACGCTGCTCAGCTATGCCCGTAATCAGTCGACCGAGGCTTACTACCGGGGGACAATGTTGCCGCGTCTGGCCATTCCCTTCATGCAGTACTGGTATAACTCCCAGGAAGATCGTCATCGGATGATTGCCCGGCATTATGCCGCACTGATTACCCACTGTTTGGATGATCACCTGGCTCTGGCCGGCGCGGCTGGGGTGATTGACCTGTTCCGTCCCGGTGGTTGGTTGCAGGTGCATGAAGAGCCCGAGTCTCTGGATCATGCTTTGAAAGAGGCGGCATTTAAGGCCGAAAATTTTGCGGTGGCCTACGATGCGCTCGACAGCGCTCAGGTGGCGGCGATGGAGTGCAGTCTGCGCCCCGGATTGGCCGGTGGCATCCACTGGACCCAGCCGCTGGCCGTCGTCGATCCCCATGCGCTCACGCGCGCGTACCTGAACTATTTTACCAGGATGGGTGGCGAATTCCGCACCAGCGCCGTGCAGGGTGTGGAGCGCAGTTCGACGGGATGGCGCATTGCTACGGTGCATGAACCGGTCGGCGCCGCCGAGGTGGTGGTGGCTTTGGGCGCATGGTCGCCGGATGTGACTCGGCCTTTGGGCTACCACCCGCCGCTTTTTGCAAAAAGGGGCTATCACATGCACTACGCGCAGCCGGAGGCCACACCACTTTGTCACCCGGTGCTCGATGCCGACCAGGGCTATGTATTGGCGCCCATGCAGCGCGGTATCCGCCTGACGACCGGGGCGGAGTTTGCGCATAGGGATGCTCCGCCATCGGTTATTCCGCTCACCCGCGCGGAGGCGCAGGCACGTCGGTTATTGCCTGCCCTGGGCAAGCGTTTGGACGCCGATCCCTGGATGGGGGTACGCCCCTGCACGCCGGATATGCTGCCGATCATCGGTCGGGCGCCAGGGCATCCTGGGGTCTGGTATGCCTTTGGTCATTGTCATCAAGGCTTGACCCTGGGACCCACCACCGGGCGCCTGCTGGCTGAAATGATGGCGGGTGAAACGCCGTTTACCGATCCCGCACCCTATCGCCCGGAGCGCTTCTGAGCGGGTCAGTGCTGACCCTGATCCAGAAAAAACTGGTAGGCGGGGTTGGCGGTTTCCGCCACATGCGGGTATTCGAGCCGGGCGAGCAGCGATTCAAATTGCGTCATCTCGGTATCCGGCACTTCAAAACCCGCCAGTACCCGGCCCAGGTCAACGCCATTGTTGCGATAATGGAAGAGACTGATATTCCAGTGCCCGCCCAGCTGGTCAAGAAATTCCATTAGCGCACCCGGACGTTCCGGAAACTCAAAGCGATAAATCCGCTCGTTCTGCGCCGCCGCCGCATGGCCACCGACCATATGACGAATATGCAGCTTGGCCATTTCATCATCACTTAAGTCCAGCGCCTCGTGGCCCGTCGTCCGTAAGCTCTCCAGCAACGCATGGGCGTCTTCCCGGTCGCGGATGGCCACACCGACAAAAATATGTGCCTGATCCCGGCGGTGCAGGCGATAGTTGAATTCGGTGACGACCCGCTGACCAATGGCCGCGCAGAAGGCACGAAAGGCTCCCGGTCGCTCCGGAATCGTGACCGCAAACAGCGCCTCGCGGGCTTCGCCCAGTTCCGCCCGCTCGGCAATAAAGCGCAGGCGATCGAAGTTCATGTTGGCGCCGGAGAGGATGGCGACCCAGGCCCCGCCCTGGCCGGAATCGGTGGCCGCCATCCGTTTGAGGCCCGCTAAGGCAAGCGCACCCGCCGGCTCCATAATGGAACGGGTCTCGTCAAAAACATCCTTGATGGCTGCGCAGATCTCGTCATTACTCACCCGCACAATCTCATCCACATATTTTTGACAGAGGGCAAAGGTGCGTTCTCCCACCTGGCGCACCGCCACGCCATCGGCGAAAATGCCGACCTGCGGCAGGGTCACCCGCATTCCCGCTTGCAATGACTGATACATGGCATCGGCCTCAAAGGGTTCAACGCCAATGATGCGAATCTCCGGCACGATGGATTTCAGGTAACCCGCCACCCCGGCGATGAGCCCGCCGCCCCCCACCGGAATGAAAATCGCTTCCAGGCCAGCACCCCGCTGGCGGAGTATCTCTGCGCCTATCGTTCCCTGTCCGGCAATGACCAGCGGGTCGTCAAAGGGTGGAATGAAGACCATGCCCGACTCGGCGATCAGCGCGTCGCAATGCGACTGCGCGTCGGAGTAGCTGTCGCCATGAAGAATGACTTCCGCACCCCGCGCCCGTACCGCATTGACTTTGATTTCCGGGGTGGTGCCGGGCATGACGATCACCGCACGGATACCCAGTTTCTGGGCAGCGTAGGCAACGCCCTGCGCATGATTGCCGGCGCTGGCGGTGATGACACCGCGTGCTTTTTCGGCGTCCGAAAGCTGGGCGATCTTGTTGTAGGCGCCGCGCAGTTTGAAGCTGAACACCGGCTGCAGGTCTTCGCGTTTGAACAACACTTCGCGCTGCAGGCGTGCGCTCAGTTTGGGCGCCGCTTCCAGGGGCGTTTCTCGGGCCACATCGTAGACCCGGCTGCACAGCACTTCGCGGAGCAGGTTTTTCACGAAGCGTTTTCTTCCGGTGTGTGGAGTTGCATGAGTTTGCGGAATTCGGCGATATCAGGAGCGAGGGTAGCATTCGCCTTGCTTTCCATCGCCTCATAGCGCTTCAAGACTTCTTCGCCCATCTCGGTCAGATGGGCGCCGCCGCCATGGCTGCCACCCGTGGCCGTGCTGACTAGCGGTGCCAGAAAGCAGTGATTCATGGTATCCACCAGCAACCATGCGCGCCGGTAACTCATGTGCATCGTGCGCGCAGCTGCGGAGATGGAGCCTTTTTCGCGAATATGGCGGAGCAGTTCGGCCTTGCCGGGGCCAACGGCGATGGCTTCTGCCAGAAGAATGCGAAGACGCGGCTGTAGATGGTCTGTCATGGGGTGCTATTCCTCTCAAAATAATCCAGCAGCGTGTTTGGCAACCAGCGCAGATGACCGGGAAAGGTTCCATCTATAAAGCCAACATGACCGCCTTGCTCGGTGATGCAACGTGTTACGGCCGGGCTTGTCTGAACATTACGCAGGCTGTTGATGGGTACAATGGGATCATCTGCGCTGTTCAGAAGCAGTGTGGGCACATTGATACGTGACAACAACGGCGCTGCGGAGCCCTCTTTCCAGAGGTGAATGGCGCCTGAGAAACCATGCACCGGTGCCGTAAAATATTCATCGAAATCATACACGCTTTTTGCCGAAAAGACCCGCGGCCAGTCCGCCAGATCTGGGTAACAGGTCTTGTAATGGCGGACGGAAGCCTTCATTTTCTGGAGAAAATACTGATTGTAGAAGCGAAAGTGACTGGATTGCAGATGCTCTGCCGTCGCGACCAGATCAATAGGGGCGCAGACCGCAGCCGCACGTTCCAGATTTTTGCGCGCCGCGTCCCCGACCTCGCCCAGATATTTGAGTAAGGCGTTACCGCCCAGGGAAACGCCGACGGCGTAGCGTGGGCGACGCGGGAACAGTGCGCTGGCGCGCTCCAGCATCCAGCGAATCTCGGCGCTGTCACCCGCGTGGTAGCCGCGGGGCAGTAAGTTGTTTATCCCCCCGCAGCCGCGGAAATTGATAAAACAGCCCGCCCAGCCCCTCCGCCGCAGTCCCGCCGCGAGGGAGCGGGCATAATGTCCCCGCGAACTGCTCGCCAAGCCGTGAAAGAGAATAACCACGGGCGCATCGGTTGATGCGTCCACCCAGTCTACAGCGACCCGGTCGCCGTCAGGGGTTTCCCAGATTTCCCGGCGAAAATCGACAGGATCCGAGCGAGCGAAAAAGGGCGCCCATATGGTCTGAAAATCGCCACCCCTCGACCACCAGGGCGGATGAAAGGTGCGGGAAGGATTCAATCCTCTATGTAGGCGTCGTGACTGCGCAAATAAGCTTCCAGATCGTCGATGCAACTGCCGCAACCACTGCCGCAGCCCGCGTGAACCATCAAAAGCTCCATAAAGGGCAGGGGCTTGGCGCGCTGGCGCTCAAGGATTTCCTGAAAAGTGGCGGCCGAACAGCAGCAATAGGGGCTGCTATCGACTTCCTCGGGGGCGGCGGACATGGCAGAACTTTCACCTCTCACAAGAATGCACTAAAGCAAAGGCATACAGTAACTATTGAGGGCATACGGTGCAAGAGCCAGCCGCGATCCACATCAAAACTGCCGCGATTTGATGATCGGTGCTGGTATTGCCTGGTTCATGATATAAAATATTCATATTGACGATGGTTACTGGTGGTGAGGACCCTTGTTAGTCAGGCCAGCACGATGCTACTTACGAAGAAAAGTTACCATGTCTGTGGGAGTCGGCGTATCATTGTCATGAAAAGTTCATGAAAATGCCGCACTATTGTCATATTTATGAGTCATAATAGGCAAGATTCATTATCGTTTTTGCACGGAGAGCCCCGTATGCTCAGCACCCAATCTCACGGCGGTACCGGTCGCGTCGCCGCCAAGAAAGAGCGCTCGTTGCGTCTCTATCTGGCGCGGCACCAGGACGAAGTAGATGCGGCACAACGATTGCGTTATGACGTATTCAGTGCCGAGTATGGTGCCCAGTTGAGTGGTCGTCCCGGGCTGGATCAGGATGAGTACGACCCTTTTTGTGAGCACCTGATTGTCGAAGATGAGGTCAGTCAGGAAGTGGTGGGGACCTATCGACTTTTCCTTCCCGAGAAGGTTGCTAGGGTGGGCC
This sequence comes from Acidithiobacillus sp., assembly GCA_028065135.1. The sequence continues at coordinate 6,172 of JAPTWR010000191.1, forward strand.
GCTATTATGCCGAGACAGAGTTTGATCTTTCACGTCTGCTGGCTTTGAATATACGGATTATGGAGTTGGGGCGATCCTGCGTACATCCTGACTACCGTCAGGGCGCGGTTATTGCGCTGCTCTGGTCGGGGCTGGCCGAGACCATGTCGATGTGGAAAATTGATTATCTCATGGGCTGCGCAAGTGTACACAGTACCGATGGCCCGGCCCTGGGCGCCTTGTACCAGAGTCTCAATACATACCTGACGCCGCAGGAACAGCGGGTCTTCCCTCTGCGCGCCGTCCCCAATTTTGATGCGCGGGCGCAGGTGGACCCTGCCACACTGCCAAGTTTGCTCAAGGGCTATTTAAGGGCTGGAGTGCGCATCGGCGGCGAGCCTTTCTGGGATCCGCAATTTCATTGTGCAGATTTCTTCGTCTGGTGCGAAGCTGGTCTGATTACCCCGCGCTATCAGCAGCGCTTTTTGGAACCGGTGGATGCGCGTAAATGACACGCCGTAAAAAGCCCGCCTCGGTACTGGTGGCTTACCCGGGGCGGCGCTGGCGCCGTTCGCGGCCCAAGGCTTTGCGGCGTATCTGGCGACTGCCGGTGCTGGTGTTTTATCTGGTTCTGGCCTTTCCGTTGGCGGTATGGACTTGTGCGCGCAAGTCCGAACCGGACGCGGCCAGTTATCGGGCTTTTTCCTGGTGGAGTCGGCGGGCCTTGCGCGTCTTTGGCATTCATTTGCGTGTGGATGGAATCGTCCCCAAATCGCCGGTACTTGTCGCCGCTAACCATGTTTCCTACCTCGATATTCTCGCACTCGCGACCTTGGTTCCCGGTCGCTTTGTGGCGAAGAAGGAAATGCGTGCCTGGCCTTTTTTCGGGATTATGGGCGAGTGGCTGGGAACGCTCTTTATCGACCGTGGCGACGCCCGTGCGAGTCAGCGCACTGTGCGTCAGGCCGGCAAAATTTTGGCAGCGGGCACCAGCGTCATCCTTTTCCCGGAGGGCACCACCAGCGACGGCAAAAGGGTGGGCGATTTTTTTGCGGCGCCTTTTGAGATCGCCTCTGGGGCAGTAGCGCCGACGATTCCGGTGGCTTTGCGTTACGAAGATGTGCTGTGCCCCGGCCAGCCCGACCCACTCTGCCCTTTCATTGGTGAAGATAGCTTGTTTGGACATCTCTGGCGACTGGCGGCGGCGGCACCCTTGACACTGCGCGTGGAATTCCTGCCCGCGCTGGCGCCAGAATTGGGTCGCCGGAAGCTGGCAGCAACGGCTCAGGTGGCTATTGCCGATGCTTTACAGCGGATGGAGCAGGGGGCTTCAATCACCTATCTGCATAATCCCCGCCGTCGCCCTATCCGGGATGCCTGGGCAGCATGGCGGCATGGTCACGAGGGTTAGGTCGGCCGCCAGTTATGAACGCTCTCCACCAAGGCGGCGACATTTCCGATGGGGGTTTGCGGGGTGATGCCATGGCCGAGATTAAAGATGTGGCCCGGCCCAGGTCCGTGGCTGGCCAGAACGCGCTCGGCCTCTGCGGCAACGCCGCTGGCGCTGCCATAGAGGGCGATGGGATCCATATTGCCCTGCAGTGCTATGCCATCACCCAGACGCTGGCGGGCGATACTTAACTCGGTTGTCCAGTCGAGGCCCAGCACATCGGCGCCGCTCGCCGCCATTGCCTCCAACCAGTTACCCCCGCCCTTGGTAAAGAGCAGGATCGGTACCTGGCGGCCTTCCGCCTCGCGCTTCAAGCCGGCGATGATCTCGCTCATGTAAGCAAGCGAGAACTCTGCATAAGCCGGGGTGCTGAGACTGCCACCCCAGGTATCAAAAATCATCACTGCCTGCGCTCCGGCGGCAATCTGCGCGTTGAGGTATTGAGTGACCGATACGGCCAGATGACGCAGGAGGTGGTGCAGCAGCGCCGGATCACTGTACAGCAACCCTTTGACATGGATGAAGTCGCGACTGCCGCGTCCTTCGATCATGTAGCAGGCGAGGGTCCAGGGGCTGCCGGCAAAGCCGATGAGAGGCACCCGTCCATTCAGCTCACGGCGGATGAGCCGCACCGCATCCATCACAAAGCGCAGTTCCGTTTCCGGATCAGGCTGACTCAGTGCGTCGATGTCCGCGGCGTCACGCAAGGGACGTTCGAATACCGGGCCTTCGCCCTCCTGAAATTGCAGTCCGAGTCCCATGACATAAGGAATGGTCAGGATGTCCGAGAACAGGATGGCAGCGTCCAGCGGAAAGCGATCAATGGGCTGCAGTGTCACTTCACAGGCCAGTTCCGGTGTGGTGCAGAGGGTGAGAAAATCCCCGGCACGGGCGCGGGTAGCACGGTACTCCGGCAGGTAACGCCCGGCCTGACGCATCAGCCAGACGGGGACATGATCCACCGGCTGGCGCAGGCAGGCACGCAGGAAATTATCATTCTGCAATGTGGATTTCATCACTTATACTCCCAGTTGATTGAGGATGCCCTCGGCGGCCCGGCGTCCTTCATCTACCGCGGTGACGACCAGATCAGAGCCGCGGCGCATGTCGCCCCCGGCAAAAATACGTGGGTTACTGGTCTGGAATTGTTCGTTGGTGCTGATCCGCCCATGGGCATCCGTGCTGATACCGTGCTCCGCAAACCAGGGGGCGGGGGAGGGGTCGAAACCAAAAGCGACGATCACCGCATCGGCATCCAATATCTGCTCTGAGCCGGGGATGATTTCCGGACGGCGACGGCCTTTGGCATCTGGTTCCCCCAGGCGGGTTTCCACCAGACGCACACCCCGGGCGCCCGATGCCGCATCACCAATAACTTCGACGGGTTGGCGATTGAAGAGGAATTTGACGCCTTCTTCGCGGGCGTTGGCGACTTCCCGGCGTGAGCCGGGCATGTTTTCTTCGTCGCGGCGATAGGCACAGGTGACACTGCTGGCACCCTGACGGATGGCTGTGCGTAAACAATCCATGGCGGTATCGCCACCCCCGAGTACCACGACCCGCTTGCCGGACAGGCTGACATAAGGTAGGTCTGGGTCAGGCGGCAACTGCATCAGGTGACGCGTGTTAGCGATCAGATAGGAGAGCGCGTTGAGGACGCCGGGCAAGTCTTCACCGGGGAAGTCGCCGGTCTTCGCGGTGTAGGTGCCCATCCCCAGAAACACGGCGTCAAAATCTTCCAGTAACCTGGTCAGAGAAATATCCTTGCCGACCTCCGTATCGAGCTGAAAACGAATGCCCATTTCCTGCAATAGATCGGCGCGGCGGGCGACGACTTCTTTTTCCAGTTTGAAAGAGGGGATGCCGAAGGTGAGCAAACCGCCGACGGCCGGATAGCGGTCAAAAACGACGACCTCGGTACCGGCGCGATTGAGGATGTCCGCACAGCCGAGGCCGGCCGGGCCTGCCCCTACCACGGCAACGCGTTTGCCGTTAGGGATAATCTCAGGCACTTCCGGACGCCAGCCGCGGGCGAGGGCTTCTTCGGTGATGAATCTCTCCAGGTTGCCAATGGTGACGGCGCCATAGCCATCGTTGAGGGTACAGGCGCCCTCACAAAGACGGTCCTGGGGGCAGATACGGCCACAGATTTCCGGCAGGGTATTGGTTTGATGGGACAACTCCGCTGCTTCTTCAAGACGATTCTCGACGATGAGTTGCAGCCAGTTGGGAATGTAGTTGTGCACCGGGCATTTCCATTCACAATAAGGATTGCCGCAATGCAGGCAACGGTCAGCCTGCAATTTGGCACTGTCCAGGTCAAAGCTGTTGTAGATTTCCTTGAATGCCTCGCGGCGTTCTTCCACGTCCAGCTTTTTGGGGTCCTGCCGCGGGTCTTCGATGAATGAAAAATAACTCATGATTTTTTCCTCGGGGTGACGCGGTTGCTCAACTCGCTTCTTCGAGCAGGACATCCAGTTTGGCGGCTTTGGGCACCACCAGCCAGACATCACGGATAAAGTGGGCCCAGTTCTTGAGCAGTGCTGCGGCATAAGCGCTGCCGGTGGTTGCTATATGTGTTTCGATATGGCGCCGCAGCAAGGCCTCGTAACCGCGCATGGACTCGGTTTCAATCCGGTGATAATTCACCAGTTCACCGTTCACCTGATCAGGAAATTGGCGGGCCTGATCGCGGACGAAGGCGAGACCACCCGTCATGCCGGCGCCGAAGTTCACGCCGACCGTGCCGAGGATGACTATCTGACCGCCGGTCATGTATTCACAGGCATGGTCGCCGGCGCCTTCAATCACGGCGATGGCCCCGGAGTTGCGTACCGCAAAACGCTCACCGGCGCGCCCGGCCGCATAGAGACGTCCGCCGGTGGCCCCGTACAAACAGGTGTTGCCGATAATGGCCGAGTCCTGACTGGCGTAGGAAACGCCCTCCGGCGGTGCGATGATGATGGTGCCGCCGTTCATGGCCTTGCCCACGTAATCGTTGGCATCGCCATGCAGATGCAGGGTCATCCCCTGTACGCAGAAGGCGCCGAAAGATTGCCCTGCCGTTCCGTGGAGTTCGACATGCACCGCGTCTTCCCGCAGGCCGGTATTACCATGGCGTCGGGCGATTTCTCCGGCGAGACGAGCGCCGATGGAGCGGTTCACATTGCGGATCGGATAGTGCAAACGGGTGGGGATTTGCTCGTCCAGCGCGGGTTGTGCGTCCTTCACCATGGTCTCAGCAAGTTCGCCTTTGTCGAAAGGCGGGTTGCGGTCCTGAGTGTGGATGTTGCTATCGGCATCGCGCAGATCGGCATTGGCCAGCAGTGGGCGGAGGTTCAGATGGGTCTGCTTTTCGGTTTGTGCTCCACCGATTTCCAGCATTTGGCTGGCGCCAACCAGATCGTCAAAGCGCCGGATACCGAGTTGCGCCATGATTTCGCGGGCTTCTTCAGCGACGAAGCGGAAGTAGTTGATGACCATTTCCGGGAGGCCGGTGAAATGCTTGCGCAGGGTTTCATCCTGCGTGGCGATGCCGGTGGCGCAGTTGTTGAGATGGCAGATGCGCAGATACTTGCAGCCCAGCGCGATCATCGGTGCGGTGCCAAAACCGAAACTCTCCGCCCCCAGCAAGGCACCTTTGATCACATCCAGTCCGGTCTTAAAGCCGCCGTCGGCCTGCAAGCGCACCCTGTGCCGCAAGTGGTTGCGGCGCAGGGCGGCCTGAGTTTCCGCCAGACCCAGTTCCCATGGAGAACCGGCATATTTGACCGAACTCAGCGGGCTGGCGCCGGTGCCACCGTCATAGCCGGCGATGGTGATGCGGTCGGCATAGGCCTTGGCCACCCCGGCGGCGATCGTTCCGACGCCGGCCTCGGAGACCAGCTTGACGGAAACATAGGCTTGCGGATTAATCTGCTTCAGGTCAAAAATAAGCTGTGCCAAGTCTTCAATAGAATAAATATCGTGGTGCGGCGGCGGGCTGATGAGGGCGACGCCTTCCTTGGCGTAGCGCAGACGGGCGATGATGCCACTGACTTTATGTCCCGGTAACTGACCACCTTCGCCGGGTTTGGCGCCCTGTGCCACCTTGATCTGCAACTCTTCGGCGTTAACCGCGTACTCTGGTGTCACGCCAAAGCGGCCTGAGGCTATTTGCTTGATCTTGCTTATCTTGTTGTTGTGGTAACGGGCCGGATCTTCGCCGCCTTCGCCGGAGTTGGAACGCCCGCCGATGGTGTTCATGGCGATGGCCAGGGCTTCGTGGGCCTCGGGCGAGAGCGCACCCAGGGACATGGCAGCGGTGTCAAAACGGCGGGTGATGGCCTCGATGGGCTCGACTTCACTGAGCGGAATGGGTTGCGCTACCGCGCGCAATTGCAGCAGGTCGCGCAGGTTGGTGGTCGGGCGCTCATTGACGAGTCCGGAAAACACCTGATAGTCGGTATAGCGCCCTGATTTTGCCGCCGTCTGCAGGCTCTGGACGACGTCTGGGTGGTAGGCGTGATATTCACCGCCGTGGACATATTTGAGCAGACCGCCCAATGGCAACGTCTTTCTGGGGATATATGCATCGTGGACCTGCTGGCGGATATCGTTTTCCAGTTGGTTGAACGACACGCCGCCGATGCGGCTGACCGTCCCTTTGAAGCAGCGCTCCACTACCGCCTGATCCAGGCCGAGCGCCTCAAAAAGTTGGGTGCTGCGGTAGGAGGCGAGGGTGGAAATTCCCATTTTGGAGAGGATCTTGTAGAGGCCTTTGTCGATGCCCTTGCGGTAGTTTTCCAGTGCCTTGAGGATCGTGACCGGCTGGCTGAAGGCATGCCGCTCGGCCAGGCTGCGGATGATGGCATAGCTCAGGTAAGGGTAGACAGCGGTGGCACCGTAACCGATCAGCGTGGCGAAATGGTGAGGATCGCGGGTATGGGCGGTAGCCACGACGATATTGCAGCGAGTGCGCAGGCCGGCATCAATGAGGGCATGGTGGACCGCACCCACCGCCATCAGTGCCGGGATGTAGAGCCGGTCGCGCGCCAGGGCGTGATCCGAGAGCACCAGGATAACGGCTCCGTGCCGCACCGCCTCGATGACTTCTTCGCAGAGGGCTTCGATGGCGCCCCCCAGATTACTGTCCGCTGCTGAATAACAGAGATCAAAAGTCTGGCCGCGGAAGGCCGGTTCCGTGCGGCTGGTGAGGGCGACAAAAGTAGCATCGGAAAGCACTGGGGAGTGTACCTCAATGCGTCGGGCGTATTCGGGACGCTCGGCGAAGAGGTTGCTCTCGCTGCCGATGACCGTGTTCAGGGACATCACCAGGGCTTCACGCAGCGGGTCGATGGGTGGATTGGTGACCTGGGCGAATTGCTGACGAAAATAATCGGCAATATGCCGGGTTTGCCGCGATAAGACAGCGATGGGGGTGTCGTCCCCCATGGAGCCAACGGCTTCCTGGGCGCCCTCGGCGAGGACGCGAATCACCTGGTCCTCTTCTTCGAAACTGACACCAAATGCCTTTTCACTGACCAGCAGATCGGTTACCGGCAGCGCGGGGGAGGTGTCGTTGTTGTCGCTATCGAGATGTTCAGCATACTGATCCAACCATTCCCGGTAGGGGTGGCTATTCTGGATTTGTGTGTCGATGTCAGCCGACTCCAGGAATTTACCCGTGGCCATGTCCACTGCCACCAGTTGCCCCGGCCCGACTCGGCCCTGCACGGCGATGTCGCGGTGATCGTAGTCAAAGACGCCCACTTCGGAGGCGATGTTGATGATGCGGTCTTTGGTGATGACATAACGGGCCGGGCGCAGACCGTTGCGATCCAGTGCGCAGGCAGCAATGCGTCCGGTGTTGAGCACCAGTCCGGCGGGACCATCCCAGGCCTCCATGCGCATGGAGTGATATTCGTAGAAGGCGCGCAGGGCGGGTTCAATCCGTGGGACATTGTGCCAGGCGGGTGGCACCAGCAGGCGAATGGCCTTGAAAAAATCCATGCCGCCCTGCACCAGCAATTCGAGCATGTTGTCGAGGCTGAAGGAGTCGCTGCCGCCACCAACCGCAGGTAGTACCTCCGCCATGGGTAGCAGGTCGGATTGCAACTGCGCTTCCCGGGCCTTGGCCCACAGGCGGTTACCCTGCACGGTATTCAATTCGCCATTGTGGGCGAGGATGCGGAAGGGCTGGCACAAGCGCCATTCCGGCCAGGTATTGGTCGAAAAGCGTTGGTGATAGGTGACGAGCGCGGAGGCGAAGCGCGGGTCGCGGAGATCGGGATAAAAAACGGGGAGATTTTCCGGCAGCACCAAGCCCTTGTAGCCAATGACCTGAGAGGAGCAGGTCACGACAAAAAAGCCGCTCTCGTCGACAAAGCGTTTTTCTACCCGCCGTCGCAGGCGATAAAGGAGGCGTTCGTGGCCGTCTGTGTCGGTGGCGTCGGGGAGGCCCACAAAGGCTTGCCATACACCCGGCAGGCTTTTGAGGGCTTCGTCGCCACAAGCGGCAAGGTCGGTAGGGACCTCGCGCCAGCCCAGACATCTGAGCCCAAGGTCCTGGGCTTCGGCATCCAGTGTCGTGCGGATTTTACTCGCAACCGCCTGGTCTCGCGGGAGAAAAAATTGGCCGATACCGAAATGTCTGCCGAGAGTGATGCCTTGCTCAATGGCGATAGCGCGGAAAAAGGTCTCCGGCATTTGCAATAGTAAGCCGCAACCGTCGCCACTTTTGCCATCGGCGGCTACCGCGCCGCGGTGGGTGAGCCGTGCCAGGGAGTGGATTGCCGTCGCGACAATGGCGTGACTCGCCTGATTGTCCATCTGGGCAATCAGCCCGAAGCCGCAGGAGTCTCGTTCAAAGTCGGGGGAGTATAAGCTTTGCGTCATGTCGTCACCTGGTTGTCACCGCACCCTGTCGCCGGACTGCAAAGCAGGGCCGAGCATTATAACGCGCTCATGGATAGCATCCAAGGGTGCGGGCGCGTTATCTTTCGGGATTTTTGTGTGGAATGGTCGAGGTGTTTACGCCTCGCCATGGGGATCGAAGAGGCGGTCATACTCGGCAATGGCGAAGCGGTCGGTCATGCCGGCCACATAGTCGGCGACGACACGCGCCTGACGTTGCGTTGCGCCGCTACACTCGTTGATGCGTGCCTGGTATTTCAGCGGCAGCAGCCGCGGATCTTCCTGCAGGGCATGAAACAACTTGTGTACCAAGCGCTTGGCTTTTTCCGATTGACGATGCACCCGCGGGTGACGATACATGCGCTGAAAGAGGAAACGTTTGAGGGTCACCACTTCGTGGGCGATGGCTGGGCTGTGGGCCGCGAGCTGGCGTGGCGCAGCCCGCACTTCCGCAATGGTGGTGATACCCTCAGCCGCGATGTGGCGCCGGGTTTCATCGACCAGATCGTGGATGAGCAGATTGATGAGGCGGCGACCCGTTTCGTGGCGCAATACGGTTTGCGAGGTCTCAGGGTAGCGCTGGTGTACCTCGGCAAAAATAGCCCCGTACAAGGTGCTGGCGCAGAGTTCTTCCAGACTCAGCAGGCCAGCGCGCAAACCATCATCAATATCATGGTTATTATAAGCAATCTCGTCGGCGAGATTGGTGATCTGTGCTTCCAGGCTGGGCTGGGTACCCTGCAAAAACCGTTCACCTACGTCTCCCAGGTCGGCAGCCTTGCTTCTGGCGCAGTGCTTGAGGATGCCCTCGCGCGTCTCAAAGCTCAGGTTCAGTCCGGGGAAGTCGCCGTAGCGCTTTTCCAGGTGGTCCACAATGCGCAGGGACTGGATATTGTGCTCGAAACCACCGAAATCGGTCATGCACTCCTGCAAAGCTTCTTGCCCAGCATGACCAAAAGGGGTGTGACCGAGATCGTGGGCCAGGGCAATCGCTTCGACCAGATCTTCATTCAGAGCCAGTTGGCGGGCGATGGCGCGCCCCACTTGTCCTACTTCAAGGCTGTGGGTGAGGCGGGTGCGGTAGAGATCACCCTCGTGATTCACGAAAACCTGGGTTTTATATTCGAGGCGGCGGAAGGCGCTGGAGTGGATGACCCGATCCCGGTCGCGCTGGAAAGCGCTGCGATTGGCGGGTGGCTCTTCCGCGTAGGTACGCCCGCGACTCCGGGCAGGGTCGGCGGCGTAGGACGCTAATCCCCCGTATGACCCAACAACGCTAGCATCAGGCATTGCCAGATGGCCCCTGTACGGTATCGGCCGCTGCCGACGCCGATTCGTCTATCACCCGCTGCATGGTTTCGGCGAGCAGGGGCAGGCGCGTGGCGAACAGCGCAAAAGCCGCATCGGCATATTCGCGGATTTCATACTGGGCATCTTTCTTGCGACGCAGCTTGAAAAAATTCATCAGGCTACGGAAGTTGACGGTCCAATAGACATCCGAGTAGGCAGCAACCGGCATCACGTTGCGCAGGAGCTCGCGGGCCCGACCGCGGTAGGGGTCGCGGCCGCCTTCTTTAGGACCCAGTTTGCCGCGCTCGCGCGCCAGATCAATGCGACTGCAAGCAGCGCTGTATTGCCGCTCGTACCAGTCAAAGAGCTGCGCCATCAGCGCTTCGTATTCGGCGATGGCAGCCTCGTCCAACACCGCAAAGCCATCCACCGTGCGCGCTGCGGCGTCAGGCACATAAGCGACGGAGATCGGCTTGCGATAGCGCATGGAAAACTCATTCCAGCTGGAAATGCGGTGTTTAACCCACTGGCGCAACACGAAAATCGGCGCGATAAAGCGGAAGCGAAAATAGACGGTCTCAAAAGGCGTGCCATGTTGATCACGGAGTAACTGGTAGAGCAGGGCACGGTCGCGCTCTGAAAAGTCGTGCCCGTTTTGGAGACGCTGGTTGGTGGTGCTGATGCGCGCGGTATTGATGATGGTGGCTTCGTCCCCCCAGGTTTCTTCCAGCTCGATGAAACCGAAATTGCCAATACGGCGGGTGCCGCCCGGGTTCAGCGCGATACGTCGAGCCATTTCCTCCTGCAATTCCGCAGTGGCTTTATTGATCTCATGCATGTTCATGCTCCATGAAGGCTTGAAGGGTCTGGGCGATGGCCGCCGGGGGAACATCGCCGGTAATCACCGCACTCCCAATGCCACGCAGCAGGATGAAGCGCACCCGACCCCCTTCCGCTTTCTTGTCGACACGCATAAAGGCGAGATAATCGTCGATGGGGAACGCTGGTGCGAAGGTGGGCAACCCGGTGGCCTTAACGAGGGCGTAGATACGGTTCTGTTCGCTCTCCCGAATCAGGTCGAGGCGGCGGGAAAGGTCTGCTGCCATGACGATGCCGATGGCCACAGCTTCGCCATGGAGGTACTGGTCGTAGCCGGTCGCTGCCTCAATGGCATGGCCGAAGGTGTGACCGAGGTTGAGAATGGCCCGTAAACCCCCCTCCAGCTCGTCGCGCGCCACGACGTCAGCCTTGTCTTTGCAGGAGTATTGGATCACCTTGGCCAGGGCGTCGGCCTCCCGGGCAAGCACAGCATCCATATGGTCTTCGAGCCAGGAGAAAAAGCCCTGATCGTTGATCAGACCATATTTGATGACCTCGGCCAGGCCAGAGCGGAATTCCCGGTCGGGCAGACTGTCCAGGGTGTCGGTGTCGGCGATCACGGCACGCGGCTGGTAAAAAGCGCCGATCATGTTTTTACCCAGGGGGTGATTGACTCCAGTCTTGCCGCCGACAGAGGAGTCCACCATGGCAAGCAGGCTGGTCGGCACTTGAATACAGGCGACCCCGCGCTGATAGACCGCGGCGGCGAAGCCGGTGATATCTCCTACGACGCCGCCGCCAAGGGCACAAAGGGTACAATCACGCCCGTAACCCGCACTCAGCAGGCGGCCGGTGATTTCCTGGATATTAGCGAGGGATTTACTCGCTTCACCGGCCGCCAGCGTGACGGTCAGCACGTCTTTTTCAAGTTTCCTCAGGGTTTTCTGTAGTGCTTCCAGATAGAGGGGGGCGACATTGCTGTCCGTGATAATAGCGACAGGGCCTGTGCTCAGAGCGGGCGCGAAGAGGGCCGGGTCGGCAAGAATACCAGTGCCTATGTGGATGGGATAGCCGCGCTGCCCCAGATCGACGCGAAGACTGTGCATGATGTTTACTCTTGTGGACCGATTTATGCCCCATTGTTGGGGTTCTTTTACGTTGAGGCAAGTGGGTCGCCCCTATAACGCCATCTTGAGCTTGTTTCTACGGCTATCCGCGCGCGGGGATCTGCCCAGACCGCGGTTGGAGATGTCGCAGTATGCGGCGCAAAACCTGATCCGAGCGCAGACCATCTCCCAGTATCCGCCAATGCGCGGTTTCCTGATAAAGCGTGTGGCGCTGTTCGGCCAGAGTTTGCAGGCGGCTGTCCAGGTCGGTATTTTGCAGTAAGGGACGGTTGCGATCATGGCGGATACGTTTGAGTTGCTCGTCGACACTGACATCCAGGTAGATGACCTTGCCCATGCGGCGTAAATGACGGCGATTAGCGGGGTCGAGTATGGCGCCACCACCAGTGGCCAGTACGATCGCTTCACTCTGGGTGGCGAGATCGGCGATCACTTTGCGCTCCCGCTCGCGAAAGCCCGATTCCCCCTCAATTTCAAAAATGGTGGGGATATCCACGCCGGTATGACTGACGATGAGCGCGTCACTGTCCACATAAGGAAGATGCAAGCGGGCGGCCAGAAGCCGCCCGATGGTGGATTTACCCGATCCCATGGGACCGATAAGGATGATGCTTCCGGTCATTGCCCGAGATTGGCGCTGCCGGATGTCCCGCCCAAGCCATCTGGGGCATCGCCGCCAATCACCTTGGGGGTCAGAAAAACCAGCAACTCCGTTTTCGCCACATTGTTGAGGTGGCTCTTGAAGAGCCAGCCGAGCAGCGGGATGTCTCTCAATAACGGGACCCCGGTTTCCGTCTGGGTGGTCGAGTCCGTATAAATGCCACCGATGACGACGGTTTGGCCATTATTGACCAACAGCTTGGTTTTAACTTGCTGGGTATCAATCGGGATGCCGGAAGGCAGGGCCTGGGCGTAGTTAGGCTGGTCGTTTTGTGCATCCACGTCCAGGGTGATCTTGCCGTTGGGCGAGATGTGTGGCGTGACGTTCAGGCTGAGCACCGCTTTCTTGAAGGATACCGCCGTCGCACCGCTGCTGGTGGATTGCTGATAGGGGATTTCCTGACCCTGTTCGATGACCGCTTTTTCGTTGTCCTGAGTGAGGACTTTCGGGCTGGAGATAATCTTGGCGCGGTTATTCGCTTGCAGAGCCTGTAATTGCAGATTCAGGATGCGATTGCCCGCAGCGGTGCCCAGAGCAAAACCCAGCGATGCTGGATTGCTGCCCGCGAGGGCGCTGCCCGCGGTGGAGGGTGTCAGATTCACCAGCGCCGGGGTGGTGAAACCGGTTCCGCTGGTGGTGGAAGTTCCAGACATCGGGTAGGCGCCACCCTGCGTCGAGGTGACCCCCGTAGCACCGGTACCCGACAGGTTGATGACGCCACCACCACCGCCGCCGGTATAGGTTCCGCCCCAATTGACGCCCAGAGACTGGGCGGCATTGGTGGTGATCTGCACAATGCGCGTTTCAATCAATACCTGCGGGACCGGACGATCGATTTTGGTGATCAGGTTTTTAATGTTGGCGATATCCTGCGGAGTGTCCCGCACCAGCAGGCTGTTGGTACGGGTTACCACTGCTACCGAGCCGCGTGGGCCGAGCAGCGAGTTGCCAATAAGACTGGAGTTCGGAATGCCCAATGCACTGGCCAGGGCTGCATTCTGTGCGGGGTTCATGTTCATGCCGTTGTCGGCCCCTGCAACTCCGGGCTGCTGGTTTTGGTCAAAGCCCTGCAGCAGGGAGGCAATCTCTGAGGCTTTTGCATATTTGATCTGGATCAGTTCCGTCTCCAGTGGCTCAAGCTTGCGTTTGCTGGCGGCGGCCTTCAGTTGCGCCTCCTCCTGACTGGCAATCTGGTTAGCGGGGGCCACCCAGAGAATGTTGCCGATATGTTTTGCCGCCAGTCCCTGAGACTCCAGAATCACTTGCAGGGCTTCTTCCCACGGCTCGTTCTTGAGGCGGAGGGAAAGGCTGCCGCTCACATTGTTGGAGACGACGATGTTTTGGTGCGTGAAGTCGGCAATCACCTGCAGGGCATCGCGCACGCTGATGTTCTGAAAATCCATACTGAGGCGCGCACCGGAGTCGGGATTGCTGCTTGTCTCAGTGGTTTTGGGGTGTACATCGATCATGGTGCGTTGCCCCAGCTGATAAGCCGAGTATTCGTAAGGACCATGAATGGCAAAAACCAGCCGGGTGCTATGCCCCAGAGGATAACTATCCACATACTGAACCGGGGTGCCGAACTGGCCGACCCCGAAACGATGGGTATAGCTGGAGGGAATGACCGTGTCTTTGAGATCGACGACGAGGGCGCCATTCTCGCGGGTGACGTTCATCTGCGGTTGCGGGCCGGAGATGGAAAGATCCAGAATCCCACCACCGTTCTTGCCACGCTTGAAATTCAAGTCGTTGATCTGAGTGCCCGCAGTTTGGACAGGTACGGGCATGGCAGGCGTCGCGGCGACGTTGCTGGTGGGCACACTCGCCGCGCTCGGGGCGGCGGCCACACCCTTACCCCGTTCCGCCACCAGGGCGAGGCGGTAACCGCCCGGTGTGGGTGCTACCATGATCGCCTGTGGTGACTTT
>JAPTWR010000191.1:20417-37980 GCA_028065135.1 Acidithiobacillus sp.
TTCCGCCACCAGGGCGAGGCGGTAACCGCCCGGTGTGGGTGCTACCATGATCGCCTGTGGTGACTTTAGGAGCAGATCAAGTCTGGCGTTGTGCCCGATGTTTTCCGCGAGCACATTCTCGACCGCGCCGCTGCTTGCGATCGTTCCCACCGAGCTCATGAAATGTGCATTGTTGAAATCGATCCGCAGCCGATAGCCACCGTCGAGGGAGTTGACATCATAAGCCGGTCGGCTGTTGCTGCGGATGAGGAGGGCCGTGCCATGCTGGTCCTGTACCGGAGTAACGCCGGTGATGAGACTTTCTGCCCAGGCGGCCCCTGAACTCAGGCAGAGCGCCGCCGCCATGACCGCAAGCGTCACCGGTCTCAGCGCCAAGGAGTGGAGCTGCAGGCGCGGTACTGCAACACGGCGGGCGTGGCGGGCGGTAATGGATGCTGTGCTCATCTTTTCGCTATCCTCTGTATTCTTGGGGGTTAGGCAAGTCATGTTCAGTTGCCGTTTTGCATCTGCAAAACAGTCGGTTTTTTCTGGAATCCACCGAAGGCGTTGGGCAGGTATTGTTCGACGGTGACCGACCGTTTCGTCATGCCGTCATCAATCTTCACGATGCGACCGTCATGGGTGCCAATGTAGCTGCCGATCGTCGCGCGATAGACTTTATGATCCGGCGTGCCAACCACGGCCCAGAGTCTGCCCTGATTGTCCCGGACAATACCGGTTATGCTCAGGCTGGAAAGGGCATATTTTTCCAGCGGCTGGACAGGTCCATGGCTGACGGGACGTGGTCCGGTGCTGGCGGCAGCGGCCTCCTTGCGCAAAAGAAGCTCAGAGAAGCTCGTGAAGGGGTCACGGTTGATCGGATTTTCATAGGCCTTCGGCTTGTAGGTAACCGTCTTGGGCAGCGGCATAATGTGTGTGTTGGTTTTGGGGCCGGCGGCGACAAAAGCCTGAAGACGGCTGAGGTTGTCGCTATCTGAGCAACCACTCAACAGTGCCATGCCGGTAAGCATCATTAGGACACTGAGAGCGCGTTTCATGGTTTGCCCCCCAGATAGCGATATGTGGTTGCTGTACACTGCATCACCAATTGCTGGGCTGCCTGTGCCTTGGCCGCGCTGGTCGCCCCCGCGTTAGGCATCCGGGTGATGCCGATATTGTTGATGGTCACAATACGAGGCATGGCGGCGACCGCGGCGGCGAAGCGTCCGATGTCACTGTAGGTGCCGACCACTTTGAGCTTGACCGGGATCTCCGCATAAAAATTCTTGTTCACTTCTCCCGTAGGCTGGAACAGTTCGAAATCCAGCCCGCGACTACGTCCGGCCAAGGTTACATCATCCAGCAACGAAGGGATCTGGGTGCGGTTGGGCAACTGCTGCAGAAAGTTCTGAAAACGCAGATTCATTTCCTTGATCTGGGCTTGATAGGCGGGTAGGGAGGCGGCCAGCAATTGTTTTTGCCGCACCTGGAGCTTCAGGCTGTCTTCCTGAGTTTTTAGTTGATGATATTGGTCGTTTTCGGGTGCAATGAACTCAAACCAGACCAGGATACCGAGAATCAGGACAATGATGGCGACGATGATGAGCTTGGTCTTGATCGGCCAGCGGATGACATCATCCATTTGCAGGTTACGGAATTCATCAAAGGTCATGGCTGAGTATCCTTGTGCTGCGCGGATGCGTCACTTTTATTCGCGGTAGCCGGTGTGCGGATGCTCATCTGCAGCGTAAATTGTCCTACCTCTTCATTGCCCAGTTTGGACTTGCTGATGATGTTCAGTTCCGGCTTCGCAAAAATTTTTGAAGCTTCGATGTTGCGCATAAATGCCGCGACCTGACTGTTTGTCTGGGAATAACCATTCACCCTAATGGAATTACCCGTCTGCTGAAGTTTCGTCAGAAAGATGCCATCGGGAGTTACCTGAGCCAACGTGTTGAAGAGTCGCACTACCATATCCCGCTGGTCTTGCAGGTCGGTAATGATACCCTCACGGGAAAGCAGTTCATCACGTTTTTTACGCAGATCGGCAATGGACGCGATTTTTTTATCCAGTTGGGTGGTGACCCCTTGCAAATACCGCACTTTTTGCTGTTCAGCAGAGACCCGCGCACTAAAAATACTGTAGATACCATAATAGAGCAGAGCGGCAAGCAGCAGAACGCCGATAAAGGCTAACACTAGCAGCTGACTGCGTTGTGCGCGCTGAGCCTCTCGATAGGGCAGCAGGTTGATGCGAATCATGCCGGAATCCTCCTGAGCGCCAGCCCACAGGCAACCGCCAGAGACGATCTGTCTGCATCCATAAAGCGACGGCTGATCTGAGGGGCTATTTCCATGCCCGCGAAAGGATCAGGCACGTAAACCGGAAAACTCACGAGTTGACGCAATTGCTCTGCAAGCTGCGGAATTTTAGCGCCGATACCAAAAAGATGCACCGATCCTGCGGAAATATCCGGCATGCTGGCCTGAAAGAAATCAAGAGAACGAAACAGTTCCTGAGCCATACTCCGGGCGAAGGGATTAAGTACATCACGCTCATATTCGGGAGGCAAACCACCGAAGCGCTCCATGCGTTGTGCGACATTGGCATCGAGGCTATAACGACGCTGTATTTCTTCAATCAGACGACCCAAGCCAAAGTTATGCTCACGGGAGTAAACCGGATGCCCTTCCTGAAACACGTTGATATTTGTGGTGACACTACCTATTTCCACCAGAATGACCGCTCCGCCTGAGGTGTCGTGTGCTAGTGGCGACGCTCTGGTGAGGTGCTCATGTAATAACCAGAGAGCAAAGGGTTTGACATCAATGATTTTTGGTTTTAAGCCTACCTCTTCGAGGACCGCGGCACGATCTTCAATGGCTTCTTTTTTGCACGCTACCAGCAGGACATGATTATAACCTTTTCTGACTTCATCGGGGCCAAGCACCGCGAAATCAAAATTGACGGCGTCAATACTGTAGGGAATATATTGGCTGCTCTCAAAGCGAATCTGCTCTTCAATACCCACCTCGTCCAGTTCAGCCGGAAGAGAAATGATCTTGACGATGGCCGTATTGGCCGGCAGGGCGGTTGCCACGGCCTTGGTCCGGATGCGGGACCGCTCCAGAATGGTGTGTAGCGCCCGGCTGACCGCTGTAGCGTCCTGGATGTCACGATCATTAAGGGCGCCCGGCGGAAGTGCTTCGGAGTCCGCATGTTCGACGCGAAGCCTCCCCCTGGACTGCGAGAGTTCAACGAGCTTGACTGCGTCCGGACTAATATCCAGGCCGAGCAAAGGAGGACTTGGTAAGCGCAGCACGTTTATTCCCTTTTATGAGCTGACGAATATTACATAAATTTGCTTTGCAGAACACTCAACGGCACTTGCGCAACGCACGAATACTTTTTGCAACACGCGGGGGAAATTAGCAGCATTCCCGATTCTGTCAAGGCGCGCTGACCGAGAAATTGTTACCATAGGCGCGAAACCCGGTGGGGGTGGCCATACCAACGCGACTTTTGGCGAGAGTAATTTTGGAGTTCCATGATTTTGACGAGAGCGGATGGTCATTGCAGGGATCTGGCGTGGATGACGCTGGCGCTGGATTATGCGACGCGTGGCGCCGTTCAGGGCGAGGTTCCGGTGGGCGCAGTGTTGCTGGACGCTGACGGCCATCTGCTGGCGGCGGCGCATAACACGCCTGTTCATAGCCATGATCCCAGTGCCCATGCGGAAATGCTCGTGCTGCGTCAGGCGGCACAGGTTTTGCAGAATTATCGGCTAACGGGTGCTACCCTCTATGTTACGCTGGAGCCTTGCGTTATGTGTGTTGGGGCGATGCTGCATGCGCGAGTTGCGCGTCTCGTCTATGCGGCGTCGGATCCTAAGACGGGCGCAGTGGAAAGTCTTTACCATCTCTTGGAGGATGGCCGCTTTAACCATCGTATCGTGACGGAGGGGGGCGTGCTGGCCGCACCCTCCGCGACATTACTAAGGGACTTTTTCCGGGCGCGGCGACGCGGAAAAGGGGCAGGAGAGGCCGATGTCGCCACGGCTGAAACGGGTGTCGAAACGGGGCAGGGGAGCGGTGATGCGGCATTGCAGTCATGAATGGCAGGTGAACAATGGTGGTCGCGGCCTATATGAACTCACTCAGAAATTGCAGGCTTGGTTGCGGGAAGTCGATGCCTGGGCAGGATGGGCGAATCTCTTCGTGCCACACACCTCAGCCAGTTTATTACTGCAAGAAAATGCCGATCCGGATGTACGAGCGGATATCCTGGATTATTTTGCGCGTTTGGTTCCGGATGGCGATCCTGATTTTCGTCATCGCAATGAAGGAACTGATGATATGTCGGCGCACCTGCGCAGTGTGCTGACCCAGAATAGCCTGATCATCCCCGTACGGGAGGGGCGGGCGGCGCTGGGGGGCTGGCAGGGGGTTTTTCTTTTCGAACATCGGGTGCGGCCAATCAGCCGCAGGGTGTTGGTCAGTTTTCAAGGGGTTATGGAGGAGGGCTGATGTCTGAGTTCATGGAATTATACAACGGAATGCTGCGCGGTATTCGTGCGTGGTCGCGTTGGGATGAGTTTCAGAAAACGCTCGCAGAACAGGCCGATAATGGCTGGTATGTGTACTTCGTTGGGGTGGATTTTCCGCAGGCGCCACTTGATGCCGTGACCTTTTGCAAAGTGCTGGACGCGATCGGTACCTTGCTGCATCACGACCATAAAGAGACATATCTGGGTATCGTCTATGTGGATGATTTTGAGCATCCGCGGCTGATCAAGATTTACGATCCCAACCATTTGGGGGCGTCTTGTGGCAGCAGCGGAAAGGTGATTCCAGCCGGCTGGGTATTCTCGCGGGTACCTCCCGATCCTTTGGGGGAGTTTGTTGTGCCCGAAGGCCGCAAACGCTGGTGGCGGGAAATTTTTCAAAACTGATTGGGTTGGCATTGCCGCCAGGCCTTTTGTACCCTTGGGCGGGCTAATTATCGGGAGAACCCATGGAAGCTGACCTGAAGCCCCTGGAATTCGGGGGCATTCGCCGCTTGCTCGAAAAGCTCTGTGCGACGCCTTTCGGGGCCGAGGCGGCGCGTAACCTCGCACCCGCCCCCACAGTGGGCGTCGCGCGCCAGTTGCAGGCGGCCATCACCGCCGCCCGCGTTGGCCTGGAGTCGGGCGAAGGCCCGATTCTCCCGGAGCTGCCGGATGTGCGCGCCGGTATTCGCCAGGTAGCCTCTCCTGGTGCGGCGCTGGCGGGTACCGCCTTGCGTAATCTGGCGCTGGTGCTGCGGGTCGGTTTGCAGTTGCGTCCTTATGTGGAGAAACGTCCTGCGCTGTTGCCCACCGGGGCGGAGCGGCTGGACGCGGCAGCGGACCTGTTACCCCAGATCGACGCTGTTCTCCTAGCCAACGGCAGCGTACGCGAAGATGGTAATGATACCCTGCGCCAGTTGCATGGTGAGTTGAAGACGGAGCGCGAGCAGATTCAAAGGACCCTGCAGGGGCATCTGCGTGCGCCGGGAGCGAAGGTCCACTGGTCCAGCCAGCGCGCCTGCGTGCACTTGCCCGATGGGGCAGTGGACAAGATTCGCGGGGTGCGGCGCGGTACCGGCCCAGGCGGACATGGCGTTCTGGTGGAGCCGATGGAGGTGGTGGCGGGTAATAACCATCTGGAGAAGATCGCTGGCCGTATCGAACAGGAGAACCAGGCTATCCTCCGCGCCCTCAGCGATGCCGCGCGTGAGCGCCTGATTGGCTTACAGCATTTGGTCGAGTCACTGACCTGGCTGGATCTGGCCATCGCGGGCGCGCAACTGTCCATCCATCTGCATGGCAAAGCGGCTGAGATGGTGGACGTGCCGGTGCTGGTACTGGAAGTGGCCTATCACCCGCAACTCGTCCTCGCTTATGCGGAGAAGCGGGGTCCACGGCCCAAACCGTTATCCGTGCATATTGATGCCGAGTCCCCGATTCTGGTGGTGACCGGACCCAACAGCGGCGGCAAGAGTGTCGCTCTGAAGACGGTTGGGTTGCTTACGGTAATGGCCCATTGCGGCTTGCATATCCCGGTAGAAGGGCGCGCCGTGGTTGGGAATTTCACACATGTTTTTGTGGATATGGGTGATCCGCAAAGTGTCGCTTTTGAGTTGTCTACCTATTCTGGTCATGTGGAGATCCTGAAAAGACTACTTGCGGATGCGGATGATCATACCCTTATCCTGTTGGATGAGCTGGGTACCGGCACGGACCCGGAAGAGGGCGCAGCGCTGGCGATGGCCGTGCTTGATCATCTGGCGGGACGCGGGGTGCGGGGTATGGTGACTACCCATCTCACCCCGCTCAAGGCTTTTGCCGATACCCACGCTTGCCTGTGTAATGCCTCCATGCGCTTTGATCAGGAGCGCTTGGAGCCCACCTACGAGCTGCAGATCGGGGTGCCGGGGCGTTCCCTGGGTCTGGTTATTGCGGCAAAACGCGGATTGCCGGAGGCGTTGGTCAGCAAGGCGCGCGATTATCTGGAATATCTGCACAGCCACTAGGCCGGAAAACGTGCCGCTGACCGCGGTACCATAGATGACAAGCCGTATGCGCCAAGGCATTTTTATTTGACCTCACAGCAAAAAATGTCTAGCTTTTTGCGCTAATACTTTATTCCCTGAGGAGTACGACGATGACGTCCCTGACGACTACGCAAAATCGCCCAAGTCCCGATCTGGTAGAAGAAGACCTGACGGGTGCGGAGATTGTGGTCCGTGCGTTGCGTGATGAAGGTGTGGAACATGTCTTCGGTTATCCGGGCGGTGCGGTGCTGTATATTTATGACGAGCTCGCACAGCAGGATGCCGTCAAGCATATTCTCGTACGTCATGAGCAGGCGGCAGTGCATGCAGCAGATGCTTATTCCCGGGTCACTGGCAAGGTTGGTGTGGCGCTGGTCACCAGTGGTCCGGGTGCCACCAATGCGGTGACCGGCATTGCCACGGCGTATATGGACTCGGTGCCCATAGTGGTGATCACCGGGCAAGTGCCCGTTGCGCTCATCGGTAATGATGCCTTTCAGGAAGTGGACACGGTGGGTATTACGCGGCCCTGCACCAAGCATAATTTCTTGGTGAAGGATGTCCGCGATCTGGCGAGCACCCTGAAGACGGCTTTTTATCTGGCGGCGACGGGGCGGCCAGGCCCGGTGCTGGTGGACATCCCCAAGGATATTACCAGCCACAAAACCCATTATCATTACCCGGAAAAAATCAGTCTGCGTTCCTATAAACCGACGCTGAAAGGCCATCCGGGGCAGGTGCGTAAAGCCATGCAGCTCGTTACCGGTGCGCAGCGGCCGATGTTCTATACCGGCGGTGGCATTATCCTCGGTAACGCTTCCGGAGAACTGCGCAAGCTGGTGCGCACTTTGGGCGCGCCCATCACGAATACGCTCATGGGGTTGGGCGCTTACCCGGCGTCGGATCGCCAGTTTTTGGGGATGCTGGGTATGCACGGTACCTACGAAGCCAATATGGCGGTACAGCACTGTGATGTGCTGGTGGCCCTGGGTGCGCGTTTTGACGACCGCGTCACCGGCAACCTCACCAAATTCGCGCCGCACGCCCGGATTGTGCATGTGGATGTTGATCCGTCCTCCATCTCCAAGAATGTGCGGGTGGATGTGCCCGTCGTCGGCGATTTGCAGCAGGTACTGCTGGAGATGAACCAGATTCTGGCGGAAAATGGTCAGCGCAATGATCCGCAAGCCATGCAGGCGTGGTGGACGCAGATTGAAGAATGGCGGCAGCGCGATTGTCTGCACTATAATCAGGACGACCGGATCATCAAGCCGCAGCTTGTGGTGCAGAAATTGTTTGAGCTTACCGGTGGTAACGCCATCGTCACCTCGGATGTGGGCCAACACCAGATGTGGGCCGCGCAATTCTATGGTTTCGACCAGCCACGTCGCTGGATCAATAGTGGCGGATTGGGCACTATGGGCTTCGGGCTGCCTGCGGCCATGGGTGCGCAGGTTGCCGAACCGGATGCGACGGTGGTTTGTGTGACGGGAGATGGTAGCATCCAGATGAATATTCAGGAGTTGTCCACCTGCCTGCAGTATAACCTGCCCGTCAAGGTGGCGTGTCTCAACAATCATTATCTGGGGATGGTGCGTCAATGGCAGGAGTTTTTCTATGAAAATCGTTACGCCATGAGCTATGTGGATGCCTTGCCTGACTTCGTGAAATTGGCCGAAGCTTATGGCCATATCGGCCTGCGCGCGGATACCCCTGCTGATGTGGAACCAGTGATCCGTGAGGCACTGCGCCTTAAAGACCGCATGGTGTTCATGGATTTCCAGGTAGATCCGCAGGAAAACGTCTACCCCATGGTGCCTGCGGGTGCGGCCCTCTCTGAAATGATTCTGGTATAACCCATGCGCCATATCATCTCTATCTTGCTGGAGAATGAAGCGGGTGCCCTGTCACGAGTGGCGGGGCTGTTCTCGGCGCGTGGTTATAACATTGAGGCGATGACTGTCGCGCCGACTCACGATCCGAGTATTTCGCGGATGACGGTGGCGACGCGAGGTTCCGAGGAAATCATGGAGCAGGTCCTCAAGCAGTTGAATAAGCTTGTGGAAGTCATACGCGTGCACGACTTGACCGAGGGGCCGCACATTGAGCGCGAGCTGATGCTGATCAAGGTTCATGCCGTAGGGCAGGATCGCGAGGAGGTCAAAAGGCTGTCGGATGTTTTCCGGGGGCGTATCATTGACGTGACGGACCGCTCCTACACGATGGAGCTGACGGGTACAGGCGAGAAGCTGGATGCCTTTATCCATGCTCTGGACCCCGGTATGGTCATTGAAGTGGTACGCAGCGGTGCCAGCGCCATCAGTCGCGGTGCCAAGGCAATCTAATCCATAAATAAAAATTTACAATCACTTAACCAAATAAAAAGAGGTTTCACATGAAGGTTTATTACGATAACGACGCCGATCTCGCCCTGATCCAGAAGAAGCAGGTGGCCATCATCGGCTACGGTTCCCAGGGACATGCCCACGCCTTGAACCTCAAGGATTCCGGCGTCAGCGTGGTCGTTGCTTTGCGCAAGGATTCTTCCTCCTGGGAGAAAGCCAGTAATGCCGGACTGGCCGTCAAGGAGGTTGCCGCAGCCGTGGCCGCAGCCGATGTGATCATGATCCTGACCCCCGATGAAGGCCAGGGCGCGCTGTATCGCGATGAAATCGCGCCGAACATCAAGCAGGGTGCGGCACTGGCGTTTGCCCATGGCTTTAACGTCCACTTTGGCCAGATTCATCCGCGCGCCGATCTGGACTGCTTCCTGGTGGCGCCTAAGGGACCCGGTCATCTGGTGCGTTCTACCTATACGCAAGGTGGCGGTGTGCCCAGCCTGATCGCGGTCCATCAGGATGCAAGCGGTAATGCCACCAATATTGCGTTGTCCTATGCTAAGGCCAACGGTGGTACCCGTGCCGGCGTGATCGAGACCAGCTTCCGGGAAGAAACCGAAACGGATTTGTTTGGCGAGCAAGCGGTGCTGTGTGGTGGCGCTACGGCGTTGGTGCAGGCAGGTTTTGAGACGCTGGTGGAAGCCGGTTATGCGCCAGAAATGGCCTATTTCGAGTGCATGCATGAACTGAAGCTGATTGTCGACCTCATGTACGAAGGCGGCATCAGCAATATGCGCTACTCCATTTCTAATACGGCGGAGTACGGCGACCTGACGCGCGGCCCGCGGGTTGTAAATGCGGATACCAAGGCGGAGATGAAGAAGATTTTGACCGAAATTCAGAATGGTCAGTTTGCCAAGGAGTTTATTCTGGAGAATCAGTCAGGTAAGCCGACCATGCAGGCTATGCGCCGAATTGGGGCGGAGCACCCCATTGAAGTGGTGGGCAACAAGCTGCGCTCAATGATGACCTGGATCGGCCAGAACCGGATCGTGGACCGTTCACGCAACTAAAGTTTGCGGCCGGGATTGGCGATAGTCTGCACGGGCGGAATGACTGTGGGCAAAAAGTAATCTGCCTGTGCTGATCCCGCCCTTTTATCATTGTCCGGCTCCTGATACGCTCCGCCCATGAAAACAGACTATCCTTATCCCTTACTGGCGCGCGAAGGCTGGCCTTTTTTGGCCTTGTTTTTAGGTGTCGCCATTGTGCTGCAGATATTTACGAATGGCTGGTGGGCTGCGCCGTTTTATCTGCTTTTTCTCTTCAGCCTCCAGTTCTTTCGTGATCCGCGGCGTCCCCTGCCGGTGTTATCGGAAAGATCGGTGGTGTGCCCCGCTGATGGCAAGGTGATCGCCGTTGAGCAGGTTGACGATCCCTATCTTTCCCGTCCTGCGCTCAAGATCAGTATCTTTATGAATGTGTTTGATGTGCATGTGAATCGCATGCCGGTTAAGGGACAGGTGCAGAAAACCTGGTATTTTCCGGGTAAATTCTTCAATGCCGCCCTCGACAAGGCTTCTTTGGAGAACGAACGCAATGCCCTTTGGGTGAAAACCGACGATGGCAGCGACGTGACTGTCGTACAGGTGGCAGGGTTGGTCGCGCGGCGTATTGTTTGTCATGTCGCGGCCGATAGCGGCGTGGCCGCGGGACAGCGCTTCGGCTTTATCCGCTTTGGTTCGCGGGTAGACACCTACCTGCCGGTCAATGCCCAGCCCCTGGTGGCCGTAGGCGAACGGGTGCGTGCGGGTGCCCAGTGTATTGCGACCTTGGGTGCCCAACAGCCATGAATCCCAGATATCCGCGCCGTGGGGTTTATGTTCTGCCCAACCTCTTTACCACGGCCAGCCTGTTTGCCGGTTTTTATTCCATCATTGCTTCCATCAACGGTCACTACCGGGTGGCCGCCATCGTCATTTTTATTGCCATGATTCTCGATGGCCTGGATGGGCGCGTGGCAAGGATGACGCATACGGAAAGCGCATTCGGCGCGGAATATGATTCATTGGCGGATGTGATTGCCTTTGGTATGGCGCCAGCCATTTTGGTATTTCTGTGGGGGCTGCAGGATTTCGGCAAATTCGGGTGGCTGGGGGCCTTTATCTATACTGCCTGTGGTGCTCTGCGCCTGGCCCGCTTTAACACTCAGGTGCATAGCGCATCCAAGCGCTACTTCCAAGGCTTGCCCATACCCACAGCGGCGGCAGTGCTGGCCAGTCTGGTCTGGGTGGCGGTAGGGGAGGGATATCCCTGGCTGACACAGATTAGCGAGTATCTGGCGCTGGGACTGGTCTACGCGTTGGGCCTGTTGATGGTCAGTAATGTCCGTTTCCGCAGTTTCAAGGATTTTGACCTGCACGGGCGGGTACCTTTTGCCTTAGCCATCTTTGTGGTACTGGTTGTGGCCCTGGTCGCCGTGCATCCACCTCTGGTACTGTTTATCGCCGTGATTTCCTACGTGGTGGTGGGGTTGCTGTTGACCTTGTGGCAAATCCGCAGCCACCGTATCCAGCGGCGGCGTGGTGGCCTTGGTCACTGACTTGCCGGCACCGTGAATGCGCCCCAATGCAGAGTGCAGGAAATGCGCGCCGACTGACCATTTTGTACTGGCGCCCCCTTGGGGACGCCCAGGCCGGATTAGGCCGGTTACGGGGATGCCCCATATTTTTTTATTTGGCTGGCGATATCCTGGTGATCACGTACCCCCCGGCAGTATCTTTTGAGAAGTCGAAATTCACATGCTCGCCAATCTTAAGACTGGCGAGCATGGCCTTGTCCATGACCAGGAAATTCATGGACATCTTGGGCCAATCAAGGGCCTTGACGGGGCCCATGGCAACGTTGACTGTGCCGGTGGGATTGATGCTGTTGATTTTGCCATGTCCCATGAATATCTGGGCCTTGACCGCCTGTGCCCCGGCCATGTTTTTGGTGCCACCCATATTGTCCATGGCCGCCTGTGCCGGAAGCGTGACCGCCGAAGAACACAGCAGAATGAGGGCGAGATAGAAGCGTTTCATTGTCGTCTCCTTGCTATTGTTAAACTGTTTCCTTGTTGAATTCCAACGTTGCTGTCGCTACAAAAACTCCCGCAGTATCCCTCCTTTCCACCCATGATCATTACTTCCTCCTCATCCGTAGCCCCATCAGCGTAGGCCCAATCGCCGCTTCTGCCACAGGGCGTAAAGGGCAGGAATTACCAGCAAGGCCAGCAACGCGGCGCTGAACATGCCGCCCACCATGGGGGCGGCAATGCGCTTCATCACATCGGCACCGGCGCCATGGCTGAACATGATGGGTAAGAGGCCACCCACCACCAGGGTAAAGGTCATGGCCAATGGCCGCAGGCGCAGCATGGTCCCCTCAATGACGGTCAGCCGAAGGTCGTGCCAGTTCCGCAAGGTGTCACTGGCCTGCCGCCGGAGGAGGGCCTGGTCCAGGTAGAGAAGCATCACCACCCCGAATTCCGCCGCCACTCCCGCCAAGGCGATGAAACCCACCGCCACCGCCACCGAGAGCTTGTAATTCAGCCAATAGATGAGCCAGAAACCACCCACCAGAGACAGGGGCAAAGTCAGCAGGATAATGGCCACCTCCACCCAGTTCTTGAAGTTGAAGTAGAGGAGCAGGGCGATCAGCAGAATGACGGCAGGAATGACCAGTTCCAGGCGTTTAGTGGTTTGCTGCATGATCTGATACTGGCCCACCCAGGAGACGGTGTAACCACCTGGGAGATTGACGGCCTTCGCAATGGCCGCTTTGGCACGGGGCACATAGGCGCCGATGTTGGTGCCCGGTTTCAGGTCAATGTAGATCCAACTGTTCAGACGGCTGTTGTCGCTAGTGAGCATCGCTGGCCCCCCCTCGATGCGGAGATCGGCTACCTGGGCCAGGGGGATCTGGGCACCGTCGGGTGTGGCGATTCGGCTTTCCATCAGGGTGGACAGGGATTGGCGCAGTTCCCGAGGGTAACGGAGAACCACCGGGAAGCGTTCCAGCCCTTGTACCGCGGTGCTCAGGACCTTGCCGCCAATGGCCGTTTCCACGAGACGGTTCACATCCGCTACCGAAAGGCCGTAACGGGCGGCTTTGCTGCGATCAGTGCGCACGACGATATATCGACCGCCAGCAACCCGTGCCGCATAGGCACTCTGGGTGCCGGATATTTTCTGCAAAGCCGTTTGGAGTTTCTGCCCCAGGCGGTTCAGGGTATCGAGATCCGGACCCGTCACCTTGATGCCAAGAGGGGTTGTCAACCCGGTGGTGACCATATCCACTCGGTTCTTGATCGGCTGCGTCCACACATTGGACAGGCCAGGAATGCGCAACGCCTCATTCATCCTGTTCTGCAGCTTGTGTATCGTCATCCCGACGGGCCACTGATCCGGCTCTTTGAGCGTGACGGTGGTATCAAACATCGATAAGGGTGCCTGATCTGTCGCCGTCTGGGCCCTGCCCGCTTGACCGAAAACCGTTTTCACCTCGGGGAAGGTCTTGAGGATGCGGTCCGTCTGCTGCAAAACCATGGCCGCCTCACCGATGGAGACGGCGGGGTCCTGAAATATCGGCATGTAGAGCAGCGTCCCCTCGTTCAGGGGGGGCATAAACTCCGATCCCAGACGGTTCCAGGGGTAAAAGAGGGTGGCCGTGAGCAGCAGGGCAAGAATCAAAATAATCCAGGGCGCGCGCAGGACAGTGTGGATGACCGGACGGTAGAGGAAAGCCAGGACCCGATTCAGGGGGTTTTTGTTTTCAGGGCGGATGCGGCCGCGGATGAACCAGGCCATCAAAATGGGCACCAGGGTGACCGAAAGGAGGGCGGCGGCGGCGATGGAAAAGGTCTTGGTGAAGGCGAGCGGCGCGAAGAGTTTACCCTCCTCGCCACCCAAGGCGAAGACCGGCAGGAAGGAAACAGCGATGATAATCAGCGAGAAGAACAGTGCCGGACCGACCTCCGCCGTCGCCGCTATGGCCGCTGCCCAAGGGTCGATGCCGGGGTTGTGTTCCAAATGTTTGTGCATATTCTCGATCATGACCACGGGGGCATCCATCATCACGCCGATGGCAATGGCGATGCCGCCCAGGGACATGATGTTGGCGGGGATGCCCATGGCCCACATGATGAGGATGGCGGCCAGTATTCCCAGCGGCAGGGCGACGAGGGCGACCAGCGCCGAACGTGCACGCAGCAGAAAGAGCAGGGAAATGAGCGCCACCGCCAGGGATTCTTCCAGCAGCTTGCCGGTCAGGGTGTGAATGCTGTGCCGAATAAGCGGGGCTTGGCTATAGGTGGTGACGACTTGTACCCCCTTGGGTAGGGAGGGCTGGAGTTCCTTGAGCTTGCGCTCAATTCGGTGGATGAGGGCATAGGCGTTGCCACCCTGGTTCATCATCACGATACCGCCCACCACCTGACCCTTACCGTCGAGTTCGGCGACGCCATTGGGCAATTGTGGACCCAACTGCACCCGGGCCACCTCTCGCAGCGTAATGGGCACATCGTTGCGTACGGCCAGCGACGCATCTTGCAGGTCTTTCAGGGAATGGATATAGCCCGCGGTGCGGACGATATAACTGGCGTCTCCCATGTCCACCACCGAACCGCTGGTCTCCCCGTTAGCCGCCCGGATGGCGGCCTCCACCGTCGGCAGGGTCAGGTGGTAGGCGAGAAGTTTCTGCGGATCCACCACCACCTGGTATTCTTGCACCATGCCCCCTAGCGTGGCCACCTCCGCAACGCCGGAGATGCCCTGCAGTTCGTACTTGAGGAACCAATTCTGCAAGGTGGTGAGCTGGGCCAGATTCAAGGTCCCGTCGGGGTCGGTGAGGGCATACTCGAAGATCCAGTCCACCCCCGAACTGTTCGGCCCCAGGGCCGGGGTGATCCCCGGCGGCAGCTTGGACTGCACCTGGCTCAGGTATTGGAGTACCAGGTTGCGGGCCTGATAGATGCTGGTGCCCCCTTTGAAGAGGACGTAGACATAGGAGTCCCCGAACATGGAGTAGCCGCGCACGGCCTGGGCACCGGGTACCTCCTGCAGGGTGGTCTCCAGGGGGTAGGTCACCTGATCCTGAACAATCTGCGGAGCCTGACCAGGGTAGGAAGTCTTGACGATGACCTGGGTGGGCGAAATGTCGGGGAGAGCCTCCAGGGGGATGTTCATCATCGCCAACATACCACTGGCAATCAGCACCAAGGCGGCGATCACGACCAGCGCGCGGTTTGCCATACACCATCGCATGATTGCTCTAATCATGAGACTGCCCTCCTGGACCCATATCCATCCCGGTCATGGCGCTCTTGGTAGACGCCGTATTGCCCCCTAACATACGGGCCTTGACGGACTGGAACTGGGATTCGGAATAGAGCAGGAACTGGGCACTTTCCACTACCCGGTCACCGGCTTTGAGCCCCTTGTCGATGGCTACCCAGCCGTCGGCCTCCACTCCGAGAGCGACCTGTACCGGCAGGAAGTGTCCTTGGCCCTCGCCCAGCATCACGTAATCTCTCTGGCCGGTACGCAGTACGGCGCTGCTGGGGACCGCCAGGGTCTCCTCGGGACTGGCCAGAACCGTGGCGTCGGCATAGGTGCCGGGGCGCAGGTTTCCCCCAGGATTGGGAAAGCTCAGTCGGGCCGTCACCGTCCGGCTTTTGGGATCGAGGGTCGGATAGAGGAAGCTCAAACGTCCTACCCAGGTCTTGCCGGGATAGGCCGGCAGATGCAGACGCACGGGGTTGCCGATCCGTACCCAGGGCAACTGATGGGAGTAGAGCGCCACATTGACCCAAACCCGGTCGAGGTTGGCTATTTCATAGAGATTCGTTTGCGGCGAGACATAACCACCCTGGCGCGCATGGAGGGTCTCGACCACCCCGGAAGTGGGGGCTATGACCGCTACATTGCGTTCCGCTGTGCCGTGCCGGGCGAGAGCCGCGATCTGGTTTTCCGGCATGCCCAGCAGTCGCAATCTCGCCCGGGCTGCCGCCAGCAATGCCGGGCCTTCCGTCCCTCCACCCTGGCGGCGGGCAATGAGATATTCCTGCTGGGCACTATACAGTTCGGGAGAATATATCTCGGCGAGCACCTGGCCACGTTGCACGGGGTCACCCACGGCGCGGACGTTCAAGCGTGTCACCCAGCCGGAGAAACGCGGAGTGACGGAATAGACCCGGTTCTCGTCCACCGCCACGGTGCCCACGGTATGGATGGCATGCCCCATCTGCCGGTGCTGCACCGCCACAAGGCGCACCCCCAGGTTTTGCGCCAGGCGTGGATCTATGCTGAGACCGGACTCTTTTTTTGCGTTCGGGCTGGAGGCATAGACCGGGATATAGGCCATCCCCATACTGTCCTTCATCGGGTGATCCGAATGGATTTTGGGGTCCATGGGGGCAGCCCAGTAGAGGATGTGCCGTTGCTTGGGCATACTTGCCGGATCTGCGGCGGAGTGGGCGCCGGGCACCGCGGCAGGGGTTCGCAGCCACCAGACCGCATTGGCCCCGAGACCCACACCAATGACGAGTAGGCTGATGCCGATAATCCAGTTGCGTGGCTTCATGGTTGTATCTCTCCCTCTCCTTGGGTGGCGAGAAAATCCAGTTCTGCGGCGCTGAGGGCCAGATCGCGGCGGTATTGCAGGCGGGTCAGGGCGTAGTCCAGCACGTCCTTCTGGGTGCGCAACACCGCATCCAGTCCGGCGCGTCCCGCCGAGTAGGCGGCGAGCGTTGCGGAAAAGGCATTCCGTGCGGTGGGCAGCAGTTGTCGATCCATGCGCTGCAACTGGATTTTGTAGGATTCATAGCGGGCAAAGGCGGCACGCGCCTGCTGGGCCAGGGCCAGGTGTTGATCGTCGTAGCGATATTGCGCCTGCTGGGCCTTGGCCTGGGCGGCGGCAACGTCCTGGTCCTGGCGATCCCCCGGGAATAGCGGCAGGCTCAGGTTAACCCCCGCTGACAGCCAGTTGGGGCTGCCGGGGTGGAAATCCTGGCCATAACCGACGCTGACGGTGACGTCCGGCCAATAGCTGGTTTTGGCTACCTGCACGCCCAGTTGCGCGGCACGGGTTTGCGCCTGGGCGGCGCGCAGGAGGGGCTGACCGGAAAGCCGGACTTCCATTTCGGCAAGAGTGGGGGGTGGCGGCAGATTCGGCCATTGCTTTTCTATGGACGGCGGTTCCGGCAGGTTTAGAATCTGGGCGATTTGCGCCAGATCGCTTGCCTGCTCTGCCTGCAATCTGGTGATGTCATTGGCCAAACTGTCGCGCGCCAGTTGGGCACGGAGTACCTCGGCCTGTGTCCCTTGTGCGGACCGGTAGAGCGCCAGTGCCGCTTGCACACTCGCGGCCTCCAACTGTTCCTGGTGCCGGACCGTGGCCATGGCATTTTCGGTATAGAGGGCTTGCAGCCAGGCACGGCGCAGCAACAACACCAACTCGGCGGACTGGCCGCGCAGGGTATCGACGACCGCCTGGGCCTCCACTCCCGCCCGTTGTCCTTCCAGCCCCAGTTTGCCAAAGGAGGGAAAGGTCTGACTCAGGCCCACGCTCAGCATGCTCATCTGCTGCTGATTCATGGAGAAGCTGTTGAGGGGCAGGTTCGCGGCACCGA
>JAPTWR010000080.1 GCA_028065135.1 Acidithiobacillus sp.
GGCTGGTATTGCTGGTCGGGCACGGCAGCAGCACGGTCAACAACCCTTATGCCACAGGACTGGATTGCGGAGCCTGTGCCGGTCAAACCGGTGAAGTCAGCGCCCGCGCCACCGCGATGTTGCTGAACGATCCCGTCGTACGCGCAGAACTTGCGCAAAAAGGTATTCTCATTCCTGCAGATACCCGGTTTGTAGGGGCCTTGCATGACACCACGGTTGATGAGGTCACCTTGTTCGATATCGATGGATTGATATCGACGCATGCGCAGGACCTGAAACAGCTACAAACGTGGCTCGCGCAAGCTGGGCAACTCACGCGAATGGAACGGGCCAGTTTGCTGGGCATCCCGGATTCTGCCCCGGGGGTTATTGATGCACTGGTTAAAGAACGCAGTCGGGACTGGTCGCAAGTATTTCCGGAGTGGGGTCTTGCCGGTAATGCGGCCTTTATCGCCGCACCCCGTTCGAGAACCGCCGGTATCGACCTTTCCGGAAGGGCATTTCTGCACGACTACGAGTGGCGCAAGGATGAAGACTTTGGCGTTTTGGAGCTCATCATGACGGCACCAATGGTGGTCGCCAACTGGATCAATATGCAGTATTACGGCTCCGTTGTGGACAATCAAAAATTTGGTAGCGGCAATAAAGTACTCCACAACATCGTGGGGGGGTCTATAGGTGTACTGGAAGGAAACGGAGGAGATCTCCGCGTTGGACTTCCTCTGCAGTCACTCCACAACGGTGAACGGTGGGTGCATGAACCCTTACGGTTGAATGTATTTATCGAAGCACCGAAATCTGAAATGGATCGGATCATTGCCAAACACGAACTAGTGCGAGAACTGGTCGAAAACCGATGGTTGTTTCTTTTTCAAATGGACGACGAGCACGGCAGCATTCACCTACGTAACACGGACAAAAAGTGGCAAAAAGTATCATCAGGATAATGTACATAATGCCTATTTATCGTGGGTAATGGAGTAATGACGACTGTTACAGTTATACCTCATTATTGCCCATTATTGCGGAATATTCTATTTATGTAGAGGAACAACCGATGCGTAAATTAGAGCATGCAAAATATTCGCGCTTGGAAAACGCCATCTACAAAGGCTCAAGCGTGGCCCTACTTACCCAGCACGGCAAGGAGAAAGTCGTTACTCCTATACTGACCTCCGTCATTGGTTGCGATGTTGTCCTGGTGCCGGGTTTTAACACGGATCAACTGGGTAGCTTCACCCGCGACATTCCCCGCGCTGGCACCCAGATCGAGGCGGCGCGGGAAAAGGCGCGCATCGGTATGGAGCTAGCGAATTTGCCCTTGGGACTCGCTAGCGAGGGCAGCTTTGGGCCGGACCCATATACCGGAATGTTTCCTTTGAACGTAGAGATGCTCGTCTGGATCGACGATACTCTGGGGGTCGAAGTAGTCGGTATGGCCTCGGGTAAGACCAACTTTTCTCATCTACTCACCACCGACTGGGAGCAGGCCGAGATCTTCGCCCGTGCGACAGGTTTTCCCGAACACGGGATCGTAGTGCGCCCGCGCCATGCCGACGACTCCCGCGTCCGCAAAGGGATTGCCGACTGGGTATCGCTGCGTGAGGCCTTTTTCTGGGCCTGCGGCGTGGCGGACAACGGCTGCGTCTTCCTGGAAACCGACGTGCGTGCCCATATGAACCCCATGCGCATGGAGGTCATTGCCCAAGCCTCACATGATCTCACACGCAAGCTTTGCACCCCATGCCCGATCTGCAACACGCCTGGCTTCCAGATCGTGGAGCGCGTCCCCGGTTTGCCTTGTGAAGATTGCAGCGCCCCGACGCTGGACACCCGGATGGACATCCACCGTTGTGGCAGGTGTGGCCATCAGGTCGCGCTGGAACGCCCGGAGAAAACCGCTCCAGCAGGTCATTGCGACTGGTGCAACCCATGAATTCCGAAGCGGCATGGCTGCCATGCGACGGCAGCCCGAATTGAGGCGTATCCCATCATGACAACGATTACCGAGACGGTGCGAGATGCTCCAGTCACACGTCTGTTTCTTTTTGTTCGGAGAACAGACGACCTTGCCCATGCCTGCCAGCAGGTCGGGGAGTTTCTTGCGTTTCGTCGTTGTCACAAGAGTGCTTCATTGGCCAATGAATGTTTCTTGGGCGCCTGGGTGGATGAGCACACCGTCACCAGCTTCCCTCAAGAATGGGCACGGCCATTATCAGCCACTCAGACTCTTCTCCTGACAATGCGGGAGATTTTTGCTTTGTGGGGCATCTGGTCAGTTGCCTCGATCGAGGCGGTATGCCTGGAGACCAATGAGGGGATGGCGCTTTCTCATAACCTACTGCTTGATGCGCTGATTGCACTTACGCAGGGAAACACCGGAACCATTGGCGCTTATTCACCGGTCTTCGCGCGTGGCACGCCCATGGAGCAAGTGCATGCAGAGATCAAGCAACTGAATCATCTGTATCCACTTCGGATTGGCGGCCCGATTTATTGCGACCCGGGTACTGGCAATTTGTCCTTACGGGACAAACTGTTATGTCATTGAGAAAAGACGGCGCACAGATGCACGCCTTCATCCGCGGTCTCGGATTATCAGAATCGTTGGGTAAACACGGTGAAATCCGACTAGAATGGTTACTCTGACGCTATGCGACAGGAAGGTGCCATGCGCGAAAAATCAAAAAGGAGAAACGATGGTATCTAGAGTGGATGGCCCTTCGATACCCGGCCAAGTTGGGCTCGGTGAATCGTCGGCACTGCCGGTGAACCGACTGACCCTCACCCGCCCCGATGATTGGCATCTGCATCTTCGGGATGGCGCGATGATGGCCTCGGTGCTCCCTGACACGGCGAGGCGCTTTGCGCGCGGTATGGTTATGCCCAATCTTCAACCCCCCATCACGACAGTCGATTTAGCACAGGCCTATCGCGACCGTATCCTCGCGGCACTCCCAACGGATATGCGCTTCGAGCCGCTCATGACACTTTATCTCACGGACAATATGCCGGCATCCGAGATCGAGAAGGTAAAAAACAGTAGCTTTGTGCAGGCGGTCAAATACTACCCGACCGGCGCGACCACGCATTCGGAGAGTGGTGTAACCGATTTGAAACGCGTCTATTCAGTGCTCGCGGCGATGGAAAAGCAGGATCTGCCGCTGTTGCTGCACGGCGAAGTGACCGATCCGAGCGTGGACGTGTTTGACCGTGAGGCAGTGTTCATCGACAGGCACCTCATGCCATTGACGCGCGATTTTCCCGGCCTGCGCATGGTGTTGGAGCACATCACCACACGCGCGGCGGTCGAGTTCGTTCGGCAAGCTCCCAACAACATCGCCGCGACGATTACCGCCCACCATCTGCTGTTCAACCGCAATGCGTTATTCGAGGGCGGGTTACGACCACATCATTACTGCCTGCCGCTCCTGAAGCGCGAGGCGCACCGCGCAGCGCTTGTCGCCGCAGCCACTGGCGGCAACCCAAAGTTTTTTCTCGGCACCGACAGTGCGCCGCACCCGCGTCAAGCCAAGGAGTCTGCCTGCGGCTGCGCCGGCATCTATACCGCGCACGCTGCAATGGAACTCTATGCCGAGATTTTCTGGCGAGCCGGTGCACTCGACCGGCTGGAAGCCTTCGCGAGCTTCCATGGACCCGACTTCTACCGATTGCCGCGCAACCGGGACACTCTCACCCTGGAGCAGCAGAACTGGATCGTACCCGAGGAACTACGTTTCGGGAAGGAAACAGTCGTGCCGCTACGCGCCGGGGAAACGATGACATGGAGTATGCTGGCCTGAGAAAGCATCGTGCCAGTCCGCAAGGTTCCGCTCGTGATATCCCCGGCGGGCGCACCCGCAGGCCCCGCTGCACCAGGAGGCGAGTCAGGGTTGCCGCCACCCAAGTTTTGCCAACACCCGTGTCAGTGCAAGCAGCAAAGAGCCCGCTCAGATCTGCTGTATCCGATTCAGCAATGTGTTGAATGATTTTCATAAGCTTTCCATGGCGTAGTCGATGCTGATTTCTCGGTCGGCCACAGGTCGGAAACGCCGGTTGGTAAAGGCTACATAGTCAGGGTGCCCGTTTGCATAGCGCCGCATACTCCGTCAACAACCGATGCGAACTCTTCCCTTTCAAATATTGAACCGCCTTGGATACCGATATGTTCGGTGGTATCCCTATCAACAGGTGCACGTGATCTCGATTGATCGACCCTGCATAGATCACCATCTCCTTACTGCGCGCCATCTCGCGCAGCAACCTTTAACCGGCCTCATACTTTTTTACGGCCATGCTTGCTCTCCTTGTGTCATGGTAGACGATGGTGATTGGAGCAACCTGTTAGGTTCCAATGCTTGAGTGGCATTGTGGATGATCTGTTAATTTATAAAAGTTAAATATATTATTACTATTAAAATTTACTATGGTTTACTGTTAACCATGTCTATCCGTCATGCCACTTTGCACCAACTCAGGGTCTTCGCTGCCGTAGCGCGGCACATGAGCTTCGCTCGTGCCGCTGAAGAGTTGCATTTGACGCCACCCGCCCTGTCCATCCAGGTCAGACAACTTGCCGAGGCAGTCGGCCAGCCGCTCTTTGATCAGATTGGTAAAAAAATCTATCTGACAGCGGCCGGGGAAGCACTGACATCGGCTTGCCAGGATGTTCTGGACCGGCTGGAGTATTTCACCCAGGAGCTGGCCGCTCTCCAGGGGCTGGAGAAGGGCAGTTTGAGGGTCGCCACGCTTTCTACCGCCAAATACTTTATCCCACGTCTGTTGGGAGGGTTTTGCGCGGAACATCCCGGTGTCGACACCGCCCTGTTTATTGGTAATCGGGAGACCTTGCTGGAACGGCTCGTGCATAACCAGGACGACCTCTACATCCTCGGTCAGCCGCCGGAACACATGAATGTCGTCGCGGAAGCTTTCGCCGATAATCCCTTGGTGGTGGTATCCCGGTCAGATCATCCCCTGGCGTCGGAAAAAGACCTCGAGCCATCACGTCTGCGGGACGTCCCATTTATTTTGCGCGAACGGGGTTCGGGAACACGTCTAGCCGCAGAGAAGTTTTTCGAGCAGCACGGTGTCGCCCTCAAAACACGTATGGAGTTTGGTAGCAATGAGGCCGTCAAGCAGTCTGTGGCCGGCGGTTTAGGCATTACTGTGCTGTCCGCCAGTACGATCTGTGCAGAACTTGCCAGCGGGGAGCTAGCGGTGCTCGACGTACGCGGCTTTCCGCTGGAGCGCAAGTGGTATGCGGTTTACCCGGCGGGGAAGCAGATTTCCCCGATCGTCAAGGCATTTATGGAGCACTTGTTCGCGGCATCGGCACACAATGAAAGCGGATAGCCATAGAACAAGAAACGACCGCGGTCCGCGACCCGTACCGGCTAGGCTCAGCTACCGAAGGTTCGTCAGCGTGTCTCTATTTTTTGGGATCCCTTGGGATCATCCACTAGTGTAGGACGGATAAGCGCTTATTTTACCATGGTTGCCGCCAGCAGGGGTTTCAGCTCGGCAAGGGACCACGTGTTGAGCACCTCCCGCTTTTCCAGCCAACCGCGCCGCGCCTGTTGGATGCCAAAGGAGAGATGGGCAAAGTCCTGGATACTGTGGGCGTCGGAATTGACGGCTAACAGCACACCTTCCTCCTTGGCCGTCCGGATATGCGTGTCCACCAAATCCAAACGTTCGGGCTGGGCGTTGATCTCGAGAAAGCAGCCCCGCTCCCGTGCATGCCGGATGATACGGGACATGTCTACGTTCATGGGCTGCCGGCTGCTGAGCAGTCGCCCGCTGGGGTGGGCGAGAATGGTAAAACAAGGACTGTCCATGGCCCTGAGAATGCGCGCGGTCTGCCTGTCACTGGGCAGGTCGAACTGGGAGTGTACCGCGCCTACCACCAGATCCAGGTCACTCAAGAGAGTGTCTGGCAAATCCAGGCTGCCGTCCTCCAGGATATCCACCTCAACCCCCTTGAGCAGAGTGATGCCCTGGAGTTCCCCATTGAGGGCATCGATCTCTTCCAACTGCCGGCGCAGGCGCACCGGGTCCAGACCATGGGCGATGGTCAGGCGGCGGCTGTGCTCGGTGATGGCCAGATATTCCAGACCCGCCGCCTGGGGCGGCGGCGGCCATTTCTCGCAGGCTGTGGTGGCCGTCGGTGGCCCTGCTGTGGCTGTGCAGATCACCGCGCAGGTCGATCCTTTCCACCAGCTTGGGCAAACGCCCGGCGCGGGCGGCTTCGATTTCGCCACGATTTTCCCGCAGCTCCGGTTCGATGTAAGGCAGTCCCACGGCGGCGTATACCGATTCCTCCGTCTCTCCGGCGACACGCTCTTTGCCCCGAAACAGCCCGTATTCGTTCACTTTCAATCCGATCTTTTGGCCCAAGCGGCGGATGGCGATGTTGTGGGTTTTGGAGCCGGTGAAATAGTGTAGAGCGGCACCGTAGGCGGACGTGTCCACGGCTCGCAGATCCACCTGGAGTTTGTTCCGTAAGATCACGGTGGCCCGGGTAGGGCCTTGAGAAAGCACTTCAGACACGTCCTCGTAAGTGGTAAAACGGGTCATCACCAAGCTGTCGGCGGTGGCTGTGGCCAACACATCCAGATCCCCCACCGTATCCTTGCCGCGCCGAAAGCTGCCTGCCACCACCACTCGATGCACACCGGGTACGCCTTGCAGATAGCGGACCAGAGCGATCGCATATGGGGCGGCGATCGCGATGGGAAAGCGGGGAATGGCGGCCAGCTGGGCCTGGAGGGTCTCAAGGATGCGCGCTTCGGTCTTCTCGCCAAAGCCGGGAATGCCGCGGATGCGCCCCTCGCGCGCGGCTCGGGCGAGGTGTTCCACTGTTTCCACGTTCAGTTCATGCCAAAGGGCTTTGACGCGCTTGGGACCGAGACCCGGCACTTTGAGCAATTCGGTCAAGGCCGGCGGGGTCTGTTTTTCCAGCTTCTCCAGAAAGGAACAACGGCCCGTGGTGACCATCTCAACGATCTTCCCGGCCAGATCCTCGCCGATGCCCGGTAGCTCCTTGAGGTCGTCACCCGCCTCCACCATGGTATAGAGGTCGGTACTCATGCCTTGTATGAGGCGGGCGGCGTTGCGGTAGGCCCGGACTCGGAACGGGTTGGCATTGTCGATTTCCAGAAGATCGGCGATTTCATCGAAGACGCGCGCGATATCCGGATTGAGGACAGGCATGGCCTATGGGTGCTCCGACCCTTGTGGTGGTGGTGATATTCCACGCAAAATCCTCAGCACCTCTTCGTCCTTGACCTCACGGAAGTCCGTGAAGAATTCCCCCACCGCATGAAACGGTTCCGGAGCCGACAAATAAACCAGATCATCTGCAAGGGGTTGCAAGCGCATGATGGTGTCAGGGGGAGCCACGGCAAAGGCGGCGACCAAACGGGCAGGCCGCCGCTGGCGAAGGAGCCGCAACGCAGCACCCAAAGTCGCGCCGGTGGCGACGCCATCGTCCACCACGATGACGATTCGACCTCGGGGATCAAGGGCGGGGTGAATCGGTGTGTATTGCGCACGCCTCGTCTTGATCACCTTCAGTTGCCGTGCCGCCTCGTCACGCATGTATCGGCCGTCGATGCCAAGGCGACCGGCCAGGGGATCGGTCCATATCTGCCCCTCCTCATCGACGGCACCGATGGCATATTCGGGATTGCCTGGCGCTCCGATTTTACGCACCAAGACCACATCGAGGTCTCCGTGGAGGGCGTCGGCGATGATACGGCCCATGGGCAGTGCTCCGCGTGGAATGGCGAGTACCAGGGGATGCCTGCCGTCATAAGGGGCCAAGTGGCGAGCCAGCAATTCCGCTGCGGCTTCACGACTGGCAAAACGCGGGGGGGCAATGGCCATCATAAAACCTCATCATCCGCAAGGGAACATGGATATGGTCAGGGTTGTGCGTGACGGTGCATCCCTTTGCTGGAACAGTGACGCCCATCCATGCCAACAACCCGTCTTTACAGGATAGCAGTCTTCGGCGGCGTCAGCAGAAGGTGGAGATCGGTTCGGGGCGGCGATGATCGACAGCAAGCGTGTCGCTTGACTTCCAGATTCACGAAGCGCGTGATGGAATAAAATCGGTAAAACATTCGGTATCCACGCATCACTTGAAGGAGGAAAGGCATGACCAGCACTTGGATATTGGTAAGCAACGCCGCCGAGGCGCGTCTCTTCCTCAATGCAGATACCGTCTTGGACGGCGTTATGCAACTCCCAATTTGGGGTTAAACGGTTTCCCCGACTTGAGGACGCCGAAAGCCAGATGCAGGAGCTTGCGCATGGCGGCGACCACCACTTGCATGGGGCGT
>JAPTWR010000150.1 GCA_028065135.1 Acidithiobacillus sp.
TGCACATACTCCGGCGACCGCATCGTCGGCGTTTTGACGAAATAATCCGGGCGATAAAAATTCAAGGTCTGGGAATGTTCTTGCGCTACCGCACTCATGGAAGTTCCTCCTGTCATTCCGCCTCAAGCGGCAAAGTATTCATCAAAGGCGATCCAACCGGACCGCATTACCCTGTCTTCCCGCGCCGCAGGCTGTCGCCAGACGGCCTCCAAAGCTTTTCTCCGTTGCATCGCGCGCGCAAGGGTGGGACCAAACTGATCCCGCATATCTTCTGCGTAACTCTCCAGCGCGCCCATATCGCCCGCCAGATAGTCAGCCGCCGCCGCGCCCGCCCTTTCGCCACTGATCACGGCCGCAGGTATCCCCGCACCCGTGATCGGATGGGTGAGCCCTGCCGCGTCCCCGGCCAACACGACATTGCCATGCACCATGGGCCGAATGCCACCCACCGGAATCGCCCCACCGGTCCGTCCAAGTATCGCTGCACCGACCAGGCCGCGCTCCAGCACTTGCCGATGCAGTTGCTCCAACGGCAATTTGAGATTCCCCTCAAACCGCCGGTCCGTACCCAAACCGAGATTCGCCACCGGCCCACGGGGAAACAACCAGCCATAGCCCCCCGGAAAGGCATCCGAGAGAAAAATATCCGTATCCGCATAGGGGCGCAGCAATGGCACCGTATATTGGCGGGTATACACCACCTGTTGACGTGGCAGTCCCACGGCCTCCGCCACCAGGCTGTGCGGCCCATCGGCCCCAATCAACAATCGGGGACGTAGCGCCAATGCTTCGTCGGTGCCACGGCGCAACCGCGCCACTTCGCCATCCCAGTCGAGGAACTGGCAACGTGTCTCCACCCGCGCGCCCGCCGCCTGTGCCAACTCCGCCAACCCTTGATCAAAACGCGCCCGATCGATCATCATGCCGGGGAAGACACGGCGGTGCCGCAGCCCGGATGGCAATACCGTCAACATCCCTTCGACATCCTGCACTCGCGAGTCCGTTTCATGTACGCTGCGCAGGAGCGGCATGGGGACGAACTCGGCACATTGCACCGGCACGCCAATCTCCGCACGGCGGTCTGCACAGATCACCGTAAGTCCCTTACCCGCGGCGGCACGCGCCGCCGACGTGCCAGCCGGACCAGCACCAATCACCAGTATATCTATGCGGAAAGAAGTCATGCGTCTTTTGCCGCCATCCGTAACACGGTCCCGAAATGCCCCGGCTGCAAACCAAAGCCATCGACCTTCTGTTGCTCAAACAGTCTCTCGATAATCTGATCCACCTCATCCAGGTGAACATTCCGCAGCGCCGCCTCCAGATCGGCGATGGCACGCTGCGGCTGAACAAAATAATCCCCACTGAAATGGACTTGTCGTACGCGGTTCCCATAACTGTCCCAGAGCATTTCGGCTTTCAGCGTGCCACCAGGAGCGCGCAGCGTCGCCTTGCGCAACGGCATCCCGTCACGCGGACGTCGATTGATTCCCAGCCATTCCGCACCGCGCACCTCGGCCAACGTCTCGGGCAGCAGAGCGCTCACGGCCTTGGGCAAGTCCCCAAAGGTAAAGGACAGCCCCATATGCGCGCGAAAGCCCTCTAACAAGGCATTCTGCACGACCGCCAGATCCGGCGCTACGCCCAATAAGATTTTCAAACTCGTTACCCGCTCCGCTACGGAGGAAATCGCATGGGCGTCCAATTTTTCCAACGGCACACGCAGTACCCGCAACATCCGGGGAATGTCCAGGTCGACAAGCACCGTGCCCTGAAACAACAACACCTCGCCATCCATGATCCCGCCGGTCCCCGAAATCTTGCGGCCCTCTACCTCAATATCATTACGTGGACGAAACCGCGCCGTCACGCCCAAGCGAGAAAGACCTGCGGCAGCGGCCTCGCAAATCCATCTCGAAAGCGCCGCCATATCGCCCTTAGGCAGGGCATCCCGCCTACAGATCAACTCCCAGCCTATCTGCGTGGGATCGAAGATAAGCGCGCCGCCGCCGGTGAGGCGACGTTGCACGGCAATTCCATGCGCATGGCAGAACTCTAGATGGAGCTCCTGCTCCGGTGACTGATGAAAACCGACCAGCGCCGATTCCTCAAAACGCAGAAAACGGAACATCTTCGGCACCTGGTGCTCCGACATCGCCAGGAGCAAGGCTTTGTCCAATGCCATGTTTTCATCCGCTGGACGCAGCCCGGTGTCGACCACAAGCCAATCCGTAGAACTGTACGTTGCGGTCATGACACACGTGACCGAAAAAACAGGGAGTCCAGAAACAGCGCCACCTTCTCAGGCCGTGAACACGATGGGGATATCCCGTAGTCGCGAGCGCCGCTTCGGGGCTGCGGGCACGTAATCCAAAGGCATGGTGGCCGTCTCGTCACCCAAGGTCAGCACCTCTTCACCGACAATCATGGAACAACAGGAGGGCGTCACGAAGACATCCCGCTCCAGGCGCTTGGCGAGGGCCAGCATCCCGTCAGAAGGGAACGCCACACCATTGAGCCCCGCCATTACCGCATAAGTGTCCGTGATGGAGCGATGCACACCGGATGGCCGTGCACAACCCAACAATACCGGCGTTTCCGGCAACGCAGCCCGCGCATCCATAAAAAATTTACCCACCTCATCCGTTGCAGGCGTCGCGAAAGGCCGACTCGAAGAAGCATACTGCGGCATGATCACCACCAACACCAGCGCGCTGGGCAGGTGCCGCTGAATGATTTCCAGCGCGTTCCACTCACCGAGCAATTCGCCATAATGCAGCCCGATGACAATGTGCGGCACTACTTTCATTTCCGTGGCGACCAGCGCCTCCAGAGCGGCCTCGAAGTCGTCCACGGAACGCCGCAAATGATATACCTGATGGATGGTGTCCTGCGCGCCGATCACATCCATCATCGCCACATCGACACCAGCGTCCTCCATCCCTCTCGCAAACTCCGGCGTAGCGATCCCGGTGTGCATGGCAATCTGTAGATTCGGATGGCGGTCCTTGATGTTGCGAACCGTCGGAAAGTAGGGTTCGTAATGAACCACATTCTGGTGATCAGACCCCCCCGAGAGCAGCAACCCACGGCCACCGTCCAGCACGATCCGGTCCACCAAGCGATCCAGTTCTCCGGGTGTCCGCACGGAGATCATCGGTTCCAAAATCTTCGCCTTGCAATGATCACACTGTAACTTGCAGTCTCCACCCGTAATGGAGATCGCCGGAAAAGCATTCTTCCCACACGCGGAGACTTCCGAGGTTTCATGGTGCTTGAAAGAAGGCGTATAAAAATTAATACGACCCACCTGGCTGCCCGACAAACCGGACCACCGTTCACACATAGAATCCACCAAATCCGCATTGAGGACCAGGTCCTCCAAAGCCTCGACTTGAGAAACGGCGTTTAACCACGGGTTCATACGAATTTCCATCCCTTCACTGAGAGAAAGCTAGACGGCCGCAAATGCGGCCGTCTTCCTGGATCGTCACCGATTTTGCTGATCAGCAACCGCCAAAACCATCCGCCGTCATCTTTTCTTCAAAAGCCGTCAACGCATCGGCACCCGTCTTCAGTTCACCGGAATCCCCCGCGAAATCCGTCGGGGTCAATTTGGCGATCCAGCCGCTACCATAGGGATCCTTGTTGATGAGACCCGGATCCTTGGCGACTTCGTCGTTGCTCGACACCACCGTGCCACTGACCGGGCTCTTCAACGGGCCTACCCACTTGCCTGATTCCACGGTCGCGGCCGACTTATCTTTCTTGATATCCTTACCGGCTCCCTTGGGCGTGTAAGAAACAATCTGACCCGCCAACGCGCAGGCATAGGAGGTCATACCGATGGTCACGCTGCCATCATCCTCCTTGCGCAACCACACGTTGTTATCGACGTTGTACATCAGGTCTTCGGGGATTTCACAGCCACGTACGATACCCATCATTCTCTCCTTCGGATTTACATTTCAAACAAATAAGATCTGCTGCCCAGCAGCGCTCATTAAAAAAACAGCAGCCGATCCACGGACAAGATCAGGTCGGCGAGATCGCCCGCGGATGCCACGGCATCCACCTCTGGGATCAGACTATCTGCCTCAATCTCATAACCGGGTAACGCCGGACGGCACACTTGAATCTCTACCCCGGCACTCTTCGCATCGCGAATGAAGTCAATGATCCGCTTGCCACCGTCCATTGCGGAAAGGTGCTCCGCAACCCCCTTCTGCATGAGCCGAACGGCTTCCATCGTGCAAAAAATCTTAACCTCTGCATCCATGGAAGACAACAGAGAGCCCAGATAAAACGGGGTGGCGCAGCGATGCACGGTGCTAGGCCCACTGGTCATCACAATAACCACGGATTTTTCACCCTGGTCATCCAGATAGTGATCAGTCATCGCATTCCTCGCTCGCAATGAATATCATCCCGCAGGCAGCGTTGCCGATACAGATCAAAGGCAGCGTCCCCAGTAAACAGCTTTTTGAGCGCAACGTCCACGGCGGCAAGAGGACGCACCCGCGCGATCCATGCTTCATAGGGTTCAATATTCAGGAGATTGGGGTCCTCCAATACATCCTCATTGGCCAGGTCGATCACACAGTCGAAGACGTTCGGTACTGGGCCTGCCCATTTGGCACTCTCGATGGTAGCCACCGGCTTGCCCATCGGTCGCCGTGTCCCCGGTCTGCGCACGCGGACATGCAAAATTTTCCCCGCTATCGACTGGGATATGTCGGTCATACCCACGGTAAGCGCGCCATTATCTTCGCGTCGTACCCAGATTTGGCATTCCCGATCGTAATATAGTTCG
This sequence comes from Acidithiobacillus sp., assembly GCA_028065135.1. The sequence continues at coordinate 4,814 of JAPTWR010000150.1, forward strand.
GCGCGGAATTCGCAACCATTACATTCCATGGCCTCCCCCCGGGGTCAGCGGCAGGTAAAAAAAAGCGCCCCCAAAAGGGGCGCTCTTCGACGCCTTAGATAATACCCTTGGCAGCAAGGAGGTCCATAGAATCGCTGACATTGTCGGGGATACCCACCTTACGCGCAGACAAGCCCATGGCCAAACCCAGCAACTGGGTGAAATAAATCACCTTGACGTTCGACTTGATGCCGAACTCGGTCTCCGCACGGACTTGATGCATTTCCAGGCCAGAGTGGCAGGTAGGACATTCTGTGGCAATAACCTCCGCACCGGCGTCTTCCGCGGCTTGAAGAATATTTAACACCAACTGGGTGGAGGTATCCGAATCAGATAACGTATGGGCACCACCACAGCACGCCGTTTTCAACGGAAAATCCACATTGACTGCACCAGCGGCGGACAATAAATCATCCATGAAATGTGGTGCATAACTCGACTCTGAACCCGGTCCCTGGTCTTTTTCCGGGAATATTTGTCGGGGACGAGTGTACATGCAGCCGTAGTAGTTGGCGATCTTCAGGCCATTCAAACTCTTTTTGACCCGGTTCTTGATGCCATCCGTGCCCAATTCTTCCATGAACCATTCGAGGGTATGCAAACTACGCACATCCCCTTCATAAACGGGGTCGCCGGATTTTACGGCGAGTTCCTGAACCGTCTTCATGGTCTCTTCGGAGGTGGCACATTCGTACTCGGTCTGCTTCAGGTTGCGATAGCAGCCGTTACACGGTGCCATCACTGTATCGCAGCCCTGCAGTTTGCTGGCAATGGCGAGGTTCCGCGCGGACATATACGTCTGCAACATGGGGTGAATGTTCTTCACCTCCATCGCGCCACAGCAGTTGTAGTCTTCGAGATTCTCCATTTCCAAGCCAAGCTCTTTCACCAAAACGCGGGTGGATTTGTCATAGGGTCCGCCGGACCCCTCCAGCGCACAGCCGGGATAATATGCAACCTTAGCCATGATGAGCAGCCTCCTTTTGTGCCTTCACGTACTCGGCGAGGACTTCACCGGTTTTACCCCAAGATTTGGTCTTCGGACGGAACACCGTATTCATACCCATTTTAGCCAACTGACCCAGGGGCATATGCTTGGCCAGACGCTTGCCGAATTCCACGATCCAAGCCTGCACCAGAGGCTGACCGGAACGTTTGAAGAACCCCACCATGACCTCAGTGTCTTCAATACGCCCAAACTGGATGCATTGATGCGTGAACTCTTCATCGAAATGTGTCGATGGCGTCTTAGGCGTCAAACCGTTATCTTCCATCCAATGCGCCGTCGCCTTCATCACCCCCTCAGGGCGGACATCCTTGGGGCAGATGTTCGTACATTTATTACATGAAACACACTGCCAGATGATATCCCTATCTTTCATCAACTCGGCTTTCAGGCCCAAACGAATCAGATAGATCCAGTAACGTGGATTAAAATCCACATTCTGCGCGTACATGGTGCAGGAATTGGTGCACGACCCGCACTGCCAGCAACGATGGACGTTCTCACCACCGCTGTAACTCTGGATGATTTCTTCGAAATGCTCTTCGTAGTCCGTCAGCGTACGCGGAGTAATCATGGTATTCCAGGAACCGGAAACATCCACCCCATCCACTACCAGATGATCATGCTGCAAAATTCGATCGGGATCGATCAGTGTTTTTTCATGAATAGCCATAGCCACTCCCATACCCTAAATTCGTTAATGAATGTCGCCCCTCTTAATACGAGAGCCACCCATCCGCCGGTGTACTTCTACACCCAGCAATTTACGGATCTGCTCCGTAAAGTCCGTTTGACCACCAAAATCTGAACGCAAAAAACCTTCTGCCATAGCCCGCACATATTGCGAGTACAAGTGAGCCAGAATGATGTCGACCACATAAGGCAGATCACGATACACTCCCAGCGCTGACAGCGCTTCCCGCATCCACTGACGCAAGCCCTCGAACATCTCCGGACTTTCGCCGAACGGGAAATGGGTCAGATAGTCGCCCCCACGGATGAACTCCCGTACCGCACCCGAAACCGTACCCTGGTCCCAGACCCAGCGCGTCATCAGTGGATATCGTTCAGGATCGCTGAAGTGCAACACCTCGGCCCCCATATCCCTGATAACCCGTTTCGCCTTTCCCGTAGCAGGCAGTGCCTCTTCAAAACGGATGGTGCGCTGCCTCAGGTCGCCATGGCCGCTCAACAGATCACGCATCATCTCTCCTATCCGTGCGGCCCCCTGCTCCTGTATGACCGGCCAGATTCTGCGCCTCACCGTAAACATCTGTTCAATGAGGTGTTCCATCTGCTCGTTCGTCAACGGCTGCTCGTCCTCCAGCAACAGTCGGCGAAAACTCGCCGTCTTCTCTGTCAGACGGCTGACCAAATCAGCAAGCCCCTGCTGCCCGTCGAAGGCCTCTTCGATCTCATAAAAAGACCTGTTGAGCACCCCTTTGTCCAACTCAATGGGCAACGGAGCGGGAACGATATGCTCTTCGTTCCCGACGTAGTGGTTCTCAACTGGCAACTTGCTGTTGTCCGTAGAGATCCGCCACCGCGCGCGAACCCGCCGCTTGCCCCTGTGCGATCGAGTCATCGATGGTTTCCGGGCCGGTGGCGGAACCACACACGTAAATACCCTTGCGGGTCGTGCCTTGATTGTTGGTATATTGCTCCGCACGATCAATAAATCCGTGCTTCTCAAGACCGATACCGAAAACTTTGGCGATTTCCGGATTCAACGCGTTGGGGTCCATGCCGATGGCATGCACGACAAGATCCATCGGAATGACGATCGGGCGCTTGACCAGGGTATCTTCGCCCTTGACCAGCAAACGGCCATCGGGAGATTTGGTCACCTCGGCGATACGAGCCTTGACGAACTTGGTCTTGTATTCTTCTTGGCTCTTCCAGTAGAACTTGTCTTCGTAGAGTCCGAAGGTACGAATATCCATGTAGTAGATGAACACATCCGTGCTCGGTGAAATTTCCTTGATCTCCATGGCGAGGTTGGTGGAAACCGTGCAGCAGATCTTGGAGCACCATTCACGGCCAATCTGGCGGTCACGCGAGCCCACACACAAAAGAATGGCCACACGTTCCGGAACCCGGCCATCCGAAGGACAGCGAATCTGGCCAGAACTGACCATCTGCTCCATCTGGGTGGTCGTGAGTACGTCCTCGTAGGTACCGAAACCCCATTCGGGCTTGTTGATGGAGTCGAAATGGGTGAATCCGGTGCCCAGCACAATGGCACCCGCCTCCACCTTGTCGCCATTGCTCAGGGTGGCCGTGAAGTTGCCGGCCTCGCCCGCCAACTGTGTCACCTTGGTAGACTTGTGGATGCTGATGTTGCCGTTGCCTTCCACACGACTCACCATACGACCAATGGCGTCTTTGGCCCATTCGCCGGAGGGCACCAGCTTGGCGTAGCCCGAGATGATGGGGGCGCCACCAAGTATGTCTTCCTTCTCGACAATGACCGCCTTCCTGCCCATCGA
>JAPTWR010000044.1 GCA_028065135.1 Acidithiobacillus sp.
GACCCTCTGGATACCGAAAGTGGTATGAGCGCCAGCCCCGCGCAGGCGTGGACAGCACCTCGCAGACTCCCCGGAGTCCCCAAGCCCCAAACCCTCCCTGCGGCAGAGCAGGGCCAGGTCTGGACGCTGCCGCAACTCACCGCATATGCCCTCGCCCACAATCCGCAGACCGCCGCCGCCTGGGACGGTTTGCGCGCCCAGGCGGCAGGCCTGGGAATGGCGGAAAGCGCCTGGCTGCCCAGCCTCACCCTCAATACCGGTTTCAGTCGTCGGCAGGCGGTTTCCACCATCGGCTTCACGGTGCCGGCACGCAACAGCGCCAACCCCAATCTGACCCTGAGTTACACCCTGTGGGACTTTGGCCTGCGCGCCGCCAAGGTGGATGCTGCCCGCGCCCAGGAATGGGTGGCGGGCTTCACCCAGAACCAGAGCATCCAGGCCGTGGCCTTCAGCGTCGCGCAGGCCTATTACCAGCTCCTCGGCAATCAATCCCTGTTGCTGGCCGATGAAAAGACCGTTGCGGAAAACCGGAAAAACCTGGAGGCCGCCGAAGTCCTGCATCGTGCCGGACAAGCCACCATCGGCGCCCTCTATCAGGCCCGTGCCGCCATGGCGCAGGCGCAGTCTACCCTCGCCGCGCAACGCCAGACCGTGCGTAGCAGCGAAGGATTGCTGGCCAGCACCCTGAACCTCGGTCCGCAGACCATGCTGAGGATAGCGCCCCTCAAACTCGGGCAGAAACCGCCCCAACTCCACAGCGCCGCTGAGACGTTGATGCACGCAGCCCTCACCGCCAATCCCGCGTTGCAGCAGGCGCGGGCCCAGGTTGCCGTAACCCAGGCCAACGTCCGCAGCGCCGAGGCCAGCGGTCTGCCCAGTCTGGGGGTCAGCAGTTCCTACGGCTACGCCTTTCAGAACGGCTATCTGCCCGGCGACACCTGGACCGTGGGTTTTACCCTGACCGTACCCCTCTTCACCGGTTTCAACACCCATTATCAGATACGCCAGACGCAGGCCCTGAGGGACCAGGCCCAATCCAACCTCGCGGCCAGCCGCAGCAGCACCGAAGCCACGGTCTGGCAGGATTTTCACAACTTCCAGGGCGCGGTTGCGGCCTACCCCGGCGCACAGAGCGGTCTGGAAAATGCCAGGAAGGCGCTGGAGGTGGTACAGGCCCAGTATCGCGTCGGCCAGGCTACCATTCAGGATGTCCTCCTCGCCGAATCCACCCTGGCGCAGGCGCGCTACACCCTGATTCAGAATCTGGTTAACAGTTATGTGGCCCTGGCGCAACTCAGTCAGGCCGTCGGCATGCCTTTGGGAGAGAATACACCGTGACCCGTTCCCCCGTTGTCCTTCTGCTGACGCTGGCGACCCTCTCCCTGATGCTGAGCGGTTGCCAGACCAAGGCCAAACATGAGGCCCCGCCCCTGCAGGTCGGCCTGGTCAGCGTCAGCACCCGTCCCATGACCCATTATGAAGGTTTTCTGGGCACGGTGACGCCCCTGCAGACGGCGACCATCGTGCCGCAGACTTCCGGCATCCTGCAGAGCGTGCGGTTTACCGAGGGGAGCATGGTAGACAAGGGACAAACCCTGTTCACCATCGACCCGGCGCAGATGCAGGCAGCACTTGCCCAGGCCCAGGCCAAGCTGGTGGCGGATCAGGCCACTGCGCGCTATAACCGCAATATCGTGGAGCAGGACCGTCCACTGGCGGAAAAGGATTTCATCACCGTCCAGAGCTTCGATCAGGCGGTTTCCCAGGCGCAAGCGGCAACGGCGCAGGTGCAGGCGGATCAGGCCGCCCTGGAGCAGGCCCGCCTCAATCTCTCCTACACCCGCATCACCGCCCCCATCAGCGGCCGTATCGGCCTGGCCCAGGTCAAGGCAGGCAACCTGGTTGTCGCCAACCAGACGCAATTGGCGATCATCAACCAGGTTGCACCGATCACCGTGAATTTCAGCGTTCCCCAAAGCCTGCTCTCGGCGGCGCGGCTGGCCCAACAGCAGGCCATTCCGCTGCCGATCGAGGATGAGAAGGGTGGTACGGTGCTCGCTCAGGGCAAGCTCACCTTCATCGACAACAGCGTGAGCGCGGGAACCGCCACCATCAGCCTGCAGGCCACCGTACCCAATACCAACCTCGGCCTCTGGCCCGGACAGTACGTGCAGGTGCAGATGCCGATCCAGCAGTTGGCGCAGGCCACCGTGCTGCCGGTAGGCGCGATCCAGCAGGGCAGTACCGGGCCCTTTGTCTATACGGTGAAAGATGGTACGGCCGTGGACAAGCCGGTGCAGGTGCTCTGGGAGTCGGGCACGGATGCGGTGGTGCAGGGGATAGACGCGGGTATTCGGGTGATTTATCCCCTCCCCGCCCGGCTCTATCCGGGGGTTAAGGTGGCGCTGAGCGGCGCGGGTGGGCCTGCCGTCCAACCCCCAGGGGCGCCGGGGAAAAGACCATGAATTTCTCCGCCCTGTTCATTCGTCGCCCGGTGATGACGGTCATACTGGTCCTCGGGCTGGTGCTCTATGGCATTTTTTCCTTTACGAACATGCCGGTGGCCCTGTTGCCCAGCGTGGACTTTCCGACGGTCCTGGTCGCGGCGAGTCTGCCGGGAGCAAGCCCGCAGACCATGGCCAGCGCCGTGGCGACACCGCTGGAAAAGCAGTTTTCCTCCATTCCCGGCCTTTCCTCCATGAGCTCGGTGAACAATCAGGGCTCGACGCGGGTCATTCTGCAGTTCGACCTCAGCCAGAACATCGATGTCGCCACCCAGAATGTGGAAAACGCGGTCACCCAGGCCTCTCACCTGCTGCCGCCGGGCATGCCCAGCCTGCCCTTCGTCAAGCAGCTCAATCCGTCGGCGGCGCCCATCGAGTTCATTGCCCTCGCTGCGCCCAATATGCCCATCTACCAGCTCAACCAGTATGCGGTGGACAAGGTGGTGCCCGCCATTTCCGGTATTCCCGGCGTCGCCCAGGTGCAGATCTTCGGGGAGCAGAATTACGCGGTGCGCATTCACGCCAACCCCTTCGCCATGCAGGCGCACGGAATATCGCTGCAGGCCCTTACCCAGGCCATTTCCAGTCATAACGTCAACCTGCCCCAGGGCACGGTGCTGGGTGCGGTGCGCAATTATGCGGTGAACGTGCATGGACAACTCCACGACGCTCAAGCCTTTGCGGGCATGCCCATTACTTTCGCCAATGGTGCGGTGGTGCCGCTGGCCGATATCGCCGAGGTCCGCAACGGGGTGGACAATGACCAGATCGCCAGCTGGATCGGTGGCCAGCGTGCCCTCATTCTCGCCGTGGTTCGCCAGCCCGACGCGGATACCGTGGCTATCTCCGACGCCATCCAGAAGCGCCTGCCGTTGCTGAGCGCCAGTCTGCCCGGCGGTGCCCACATGACCGTGGTGTACAACAAGGCAGACTATATCCGTGCGGCGGTGGAAGAGGTCGAGGTCACCCTGTTGCTCGCCTCCATACTGGTGGCCGGGGTGCTCTGGCTCTTCCTGCGCCGCGGCAGCCCGACCCTGATCGGCGCACTGGCAATCCCCGCCTCCATCCTCGGCACCTTCGCCATCATCTATGAGTTGGGGTACACCCTGAATACGCTGACGCTCCTCGCCCTGACCCTGTCGGTGGGCTTTGTGGTGGATGATGCGGTGGTCATGCTGGAGAACATCGCCCGTCACGAGGAAAATGGTGAAGAGCCCTATCAGGCAGCGCTCGTGGGCAGCCGGGAAATCGGCTTTACGGTGATCTCCATGACCCTGTCGCTGGCGGTGGTCTTTCTACCCTTTCTGGTCATGGGCGGCATCATCGGTCGTTTGTTTCGCGAATTCGGTGTCACCATCGCCGTGGTCATCCTGCTCTCCGGGCTGATCTCCCTGACCCTGACCCCCATGCTCTGCGCCCGTTATCTGCGGGTGAAACACCAGGGACAGAGCCGCTTCGAGCGCGGTTTCATCCGGCTGCGTGACTGGTATGGACGCAGCCTGCGGGCGATGCTTGGACACCGCGGTTGGATATATGGCGGTGCCTTGCTGAGTCTGCTGGCCATGATCGGGCTTTTCATCATCCTCCCCAAGGGCTTCATCCCCACCGAAGACAGCGGCATGATCATGGGCAACCTGGAGTATCCCCAGGGTATTTCCTTTGCCCAACTGGAGAAGACCCAGCAGGCCATCGCTGCTGCCGTCGGCCACAACGCGGCGGTGCAGGCGGTGATGTCCAGCGCCGGGCAGGGTGCCGGTGCCTTCGGTTCCGGCAACAGCGGGCGGCTGATCATTCGTCTCAAGCCGCTGGGTGAGCGGCCGTCGGGAACCCGGGTCATTGCGGAATTGCGCCAGACCGTCAGCCATTTCGCCGGGGTGCAGGCGAGTTTCCAGTTGCCGCCCGCTATCCAGATGGGGCCGGTCTCCTCCCAGTCCAATTATCAATATATTCTGCAGAGCGAAGACCAGGACAGCCTGAACGCGGCGGCGCCCAAACTGGTAACGGCCCTGCGCAAGGTACCCGGACTACAGGCCGTCAACAGTGACCTGCAGTTGGCCAATCCAGAGATCGAGGTACACATCCTGCATCAGCGGGCGCAGGCGCTGGGCGTTACCCCGGAAATCATCGAACAGGCGCTGAACTTTGCCTTCGGCGGCACCCAGGTGGGCACTATCTATGCCTCGACCAACCAATATGAGGTCATTCTCGACCTCGCGCGGCAGTTTCAGACGAATCTCGGCGCGCTTGCCGCCATCACCGTGCCGGGCAGCGCCGGGCTGGTGCCGCTGGCCGCACTGGCGCACTTCGCCTATGGCGTCGGCCCCCTGAGCATCAGCCACTACAACGGCCTGCCCAGTGTGACCATCTCCTTTAACCTGGCGCCCGGTGTTTCCCTGGGAAACGCCACCCAGGCGGTGCAGGACACGGCGGCAAAAATATTGCCTGCGGATGTGCAGGGGGAATTCGGAGGATCCGCGGCGGCATTCTCCCAGTCCACGGGCAGTCTGCCCATGCTGCTGCTGGCGACGGTGGCGCTGATCTACGCCATTCTGGCCATTCTCTATGAAGATTTCATCCATCCCCTGACCATCCTCACCGCCCTGCCCTTGGCTGGCTTTGGTGCCTTGCTGGCCCTCTGGATCTTTCATCAGGAACTGGATCTGTTCAGCTTCGTCGGCATCATCATGCTGGTGGGGTTGGTGAAAAAGAACGGCATCATCATGGTGGACTTTGCTATCCACCGCCGCCGCGAGGGCGCCACGGCGGTGGACGCCATGGTCGATGCCTGTATCACCCGCTTTCGTCCCATCATGATGACCAACCTTGCGGCGGTGCTGGGCATTCTGCCCATCGCCATCGGCATTGGCGCGGGCGCCGAGTCCCGGGTGCCCCTGGGCGTGGCGGTGGCGGGCGGTATCATCGTGTCGCAGTTCCTCACGCTCTACGTGACGCCGGCGTTCTACGTCCTCTTTGAGGGATGGAAAGGGCGCTGGAAGGGCCGCATGGCGGTTTCGGAAGCGAAGGCGGAGGGTGTCGGTTCTGCAATTTCGCCAAATTGTGATATATAGCGGACAAAGACCAATACCCGGGAGGCCCGGAAGATGCCCGCAAAAATTCTTTTTCTCCTGCTCGTGCTTGCCCTGTCAGGCTGCGCGTCCCTGCCACCACCTTCGTCAACCGCCACGGCTAGCGCCGCCGCGCAGGGCGCCGCAATGGCCAGCCGTGATGCCGAAGCGGCACAGCAACGCCTTGCCGCCGTCGCCGCCCAGCGCGCCGGGGCCGAACAGCAATTCTGCCCGAACTGGCGGCAGGCGCTCGGCCAGGCGCGCCGCAACGCCATGGGTTGCGCGCGACTGCCGCTCGGTGAACAGGCCACCTGCTGGCAGGCGGTATCTCAATGGACGCAGGAAGAGAGCCGCTATTTCCATGCCCTGGCCCCCCTTTTCCAGGGGGGCGCCTACGCCACGCCGGCGGCGCAGGCGGCACGTTTTTTTGACCTGGCTCAGGGTTGGGCCATTACCTGTCAGGATGGCCAGAAAGCCTGCTCCGCCGCATCCGGCCACCAGCAGATGGACGACTATAAAAATGTCGTAAACCGCTTCTGCAGCCGCTGAGGATTTAGGTGTTGCTGGTTTTCATCCCCGGATGAACTGAATTATGCTGGTGCACCAGGGTACTGGAATCGATATGTTATCAGCAGCCGGTTATCACGCAGGGAGGTCCTCATGCTCAAAAAATTCGTCCAGGATTTCAAAACATTTCTGCAGCGCGGTAATGTCATCGATCTCGCCGTAGCTTTTGTGATCGGCTCGGCATTTTCCGCCATCGTTACTTCGCTGGTCAGCAACGTGATCATGCCGCCTATCGGCATGCTGCTCGACAAGGTCGATTTTTCCAACCTCTATATCGTATTGAAGCAAGGCACCGTTCCCGGCCCTTACCTGACCCTGGAAGCCGCCAAAAAGGCGGGCGCCGTGACCGTGAACTACGGCCTCTTCATTACCTCGCTGATCAGCTTTTTCATCATCGCCCTGGTGATATTTTCCATCGTGCGGGCGATCAACAAGCTCTACCCCAAACCCGCCCCGGCCGTGACCACCAAAACCTGCCCCTTCTGTGCCTCCGCCATTCCTTTGGCCGCGGTACGCTGTCCCAACTGCACCTCGCCACTGGAGTCCTGAAAATGCTCCCCACACTCGGGACCCGCCATTGATCTGGGAAAACCTGTTATACCTCATTATCGGCGTCGTGCTCGGTCTGGTGGTCGCCGGGCTGGTGGCGCGCAGCATGATCCAGCGTCAGCAGGATATCAGCGCGGCACTCCGGGAAGGACAGCAGGCCAGCGCAGCCCAGATGGAGAGCCTGCAGTACGAAATAAATGCCCTGCGGCAACAGGCCCGGGAACAGCAGGAAGTCCTCCGCCACGAGAGCGAGAGCAGGGCCGCCGCAGAAGCGGAAAGCCGTCGTATCCCGGCGCTCGAAAATGCCCTGGTGGCGGAACGCGGCAATACCGCGCGCCTGCAGACGGAAAACAGCGTCATTCGTGGCCAACTGGCAGAACTGGGTGAGCGGCTGGAACAGGAGCGTCTACGTGGTACAGAGAAGCTGGCGCTGCTGGAAGATGCCCGTCAACGTCTCGGCGACGCCTTCCAGTCCCTGTCCGCGGAGGCCCTGCGCCGCAACAACCAGTCCTTCCTGGAACTGGCGCGGGAAAATCTGGAGCGTTTCCAGGAAAGCGCGAAAACCGACTGGGAGGGCCGACAAAAGGCTGTAGGGCAACTGGTGGAGCCTATCCGTGAGTCCCTGGAGAAGGTGGGCACCCGCATCGATGCCATGGAGAAGACCCGCATCGATGCTTACGGCGCTCTCAATGAGCAGATCCGTGGTCTCGTCCAGGACCACCTGCCGCGCCTGCATCAGGAAACCGCGGCGCTGGTGAAGGCCCTGCGCCAGCCCGCGGCCCGGGGGCGCTGGGGCGAAATGCAGCTCAAGCGGGTCGTGGAGATGGCCGGGATGCTGGCTTACTGCGACTTTACGGAGCAGGAGGGAGTCAATACCGATTCTGGTCAGCAGCGTCCCGATCTGCTGGTGCGCCTGCCCGGGGGCAAACGCATCGTCGTCGATGCCAAGGCGCCACTGAGTGCTTATCTGGAGGCCATGGAAACCGATGATGAGCAGAAACGCGCACATTTCCTGCACAAGCATGCCAGCGAACTACGCACCCACATGACCCAGCTCAGCAAAAAATCCTACTGGGAACAGTTCCAGCCGACTCCGGAGTTCGTGGTCCTGTTCGTGCCCGGTGAGGTGTTCTTCAGTGCTGCCCTCCAGGAAGACCCGTCGCTTATCGAATACGGCGTCGAGCAGAAGGTGATCGTGGCCAGCCCCACCACCCTCATCGCTCTGCTGCGGGCGGTGGCCTATGGCTGGCGGCAGGAATCGCTGGCCGAAAATGCCCGTGCCATCAGCGATCTCGGCAAAGAGCTTTACGATCGTATCAGCATTTTGGCAGGGCACTGGGCGCGGGTGGGCAAGGGGCTGGGGCAGGCGGTGGAGGCCTACAACAGCGCGACGGGGTCGCTGGAAAGCCGGGTACTGGTCTCCGCGCGCAAGTTCCGCGACCTCAAGGCTACGCCCGAGGCAAAAGAGCTACCCGGCATGGACCCCGTGGAGCGGATCCCGCGCCTCCTTCAGGCGGAAGAATTCATCGGACCGGATACCACAGCCCCGCTCGCGGACCAGCACTAGCCGCAGGCGGAGCGCAGCAAGGTCAGGCGCCTTCCCGCCGCGTCTGCGCCTGTATCAGCGCCAGAGGCAGGCTGAAAGTCACCTTTTCCTCTACGCCGGGCATTTCTTGGGGCACTCGGGCGCCCCAGCCCCGGAGGGTGTCCATAATCTCCTGAACCAGGCTTTCCGGTGCCGAAGCCCCGGCACTGATACCAATCTTCCCCACACCTTCGAACCATTCGCGGCGCAACTGCTGAGCGTCCTCGATGAGATGGGTCCGCGTCCCCAGCCGCGTCCCCAGTTCTGCCAGGCGGCTGGAATTGGAACTGTTCGGCGCGCCCACCACCAGCAGGATATCGACATCAGGGGCCAGCGACTTCACCGCATCCTGGCGGTTCTGGGTGGCATAACAGATATCATCTTTTTTCGGACCTTCGATGAGGGGAAAACGTGAGCGCAAGGCGGCGATCACTTCTGCAGTGTCATCCATGCTCAAAGTGGTCTGAGTGATGTAGGCAAGCTTGTCCGGGTTGCGGGGCGCCAGGGTGGCCACATCGGAGACATTGGAAACCAGATACATCATGCCCTCCTCGACCTGACCCATGGTGCCTTCCACCTCCGGGTGTCCGGCGTGACCGATGAGTACCATTTCCATACCGTCCCGGCTGTATTTCTTGACTTCCATATGCACCTTGGTCACCAGCGGGCAGGTGGCGTCGAAGACGCTCAGACCCCGCGCCGCCGCGTGCTCACGGACGGCAATGGGCACGCCATGGGCGCTGAAAATGACCGTAGCCGCGTCCGGCACCTCATCCAGCTCTTCGACGAAGATGGCGCCACGGGCGCGCAGGTCTTCGACGACGTGACGGTTGTGAACGACCTCGTGACGCACATAGATAGGCGCACCGAAAAGCTCCAGGGCGCGATCGACGATCTGAATCGCCCGGTTGACCCCCGCGCAGAAACCACGCGGATTGGCTAACAAAATATCCATGCTGAGATTCCCGAAGTTGAACAGGGGGAATGGTCCGTCCTGCCGCCCGCCCTGTCAACCACCGCAAGTTGGCTATTCCGGTGGTGACTCAGAGATCGCCCCACAGCGCCTGGGTGACGGCGATCGCGGCAATGGCGGCAGTCTCCGCGCGCAGGATGCGCGGCCCCATGCGCAACGAGCGAAAGCCATGGGCCTGCGCGGCGGCCACCTCTTCTGCCGCCAGCCCACCCTCGGGGCCACTGAGCAGGGTGATCTCCGGCCCCGGATGGCCAAGATCGGTAAACCGCTGCGCGGCGTCGGGGTCGAGTACGAAGGCGGCCCCCCGCACACCGGCCCATGCGGTTTCCAGCGCAACCGGCGGAGCGAGTTCGGGAATCGTCGTGCTGCCGCTTTGCTCGCAGGCCGCAATGACGATATCCCGCCAGCGCGCCAGACGTTTCTCTCCGCGTGCTTCACTCAGTTGCACCACTCCGTGGCGGCAGGCCACCGGCTGAATCCGTCGCACCCCCAGTTCCACCGCCTTCTGTAGGCTCCAGTCCCAGCGCTCGCCGCGCGTCAGCGGCAAAAACACCTGAATGGCCAGCGGCGAACCGGTCGACCGCGGATGCCGCCCACTGATCGCCAACTGCGCTTGCGCCCCCGAAATCCCGGTCAGGGACGCCCGATACATCCAGCCATCGCCATTGAACAGGGTCAGCTCCTGGCCATGGCGGGCGCGCAACACCTTGAGCAGATGATGGCTGGCCCCCGCCGGCAGCAAAAAGGGGCCGCTTTCGGGCAGGTCGGAATCGGCGTATAAATGAATGCGCGGCATAGGTTACGATATCGGGCAGGAGAACACAGGTGGGATTATATCATCGTGGCGCTGGCGCGGGTGGCGCATGATCAATGACTCCGATTGCCGTCGCCCACCGGTCTGGCAGACGCGGCCCGGGCTGGTCCCGGCCTGGATATACAATCAGGCCCTCATTCTGCAGCACGCCGCCACCGGCCCCGTCTTCATTCCCCTGCGTTACGTCTCGGTCATGGCCATCCTGCTGGAACGCGAGTGGGTGTTCTGTGACTACCTCGGCGGCCGTGTTGCCGTTAGTGTCTGGCATCACTTCGACCACCAGTCCAGGGAAAACCTGCACGACGGCGTGACCTGCCAGATGGATCTTTTCAGCCCGGCAGGGGAGGAAATCCTGCGTCGCCTGCCCATGGAGTTTCATCAGGCCCTGAATAACGCGATCAAAAAGTCCGCAGAAAAAAGACGCCACCCTGCCCGGGTGATCGCGCTGGATATTCTAACGCGCCGGAGCCCGGGGCCGGATATCTAAGACGGATACGGGAGGCACGACCATGATACCGGAAATCGACCAGCAATGGGTCGGCAAACTGCTGCGCACCAGTGCCGAACGCTTCGTGCTGCCTCGTTTCCACGCCGTCAGCGCCAGCCGCAAACCCGATGGCAGTATCGTCACCAGTGCCGATATCGATAGCCAGAACTTTTTGCAGGACATGCTCACGGCCCGTTATCCCGATATCCCCCTGCTGGGAGAAGAAATGAGTGCAACGGAACAAACCCGCCTGTTGCACGAGGCTGACGCCCTTTGGTGCCTGGATCCGCTGGATGGCAGCAGCAATTTTGCCGCCGGCGTCCCGATCTTCGGTATCTCCCTGGCGTTACTGCAAGGCGGGCACTCGGTGCTCGGTTGGGTGTACGACCCGGTGCGCGCCGAGCTCTTCTCCGCAGCAAAGGGGAGTGGCGCGCGGGTGGACGGCGTACCTATGGCGGTTCGGCAGGCGCCGGCGCTCGGGCAATGCGTCGGCGTCCTGGACTACAAAAGGCTCGATCGCGCTCTCGCCCTGCGCCTGATCGACGAGCGGCCTTTCCACAGCCAACGCAACTTCGGCGCTTCCGTCCTCGAATGGTGCTGGCTCGCTGCCGGACGTTATCATTTTTACCTGCACGGCGCGCAACAACTCTGGGATCGCGCCGCAGGCGCCCTGATACTGCACGAGGCGGGCGGCAGGGCCACGCAATTCAACGGCGGCAGCCTCAGCGAAAATGATCTGCAGACGCGCTCCGTGCTCGCCACCCTCGATCCGCGGCTGCACCAGAGTTGGTCGCGGTGGCTGGAAGCGGTCGGTGAAACGCCTGCCGAGTTCCCAAATGCAGCCCTTTGATTTATGCTAAAACAATTCATCTCTCCCAACGAACCCGTCACTGAAGGAAAAGAATCGCATGGCCTCCATAGGTAATCTCGCACTGTCCCTGCTTCCCGTCACTGAATCCGCGGCCCGTGCCGCGAGCGGCTGGATCGGCCGCGGTGAAAAAGAACTCGGCGACGGCGCCGCAGTGGACGCCATGCGTATCGCCATTGCCAAGGTCCCCATGCGTGGGGTGGTGGTCATCGGTGAGGGCGAAAAGGACGAAGCGCCCATGCTCTACAATGGTGAGGTGGTAGGCTCGGGTGCCGGTCCAGAGGTAGAGATTGCCGTTGATCCTGTCGAAGGTACCACCTTTCTGGCCCAGGGCATGCCCGGCTCCATCTGCGTGCTGGCAGCGGCTCCCAAAGGCAGCATGTTCCAGCCCGGTCCGGCCTTCTATATGGACAAGCTGATCGTCCCGGCCCCGGCCCGCGGCAAAATCGATCCCGCTGCACCCATGAAGGACAAGCTCCACGACCTGGCCCGCGCCGTCGGCAAGGACGTCCGTGAATTGCGCATCTTCCTGCTCAAGAAGCCGCGTCACGAGGCCATGATCCGCGAAATTCAGGCCGCTGGCGCCACCGTGCGCCTGCAGACAGACGGCGACGTCAGCGGTGGCATCATGGCCGCCCTCGGCACCAAGGTGGATGCCATGATGGGTATCGGTGGCACTCCGGAAGGCGTCATTTCCGCCTGCGCCGCCCGCGCCATGGGCGCCGACATGTTTGGATGCCTCGCGCCGCAGAAACCTGGCGAAGCAGAAGCCATCGCCGCCGCCGGCCTCAAGGCCGGGCAGTGGCTGGGGCGTGATGAACTGGTGTCCAGCGATGACGTGCTCTTCGTGGCCACCGGCCTGACCTCCGGCGACATCCTCGATGGCGTGACCCGCTCCCACTACTTTGTGGAAAGTGAGAGCCTGGTTATTTCTGGTCACGACGGCATTCTGCGCCGGGTCCGCACCCACCAGCGCATCGACTGATTTCTATATTATTGAGGAGTATGTTATGACTGTGACCCGTACAGATCTGGCGAACGCCATCCGCGTTCTCACCATGGACGCCGTGGAAAAGGCAAAATCCGGTCATCCCGGCATGCCCATGGGCATGGCGGACATCGCCGAAGTGCTGTGGAACGACTTTCTGGTCCACAACCCCGCCGATACCCATTGGGCCAACCGCGACCGCTTCATTCTGTCCAATGGACACGGTTCCCTCCTGCAGTACGCGCTCCTCCATCTCACCGGCTACGATGTCTCCATGGAAGACCTCAAAAACTTCCGTCAGTGGCACAGCAAGACCCCTGGTCATCCGGAGTACCGCGACACTCCAGGCATTGAAACCACCACTGGCCCCCTGGGTCAGGGCCTTGCCAACGGTGTCGGAATGGCGCTGGCGGAGCATATGCTGGCCAGTCACTTCAACCGCCCCGATCACGAAATCATCCATCACTACACGTATGTATTCCTCGGTGATGGCTGCCTCATGGAAGGCGTTTCTCATGAGGTCTGTTCCCTGGCGGGTGTCTGGGGACTGGGCAAGCTCATCTGTTTCTACGATGACAACAATATCTCCATTGACGGTCATGTGGGTGACTGGTTCGCCGACAACACCCCGGCGCGTTTCGAGGCTTACGGCTGGCATGTGATCCGTCACGTCGACGGACACGACCCCGAAGCCATCAAAAGGGCCATCGTGGATGCCCGCAAGCAGACCGGCAAGCCCACCCTGATCTGTTGCAAAACCGTCATCGGCCATGGCTCCCCCAACAAGGCCGGCAGCCATGACTGTCATGGCGCGCCTCTGGGCGCCGAAGAAGTCTGCCTGACCCGGGAAAACCTGGGCTGGTCTGCGGAGCCGTTCCAGATTCCCGAGGCCGTTTACCGCGCCTATGATGCCCGGGCCAAAGGGGAGGCCGCGGAGGCCGCCTGGAAGGCCCGTTTCGCCAAATACCGGGAACTCTATCCCGAAGAGGCGGCAGAGCTCGAGCGGCGCCTGGCCGGTACCCCCGCCAGCGATTTCGACGCGGCGGCGGCGGCGCTCATCGCCGATTTCCGTAAGACGGCGCCCAAAATCGCTACCCGCGTGGCATCCGGTCAGTGCATTCAGGCCCTTGCACCGAAGTTGCCCGAATTTATCGGTGGTTCCGCCGATCTCACGCCTTCCAACAACACGCGCTGGAAGGAAGCCATCGACATCGGCCCGCATCGCCTGATGGGCAACTACATCCACTACGGCGTGCGGGAATTCGGCATGTCCGCCATCATGAACGGCATCGCTCTCTACGGCGGTTTCCTGCCCTTCGGCGGCACCTTCCTGATTTTCTCCGACTATAGCCGCAATGCGATCCGGATGTCGGCGCTGATGGGTATTCGCGTGATCTATGTGATGACCCATGACTCCATCGGTCTCGGCGAAGACGGCCCCACCCACCAGCCCATCGAGCAGGTCAACAGCCTGCGTCTGATCCCCAACCTCCATGTCTGGCGCCCGGCGGATGCCGTGGAAACCACCATCGCCTGGGAATCCTCGGTCAAACTGGAACGGACGCCATCCCTGCTGGCCCTCAGCCGGCAGAATCTCCCGGCGCTGCCCCATACCGACGAGACCGTGGCCAATGCCCGGCGCGGCGGCTATGTGCTCAAGGAGGCCGAAAACGGCAAGGCCGAGGGTATCCTGATCGCCACCGGCTCCGAAGTGGAGCTGGCGCTGGCGGCCCAGGCCAAGCTGGCGGAGCAGGGGCATCACGTGCGCGTGGTTTCCATGCCGTGCATGAATATCTTTGCGGCGCAGGACGCGGCGTATCAGGAGAGTGTCCTGCCAGGCAGCATCACCAAGCGTGTGGCCATCGAAGCGGGCACCACGGGGCTCTGGTACCGGTATGTGGGTCTGCACGGCGCGGTCATCGGCATCGACCACTTTGGCGCCTCGGCCCCGGCCTCGGTCCTGTTCGAGAAATTCGGCTTCACGGCGGATAACGTCGTCGCGCGCTTCCAGGCACTGTAAATCATTCATTCTAAAACGTTGAGGAGTTCACATTATGGCACTGCGTATTGGTATTAACGGCTATGGGCGTATCGGACGGAACATCCTGCGGGCCGTCTATGAGGCGAACCGCACCGGCGAAGTTCAGATTGTCGCGGTCAATGACCTCGGCAGCCCCGAAACCAACGCCCACCTGACACAGTATGATTCCGTGCATGGCAAATTCCCTTTCTCGGTGAACGTGGACGACGGCGACATGCTGATCGGCGACGACCGGGTCAAGGTGCTGGCCGAGCGCGATCCTTCCAAACTGCCCTGGGGCGATCTGGGCGTGGACGTGGTCCTGGAGTGCACCGGCTTCTTTGCCTCCCGCGAAAAGGCGGCCCTGCACCTCAAGGGCGGCGCCAGGAAAGTGCTGATTTCCGCACCGGCAAAAGATGCGGTCGACCTCACCGTCGTCTACGGCGTCAACCACCAGTTGCTCGACCCCGCCAAGCACCACATCGTCTCCAACGGTTCCTGCACCACCAACTGCCTCGCACCCCTGGCCAAGACCCTCAATGATCTCGCCGGCATCGAGGCGGGGACCATGAACACCATCCACTCCATGACCAATGATCAGCGCATCATCGATGTCTATCACGAAGACCTGCGCCGTGCCCGTGCTGCCGGTATGAGCATGATCCCCACCAGCACTGGTGCCGCCAAGGCCATCGGCTTGGTACTGCCGGAACTGGCAGGCAAGCTGGACGGCTTCGCCATTCGTGTGCCCACGCATAACGTCTCCCTCGTTGACCTCACCTGTATCGTCAACAAGGAAGTCTCCATCGACGAAATCCACGCCGCCATGAAAGCAGCCAGCCAAGGCGCACTCAAGGGTGTCTACGGCTACAACGACAAGCCTCTGGTCTCCATCGACTTCAACCACAATCCGCACTCCTCCACCTATGAGGCCTCACTGACCAAGGTCAAGGGCAAGCTGGTCAAGGTCTGCTCCTGGTACGACAACGAGTGGGGTTTCTCCAACCGTATGGTGGATACCGCCCTCGCCATGATGGGTCAGGCCCGCTGAAGAGGAATCTGACCATGAATGTCCTGCGTATGATGGATGTGCCATTAAAGGGCAAGCGGGTGCTGATTCGTGAGGACCTCAACGTCCCCATGAATGACGCGGGGGCTATCACCGATGACACCCGCATCCGCGCCAGCCTGCCCACCATTCGCGCCGCGCTGGCCGGCGGCGCGCGGGTGATGCTGATGTCCCATCTCGGGCGTCCCAAGGAAGGCGTTTTCGACGAAAAGGCCAGCCTCGCTCCGGTCGCCGCCCACCTCAGCCAGTTGCTGGGCCGCGATGTGCCGTTGGTACGGGACTGGCTGGAAGCCGGTAAAGACCGCCTTGCGCAGCTTCGGGACGGCGATGTCGTCGTGCTGGAAAACGTGCGCTTCAATACTGGCGAAAGCAAGGACGACGAGGTGCTGTCCAAAAAGATGGCTGCGCTCTGTGACGTGTTTGTGATGGATGCCTTCGGTACCGCCCATCGCGCCCAGGCCAGCACCCATGGGGTCGGCAGGTTCGCTCCCGTCGCCTGCGCCGGTCCGCTGCTGGTCAATGAGCTGGACGCACTGGGCAAGGCCCTGCAGAACCCCCGGCGTCCTCTGGTCGCCATTGTCGCCGGGTCCAAGGTGTCCACCAAGCTGACCATCCTAAAGTCCCTGGCGGACAAGGTGGATCAACTGGTGGTGGGTGGCGGCATCGCCAACACCTTCATCCTCGCCGCAGGTCATTCCGTCGGCAAATCCCTCTGTGAAGCGGATCTGGTGCCTGATGCTCAGGCCATCATCGCCGCAGCCAGGGCCAAGGGCGGCGATGTCCCGCTGCCCAGCGACGTGGTGGTCGCCAAGGCATTTTCGGCGACGGCCCCGGCGCGAACCTGCAGGGTGGATGATATCGCTGCCGATGACATGGTGCTCGATATCGGTCCCGACACCGCCAAAACGCTGGGCGATATCCTGCGCAAGGCGGGCACCATCGTCTGGAATGGCCCGGTGGGCGTATTTGAGTTTGACGCTTTCGCCCATGGCACTGAGGCCATCGCCCGGGCAGTGGCGGAAAGCAGCGCCTTTTCCATTGCCGGGGGGGGGGACACCATTGCGGCGATCAACAAATTCCATATCGAAGATAAGGTCTCCTATATCAGTACGGGTGGGGGCGCCTTCCTGGAATTTCTCGAAGGCAAGACTCTGCCTGCCGTAGCCATGCTGGAAGAACGTGCACGAGGTACACACACTTGATACGCCGGACGAAGATCGTCGCAACCCTGGGTCCCGCCAGTTCTGATGTGCGGGTCATCGATCGCCTGATCGAGGCGGGTGTTGATGTCGTTCGCCTCAACTTCTCCCATGGCGCGGCAGAGGATCACGTCAAGCGTGCGGAGATGGTCCGGGAAAGGGCGCGCGCTCATGGCCGGGCCATCGGGGTGCTGGCCGATCTGCAGGGGCCCAAAATCCGCATCGGCAAATTTGCCGAAGGCAAGATCCATATCCGGGAAGGCGAGCCTTTTATTCTCGATACCACGTGCACCATTGGCGATCAGACGCGGGTTGGCGTGACCTACCCGCAACTGATCAATGATGTGGACCGGGGGGCAACCCTGCTGCTCAATGACGGCATGATCGTGCTCTGGGTGGAAAAGGTGCAGGGCTCCGAAATTCACACCCGGGTGGTGCAGGGTGGTGAACTCTCCAACAGCAAGGGCATCAACCGGGCGGGTGGTGGCCTGACGGCGCCGGCGCTGACCGATAAGGACCGGGCGGACATCATCACCGCTGCGCGCCTCGAGGCGGACTATCTGGCGGTTTCTTTTCCGCGCAGCGCCGCCGACATGGAGGAAGCCCGTCGTCTCTTCCGCGAGGCGGGTGGTCACGGCGCCTTGGTTGCCAAAATCGAGCGGGCCGAGGCGGTAGAGGCCATCGAAGAGATTCTGGCGGTGTCCGAGGCGGTCATGGTGGCGCGGGGCGACCTCGGCGTTGAGATCGGCGATGCGGCGGTGCCTCCGGTGCAGAAGCGGATTATCGCCTTGGCGCAGAAGTACAACTGTCTGACGATCACGGCGACGCAGATGATGGAGTCCATGATTCACCAGCCGATTCCTACCCGCGCCGAAGTTTCCGATGTGGCCAATGCGGTCCTCGACGGTACGGATGCGGTGATGCTGTCCGCCGAAACGGCAAGCGGAGCCTTCCCGGTAGAGGCGGTCGCCGCCATGGACCGTACCTGTCGCGCAGCCGAGCGCCAGGCACCGGCCACCGGTACCGTGCAGATCATCGACCGGCCACTGGAACGCATGGACGAAACCATCGCAGCGGCAGCCATTCTGGCCACCATGCGCTCGCCCATCGTGGCCATCGCGGCTTTTACCGAGAGTGGTTCCACGGCGCTGTGGCTGTCCCGCGCCAATCCCCGGGTGCCCATCTACGCGCTGACCCCCCAGGTCTATACCCGGCGCAAGGTGACTTTGTATCGCGGTGTCCACCCGGTCAATTTCCCCCAGAGTCGCCATGATGACCCCCTGCAGGTGATGCATGCGGCCGAGGATGAACTGCGGCGGCGCGGCGTCGTTCGCGACGGAGATTTGATCCTCATCACCATCGGTGAGCCCATGGGCGCTCCGGGTGGCACCAATACCCTCAAGCTGGTGCGGGTCGGCGATGTCACGCACCGCGCCTGAGTCTGGCCACTCCCGACCGTTACGGGGCCCGGCTTGCGGTTTGGGGGGCTCCTCTATACGATTGCTCAAGACCCAATCCATTTTTATTCACATTTAGGAGAAGTATTATGGCCCTGGTTTCATTACGTCAGTTGTTGGATCATGCCGCGGAACACAGCTACGGCATCCCCGCCTTTAACGTCAACAACCTGGAGCAGGTGCGCGCGATCATGGAAGCGGCGGCTGCCGCCGACGCGCCGGTCATCCTTCAGGCGTCCGCCGGTGCCCGCAAGTATGCTGGCGAACCCTTTCTGCGCCATCTGATTCTGGCCGCCATCGAAGAGTATCCCGACATCCCCGTCGTCCTGCATCAGGATCACGGCGCGAGCCCGGCGGTTTGCATCCAGGCCATCCGCTCCGGCTTCTCCAGCGTGATGATGGACGGTTCCCTGCTGGAGGACGCCAAGACCCCCGCCAGCTATGATTACAATGCCACTGTGACCGGCAGGGTCGTGGAGATGTCTCACGCCGTCGGTGTGACCGTCGAGGGCGAACTGGGCTGCCTCGGCTCCCTGGAAACCGGCATGGCGGGCGAAGAGGACGGTGTCGGTGCCGAGGGCTGTCTGAGCCATGACCAGATGCTGACCGATCCCGAAGAAGCGGCCCGATTCGTGAAAGCCACCAAAGTGGACGCCCTGGCGATCGCCATCGGCACCAGCCACGGCGCTTACAAGTTCACCCGGCCGCCGACCGGCAAGGTCCTGCGTATCGACCGGATCAAGGAAATTCACGCCCGTATCCCGGATACCCATCTGGTCATGCACGGCTCCAGCTCGGTGCCGCAGGACTGGTTGAAGATCATCCACGAATTCGGTGGCGACATCGGCGAAACCTACGGTGTGCCGGTAGAGGAAATTCAGGAAGGCATCAAGTACGGTGTGCGCAAGGTCAACATCGATACCGATCTGCGCTTGGCGGCAACCGGCGCGGTGCGTCAGAGTTTGGCCAAAAATCCCAAGAACTTTGATCCTCGCAAGTTCCTGACTGCCTCCATCGATGCCATGCGCGATATCTGCCGGTTGCGTTATGAGGCCTTCGGTAGCGCCGGGCAGGCCAGCAAGATCAAGGCCATCCCGCTGGATACCATGTTCAGGCGCTACAGCAAGGGTGAACTCGACCCCCGCGTCACCGGCGTCTAAATAACGCTACCTATCGGTCGACTGGCGAGGGCGCATGGCGCTCTCGCCTTGTTTTGGAGGCAAAATGACCCAGTTCAAGATTTCCCCGTCCATCCTTTCGGCGGATTTTGCCCGTCTGGGTGAAGAAGTGCGCGCCGTCGATGCGGCGGGTGCCGACTATATCCATATCGACGTCATGGACAACCATTTCGTCCCCAATCTGACCATCGGTCCGCTGGTGGCGGCCGCCATCAAGCCCCACACCCAAAAGCCGCTGGATGTCCACCTCATGATCTCACCGGTGGACAGCATCATTCCCGATTTCGCCAAGGCCGGCGCCGATATCATTACCGTGCATCCCGAAGCGACGATCCATCTGGACCGTACCATTCAGTTGATCCACAGCCTGGGTTGTAAGGCTGGCGTTTCCCTCAATCCTTCCACGCCCCTCGATGTGCTGGACTATGTCCTGGAGAGTCTTGACCTGGTGCTGGTGATGAGCGTCAACCCCGGTTTCGGCGGGCAGAGCTTCATCGAGTACACCCTGCGCAAGATCGAGGCGATCCGCAAGCGCATCGAGGCGACCGGCAAGGCTATCGAACTGGAAGTGGATGGTGGCGTCAAGGTGGACAATGTGCGGCGGGTCGCCGATGCCGGCGCCGATGTCTTCGTGGCGGGCAGCGCCATTTATAACACCCCCGACTACGCTGCGACCATCGCCGCTTTCCGCAAAGCCCTGGCGGGCTGAATCATGGTAACGCTGAATACCGGTACGCCGTTTACCGCGCGCGTCGTCCTGCTCGATCTGGATGGCACGCTGATAGACACCGCGCCGGACCTGGCCGGTGCGGCCAACCATGTGCTACAAAAACTCGGGCGTGCGCCCGCCGAAATGCCGGTCATTCGTGGCTTCATCGGTAACGGTGTCCGTGAACTGATGCGTCGCGCGCTGGCGATCCATAGCGATCCCAGCGAAGCGGAACTGGATGCGGCCATGGTCGATTTCAGCAAGTACTACGGGGAGCATCTGCTGGATCATAGCGTGATCTACCCGGGCGTGCGCAGAACGCTGGAGACCTTGCAGGCTCAGGGTCGGGAACTGGTATGTATCACCAACAAGACCGCGGCCTTCACCGTGCCGCTGCTCCAGCGACTGGACCTCTACGATTTTTTCGGACTGGTCCTGTCCGGCGACAGCCTGCCACGGAAAAAGCCCGACCCGTTACCCCTGACCCACACGGCTGAACACTTTCATCAGCCGGTGGAAAACTGCCTGCTGGTCGGCGATTCACGTAACGACACCGAGGCGGCGCGGGCGGCGGGCATGCCCATTGCCTGCGTGACCTACGGTTATAACGGCGACGAGTCCGTTCATTGCCTGGAGCCCGACGCGGTACTGGACAACATGAGCGAATTATTGGATATTTTGGCGTAACGTTGCGAGGGATCAGAGGTACCATGCGGAAAACACTGCGGTGGGAGAGACGATGGCGTTGCTGCTGAAAGGCAGTGGCTTCCTTATCTATCGCTCTAACGAGGTGATCCGTGATTCCAAAAGCAACCTTTGAGGCTTTGGCGCGCCAAGGCTACAACCGTATACCCCTTTCCCGTGAGGTCATCGCCGACCTCGATACTCCCTTATCGGCCTATCTCAAGCTGGTCGACGGTCCCTATGCCTACCTGCTGGAATCTGTGCAGGGCGGCGAGAAATGGGGCCGTTATTCCATCATCGGTCTTCCGGCACAGCAGATATTGCGAGTCACCCAGGGGGTTGTCACTGTTCATGTGGACGGCGTCGAGACCGAGCGGGCTACCCCGGCGGACCCGTTGGAATGGATCAGCGCCTTCCGCAGACGCTTCCATGTAGCACCACTGGAAAATGCCGATGAGCGTTTCAGCGGCGGCTTGGTAGGCTATTTTGGCTACGATATCGTCCGCAGCATCGAACCCCGCCTCGCCCGCAGCACGCCTTTGCCCGACCCGCTGGGGTTGCCGGAAATACAGTTGCTGGTGGCCGACGAACTGCTGATCTTCGATAACCTGCGCGGGACCCTCCGCCTGTTGGTGCATGCCGACCCCGCCCAACCCGAGGCCTGGGAGCGTGGCACCGCCCGCCTGCGGGCGCTACAACAGCGGTTGCGCGAGTCGGTACCGCCGTCCCCACCGCCAGTGAGCACCCGACACGTGCGCGAGGAAGATTTCACCGCCAGCTTCAGTCGTGAGGGCTATATGGCGGCAGTGCGCACCATCAAGGCATATATCGGCGCCGGGGACGTGATGCAAGTGGTGCCCTCCCAACGCCTGTCCACACCGCTGGCCGCGCACCCCCTGGATCTCTATCGCGCCCTGCGTGGCATCAACCCTTCCCCCTACATGTTTTATGTGGACTTGGGGGATACCCATCTGGTGGGCTCGTCGCCGGAGATACTGGTGCGCGTCGAAGAGGATCAGGTCACGGTGCGCCCTATTGCCGGCACCCGTCCGCGCGGCAAGAGCCGCGCCGAAGATGAGGCGCTGGAGCAGGAACTCCTCGCCGACCCCAAAGAGCGCGCCGAACACCTCATGCTCATCGACCTGGCGCGCAACGATGTGGGGCGTATCGCCGACACCGGTTCGGTGCAGCTAACCGATTCGTTTGGTATCGAACGCTACTCCCATGTCATGCACATTGTCTCCCAGGTCACGGGACGATTACGCCCGGAGTTGGACGCCATGGATGCTTTACGAGCAACCTTCCCGGCAGGCACGGTGTCCGGTGCGCCCAAGATTCGCGCCATGGAAATCATCCGCGAGGTGGAGCCGGTAGCGCGCGGCGTCTATGCCGGAGCGGTGGGCTACTGGGGCTGGAATGGCAATATGGACACCTGCATCGCCATTCGCACCGCCGTCATCAAGGATGGCATGCTGCATATCCAGGCGGGCGGCGGCATTGTCGCCGACTCGGAGCCCGCGGCGGAGTGGGAAGAAACCATGAACAAACGCCGCGCCATGTTCCGCGCCGTAGCACTGGCCGAAAACGGCCTCGACCCCGAAGGGAGGGCAGATCATGCTGCTCATGATTGATAACTACGACAGCTTCACCTACAACCTGGTGCAATACTTCGGCGAACTGGGGGCGGAAGTGCGGGTCGAGCGCAATGATGCCATCGACGTGGCGGCTGTTGAACAACTAGCTCCCAGCCGCATCTGCATCTCCCCTGGACCCTGCACACCCAACGAAGCAGGCATTTCGCTGGACGTCATCCATCATTTCGCCGGGAAAATCCCGCTGCTCGGCGTTTGTCTCGGGCATCAGGCCATCGGTCAGGCGTTCGGCGGCAAAGTCATCCGTGCCGACAAAGTGATGCATGGTAAGACCTCACCAATTTTCCATAACGGCAAAGGAGTCTTCCGCGACTTACCCGACCCCTTTGTCGCCACCCGTTATCACTCCCTGATCGTCGAGCGCGACTCACTGCCCGAGGCGCTGGAGGTGACGGCCTGGACCGCAGAAGGAGAAATCATGGGCTTGCGCCACCGTACCCTGGATGTGGAGGGTGTACAGTTTCACCCAGAGTCCATTCTTAGCGAGCACGGCAAGACCTTGCTGCAACACTTTCTGCAAGGGGGCGCACGATGATCGTCCGGGACATACTCGAACAAATCGTGGCGGGGCAGGACTTGTCGCGCAAAGAGGCGGAAACAGTCTTCGCCTCTATCATGGCCGGCGCATGGACCCCCGCCCAGATCGGCGCTCTGCTCATGGGACTCCGCATGAAGGGGCAGCGGGTCGAGGAACTGGTGGGCGCCACCCAGGCCTTGCGCGCCTGTATGACGCGGGTGGAGGTCTCCACCGATCACCTGCTCGATACCTGCGGTACCGGAGGTGACGCACTGAGCACCTTCAACATATCGACGGTGTCTGCCGTGGTGGCGGCGGCCGGCGGGGCGCGGGTGGCCAAACACGGTAACCGTTCCATGGTCAGCCGCAGCGGCAGCGCTGACGTGCTGGAAGCCGCGGGTTTGCCCATGGACATGAGCCCCGCAGAAGTCGCCGACAGTATCGAGCGCATCGGTATTGGTTTTCTATTCGCGCCGGCGCACCACGGTGCCATGCGTTACGCCGTTGGTCCGCGCAAGGAGCTCGCTATCCGTTCGCTGTTCAATCTCATGGGGCCACTGAGCAACCCGGCGGGGGCGCCGCACCAGGTACTCGGCGTTTATGCCGAGCGCTGGCTGATTCCCATGGCAGAAGCCGCCCGGGAACTGGGATCACGCCATGTGCTGGTGGTACATGGGCACGATGGCGTGGATGAGATCAGCCTGTCCGGGCCATCAGACATAGCCGAGTTAAAAGACGGGACGATCAGTCGCAGCCGGGTTCAGCCCGAGGACTTCGGGTTGTCACGAGCACCGCTGGCGACCCTGCAAATCGACAGCGTGGCGGCGGCACTGGCGGCGGCGGAAGAGGTATTGCAGGATCGCCCCGGACCGCGTCGCGACGTCGTTCTGCTCAATGCCGGGGCCGCCCTCTATGCGGCAGACGTGGTCCCGGATATGGCGGTGGGCGTGGTGGTCGCCCGGGCTGTGCTCAAATCCGGCGCCGCCTGGGATAAGTGGCAGGCATTGCTGGGCAGGACTTCACAGGGATAAGACATGACCGACATACTTCAGGAAATCATTGCCCATAAGCGGGAGGAACTGGTGGAGCGCCAAACCCGCCTGGGCCTTGCGGAGTTGCAGGCGGCAGTGGCCCTGACGGCACCGCCGCGCAACTTCGTCGGCGCCATTCGGGCCAGAATGGCCCAGGGACAGCCCGCGGTGATCGCCGAAATCAAAAAGGCATCGCCCTCGGCGGGGGTAATCCGCGAAGACTTCAACCCGGTGACCATTGCCC
This sequence comes from Acidithiobacillus sp., assembly GCA_028065135.1. The sequence continues at coordinate 24,161 of JAPTWR010000044.1, forward strand.
AAGACTACGCCGCCCATGGTGCAGCCTGCCTGTCGGTGCTGACCGATGAACACTATTTTCAGGGCGCCGACCTCTATCTCGCCGCCGCCCGTGAGGCCTGCCCACTGCCCGTGCTGCGCAAGGATTTCTGCATCGATCCCTATCAGGTCTGGGAGGCACGGGCCATTGGGGCCGACGCCATCCTGCTCATCGTTGCGGCCCTGAGCGATGCGGAGCTGCAGAGTCTGGAGACAACGGCGCAGAGCCTGGGCCTGGCGGTGCTGGTGGAGGTGCATGATGCAGCCGAGTTACAGCGCGCGTTAAAATTGCGTACCCCACTGATCGGTATCAATAACCGGGACCTGCGGCGTTTTGTCACCGAGATTGAAACCACGCTGAAACTGCTCCCGGAGATTCCCCGAGAGCGGATCGTCGTCACCGAAAGCGGCATCCGCAGCCGGGAGGAGGTAGCCACCCTGCGCGCGGCGGGAGTCGGTGCCTTTCTCGTTGGCGAGGCATTTATGCGCACTGCCCAGCCGGGAGACGCCCTGCAACACCTGTTTTTTGACTAAACGCAGTTTACACGGCTAGTTGATTGTCATTAAATGGGAATCGGTGGTGTCCGGGAATAGGGAGCGAAGAGTGGAAGCACGCGTACAATGGATGGGTCCTGGGCAGATGAGCTTCGTTGCCGACGCCGACAGTGGCCATGCCTTGGTCATGGATGGCGCCGCCGAGATCGGCGGACGTAATCTCGGCCCGCGCCCCATGGAGCTCCTGCTGATGGGTCTGGGCGGATGCTCCAGTATCGATGTGGTGATGATCCTTCAGAAGTCCCGGCAGGATATCCGCAGCTGTGTGGTGGAGTTGGCGGCCCAGCGGGCGGAGCAGGACCCGAAGGTGTTCACCGGGATTCATCTGCATTTTGTGGTATCCGGCAAGGCGCTTGATCCCAAGCGGGTAAGCCACGCCATCGGCCTATCCGCAGAAAAATATTGCTCGGCCAGCATCATGTTGGGCAAAACTGCGGCGATCACCCACGACTATGAGATTCGAGAAGAATGCTGAGGATGCCTCCATGCTACTGAGTAAAACCAGCGAATACGCCTTACAGGCCCTGATCTACCTCGCGGCACAGCCATCCGGGCAGCCGGTGCTGAGTCGGGACATATCCGATTACCTACACGTCCCGGCCCAGTATCTGGCGAAGATCCTGCAGGATCTGGCCAAGCGCGGGGTGCTCGATTCCTTCAAGGGCCGCGGCGGCGGCTTTGTCCTGCGCCCCGGAGCAGGACAGATGAACATCCTCGACATCATCGAGATCGTGGAAGGGCAGGCGTTTGGTCAGGGCTGCGTACTCGGCCTCAAGGCGTGCGCGGATGAAACCGCCTGCCCCGTGCATACCCAGTGGAAGCCGCTCAAGGCCGAGGTGATCGACCTGCTCGGCAGACAGACCATCGCCAGCATGGCGGAGGCCGTAATGGCCGGTCGTTACCGCATCCACTTGGCGGGTGGGGACCACTTGCATATCCGCCCGGCGCCGACATCCGGCAGTGATTTTTCCTGAGCCGTCAGACCCACAGCGCCCCCCGCGTCAGAACCTTGGAAAAAACCCCCATCGCCAGGAGGATGGGCATGGGGAGTTTTTCCGCGCCCAGTTCTTCCGCTTTTGCGGCATGCCCGACTTCGTCATCGCGCATCTGCGCCACGATGGCGCGACTGCGGTCATCGTCGGCAGGGAGTTCATCCAGATGGCTGTTGAGATGTTCTTCCACCTGATTTTCTACCGTAACGACCAGGCCAAGATTGCTGGCGCGGCCACGCCGGGCGGCGAGAAAACCCATGCTCCAGCCCGCGCCGTACCAGAGCGGAGCGAGCAGACTCGGGCGGCTGTCCAGCTCCCGCAGACGGGCTTCACACCAGCGCAGATGGTCTTCTTCCTCGGTGCGCGCGCGCTGTAGTTGCTCCCGTAATTCAGGGTCATCGGTGCCGGTTGCCTGGCCGGTATAGAGTGCCTGCGCCATGATCTCACCCGCATGGTTGACCCGCATCATGCGCCCGGCCCGCTGTCGCTCCCAGGGGCGCAGGAGGGTATCGGGAATATCCCTGGCCGGATAGGGTCGATCACTGCCCACCTGCTGTCCGGTCAGGGTACGCAAGGCGTTATCGATATTGGCAATGACTTGATCGCTGAACATGACACCTCCGCACGCTGTCAGTAAGGGTTAATTAGGGTATGATGTCCTTCTATGGATAGAGGGTCAACGCTTATGGAAGGTGCTTTTTATCAACGGCATCTGTTCGTTTGCCTGAATCAGCGCGAGAACGGCGAGCGTGCCTGCAATAACAGCGGCATTGCCGAAGAGGTGTTTCATGTGGCTAAGCAGCACGCCAAAGCGCTCGGCATTCACGGTGAAAAACAGGTACGCGTCAACCGCTGCGGCTGTCTGGGGCGCTGTGATGAGGGCCCGGTTGCCGTAGTCTACCCAGATGCCGTCTGGTACACCTACGTGGATGCCGACGATATTCGCGAGATCGTCGAGTCTCACCTGCGCGACGGCATACCCGTCGAACGGTTGCGGATCTGATGCTACCTATCGACCGGAGTCACCTCTATGATGGCGGCGAACTGGCCAGCCTGGAATGTGTAGGCCAGCGGGTCATCATTCCGGGTCCGGCGGGTCCGCTGGAAGGCATTACCGATTGCCCCGACAAAGAGACGCGCGGCGCGGTGGCGGTCATTCTCCATCCGCACCCCCTTTATGGCGGTACACTCCACAACAAGGTAGTGCATTATCTGAGCAGGACCTGCAATCAATTGGGTATCCCCTCGCTACGTTTCAATTTTCGCGGAGTCGGCGAGAGCGGCGGCGTCTATGATGATGGTCGTGGTGAAACCGAGGATTGCCTGGCGGTGCTCGACTGGGTGCAGGAGCGCCGTCCCGGTTTCGATATCTGGCTGGCCGGATTTTCCTTCGGAGCCTATGTGGCCTACCGCAGCGTACGTCGCCATCCGCGCATCCGCCGTCTGCTGACCGTCGCCCCGCCCGTCAATCTCTTTGATTTCACTGTGCTGCCGGCACCTTCCTGCCCGTGGACCCTGATTCAGGGCGAACTGGACGAACTGGTGCCCGCCACGAGCGTAGAAAACTGGGTTGATACACTGCCCGTCCAACCCAGGCAAATTTTGCTTCCCGCGGACCACTTCTTTCATGGTCAGCTCAATGCGCTGCAAGCGGCACTGTTGGCGTCCCTCAGTGAAGAAGCAAGCGAGATGGGAGTCACCAGCCCCTGTCGTGAAGCCAGCTTTTCTTGAACTACGGGCGCTGCATAAGCGCTATGGCGGGCGCGAGGTGCTGCGCGGGGTAGACCTCGCCGTCGCTGCCGGAGAATGCTTCGCCTTGGTCGGCCCCAACGGGGCGGGTAAAAGCACTACGGTACGGGCGATCCAGGGGCTGACGCCCACCGATGGCGGAGAGGTTCGCATCGATGGCCGGACGCTCGCGGAAATGGGGCGCACGGCGCGGACAGGCATGGGGGTGGTGCCCCAGACCGATAACCTGGACCCCGATTTTACCGTACAGGAAAACCTCTGGACCTACGGCCGCTACTTCGGCCTGCCGAAGGCGCTGATCCGCCAGCGTAGCGTCGAGTTACTGGAGTTCATGGCCCTCAGCGGCTACGCCGCGCAACCGATCCACTCGTTGTCCGGCGGCATGCAACGCCGCCTGACTATCGCCCGCGCCCTGATCAACGCCCCCAAGTTGTTGCTGCTGGACGAGCCCACCACCGGACTCGACCCTCAGGCCCGCCATCTCATCTGGCAGCGTCTGCGCGAATTGCGGCGACAGGGCACCACCCTGCTCCTGACCACGCATTATATGGATGAAGCGGAACGTCTGGCGGATCGGGTCGGGATCATCGACCATGGCCGGATTCTGGCGGAAGACAGTCCACGCGGCCTGATCGCCACCCATATCCCCGGGGGCGTCGTCGAATTGCGCCGGGTGGACGGTGAGCCGCCGGACCCGCAGGATCTGCATCGCCAGTGGGTGAGCCTCAGTGAGCGCGTGGGCGACACCCTGATCTGCTACGGGTCGGATCTGAGCCCGCTGCTGGCGCACTTCGGCGATGATCCGGCCTATCGCTGGATACAGCGTCCCGCCAGTCTGGAGGATGTGTTCCTGCGCCTGACGGGACGCGATCTGCGGGAGGAAACCGAATAATGCCGATACGCGACGCCTTGCCAGGGGCCGGGGCGCTGGCTGTCCTGCAGCGCAACTTCGGTGTCTGGCGCAAGTTGCTGGTGCCAAGCCTGCTCGGCAACTTCGGCGACCCGCTTCTGTACCTGCTGGCGCTGGGTTACGGTCTGGGGCACTTCGTCGGGCGGATGGACGGAATGCCCTATATCACCTTCATCGCCTCCGGCATCGTCGCCAGCAGCGTGATGAACACCGCCAGCTTCGAGGGTCTGTATTCGGCCTTTACCCGGATGAGCGCCCAGCACACTTACGCAGCGATGCTGGCCACTCCCTTGCGAGTCAGCGACATCCTCGCCGGTGAGGTGGCCTGGTGCGCCGTCAAAGGCCTGATCAGTGCCGTGGCCATCATCATCGTCGCCAGCCTTTTTGGCGCCACACAGGGGCCCTGGGTGATCCTGGCGCTGCCGGTCATTTTGCTCGCGGGGCTGAGCTTCGGCGGGGTGGCGCTGGTCATCACGGCACTGGCACGCAGTTATGATTTCTTCATGTATTATTTCACTCTGGCGGTGACACCGATGTTTCTCTTTTGCGGCGTTTTCTACCCCATCCAATCGCTGCCGCCCTTCGCTCAGGACATTGCCGGGGTGCTGCCGCTGACCCATGCGGTGGCCCTGCTGCGACCGCTGCTGACCGGGCATCTGCCCCATGAGGTGCTGTACCACACGGGCGTGCTGCTGCTGTACACCCTGGTGGCCTATGTGCTTGGGTGGCGTCTGCTCAGTCGCCGGTTGCTGCGCTGACGATGAATGGGCGAATCGCCGCGTCGCTCTTGACAGGCACGCAGGTTAGGGCTTTAATTTGCGCCTCACGGCGCTTTAGCTCAGCTGGTTAGAGCAGCGGAATCATAATCCGCGTGTCCGGGGTTCGAGTCCCTGAAGCGCCACCAAATAAAACAAGGGTTTAGCTTAACAGCTAGGCCCTTTTTTATTGCCCGTGGGGGACATTTGGGGGAATTATTCCCAGCGCCAGCCGACACCCTGCAACAATCCGAACCGCCGAGAAGTCACCTTAAAATGCCCCCCATTTGGAATCTAACTCCCTCAAATATCCCCCAAATGGCGGTGACATGAGAACTATACACCTATAAATCATTGTGTTGTGTTGTGAGAACAGCGGATTGCATATCCGGTATTGCGCTTTATCGTGGATTGCGGGAGAATACAAAACAGGCCGGGAGGTGCGCGAACACCTGCCCGACCCTACCACCGCAACCTGCAAGAGAGGTCCGCCAATGGATACAGTAAGCATAACGCACCCAGCGCCAGCCCTCACCCCTTGGAGGGCGTAACCATGGCTTATATCGAAAAGCGCGAAGGCAAGACCGGCACCACATACCGCGCCCAGATTAAGCGTAAGGGTGCGCCTATCCTCACGAAGACCTTCAAGCGCAAGACTGATGCCGAGCAGTGGGCAAAAAAGAACGAAGTCGCCTTGACCGAGGGCGAGCACTTCCCAGAGCGTGAAGCCCAGCGGCATACCTTCCATGAAGCCGCCGAGAAGTACAAAACCGAGCACTTGCCCAAACTCGCCAAGTCGCAAGACAGAGAACGGCATATCAACTGGTGGGATGAGCGTCTAGGGCGTCTGCGCCTCTCCAACCTGCGCCCGGAAACGATAAACGAACACCTGCAAGCACTCGCTTCCGAAGTCCTCCCAGACGGCAAGACACGCGCTGCAAGCACTATCCGTCATTATCGCATCGCTATTGCTCACATGCTCACCACCGCCCGCAAATGGGGATGGATAGCCACACCCCAGACCGACCGTATCCAATCGGTGAAGGTGAATAATGCCCGCGTCAGATACTTGGATGATGGGGAACTCGCCCGATTATTGGAGGCCACCAAGGGCCATGCAGATTTGCATTTGCTGGTGCTGCTGGCGCTGGGCACCGGAGCGCGTGCCGGGGAATTGCTCTCGCTTACATGGCCGCAAGTGGACATGAGGAAGCGGCAGATTTTGCTGACTAAGACCAAAAATGGGGACATGCGGACGCTCCCTGTTCCTGCCCAAGCCCTCCCCCTCTTGGCGGCACGGGTGCGACGTCTGGACACATCGCTTGTCTTTCCGGGGCATCGTAACCCGCCGCAACCCATAGACCTGCGCCGCCCGTGGATTGAAGCCCTCGCCGTTGCTGACATCCAGGACTTTCACTTTCACGACCTGAGACATTCAGCCGCCAGCTACCTAGTGCAGCAAGGCGTGTCCCTTGTTGCCGTGGCTGCGCTGTTGGGGCATCGCACCTTGCAGATGACGAAGCGGTATAGCCACCTTGCCCCTGAGCATTTGGCGGAGTTGGGTTCCAAGCTGGACAGCAAGTTAGGGGGTGCGCGATGAGTGCCCGCAAGGTTACGCCTGCGAAGAAAGTCGCTATCGCCAAGCTGACGCGCGAGCACATGGAGAGATGGACAGCCAAGCAAAACGCGGACAACGCCTTTGACTGGCCGATACCGGCACCCCGCACGATTGGCGAGGAGTTCGATAAATCGGGAGGCGCTAGGATGCCTCTTGAAATACCGCCCCAGCCCGTAGAGTGGCAGCAAGAAGGGGGCGTTATGGTGGGTGCTCCGCCTCTGGATAGGTACTATCAATTCCTTCGTAACGACTACGCGGCGGGGGCACGGAACAATAACGGTATCGTGGCGCTGGTGGAGGGCTTGCGTGCGCTGGCAGCGAACCCGGAGATTGTAGCGGGTGACGAATCGGGGGCGTTTATCGCTGGCCTGTTGGCGAAGGTAGAGGGCAGCTATCCGGGTGAACTGCTGACATTGCTTCCAAGTGTGAGTGCTGCGCTCAGAGGGGCAAAGAAGCACGAGGCAACCAATGGCGTGAAGGAATCTATCCTAAGCAAGTGCCGCGAATACAAAGAGGCGCACCCCACACATGGCAATGGCAAAATAGCAAAGGAGATAGCGCCCGACGCTTTCAAGATGAACCAAGACGCAGGGAGTCCTTTCGGGTGGGAAAGCGAAATCGACGCATACGAGGCCATAAAAGGCTGGCTTACACCGTCCAAGAGCAAATAGAGGGGGTGCTCTGCTAGCAGAACAACTGCCATGCGTGCACAGCAACTGCGCTGCCAGCATGGCAATTATCACATAGTATACAACAGCTTATAACGTCCTCAGCGCCGCAATAACGCGGTACCATTAAGGACGTTACCATGCAAACCGAAGCTGAAACCCCTACCGAGTTTTACACCGTAAAGGACTACACCAAACGCCGCCCCGCGTTCACGCAAGGCGGTCTGCGGTGGCTGTTTTTCAACCAAGGCGAAGAACTGGAAAAGGCTGGCGCTATTGTCCGCTTTGGCGCACGCATCTTGATAGATGACGCCGCATTTGTCGCATGGCTGAAGGCCGGTAACGGGCGGCATATCGGCGGACGGGGTGCAGCGTAATGGCCGCGCTCTGGTTTTCCTCAGATTCGAGCATCAAATGGGCTTGCCGTGAACTGCTGGCAGGCCGCGCTATCAGCCACCCGGACGGCATTGCCGAGGCTGGCGGGTGGAGATTGTCCGCCATCGTTTACGTCCTGCGCCACCGCTACCAATGGGATATTCAGACCGTCCGCAAGGGTGCGCGGCGAGTTGCTTTCTATCACCTGCGACGGCATCCGGGGACGTTGACACTGCCACCCAGTGCGGCACAACTGGGATTGTTTGGGGGTGGCGCTGCGGGCACAGCGCCGGGGACTGCGAGCGAAGCCGACCCGGAGGCCGACCATGCACAATCTTAACGCTACTATTTTGATTTTGCTATGCGCCGCCTTCCCCACGGGCTACGCCTGCGCTGCTATCTGGTGGACCCTGCGCCAGACCAAGGAGGGCCGCCATGGTAAATAATCCTCTGGTGGCCTTTCAGGAAGCCATGCGTGCCGCTGGTGTCTTTCTTGCGGCAGATGTCCATATCACCCCAGACGGTCAGCTACACCGCGCCCGTGCCGCTGATGACAAGGCCGGGGCGCTTTCAATATGGTACAACTTCCACCCGGACGCGCCCGCCTCTGGTGCTGCTGGAAACTGGCGGACAGGTGCCAAGCTGACATGGTGCGGAAAGCGTCTGTCAGCCCTCACAGCGTCCGAACGGGTCGAGATAGCCAGACGTATCACCGAGGACAGAAAACGCGCTCAGGAGGCCACAGAAGCCCGTCATGCGGCAGCCTCAGCCAAGGCTATCAGGATATGGAATGACTCAGCACCAGCCAGTCCGAACCATCCCTATCTGCTGAAAAAACAGATTGCGCCAGGTGTCAGCCGCCAGCGTGGAGATATGCTGATATTGTCTATCACTGGCTTTGATGGCGATTTACGCGGGGTTCAGACCATAAGCCCGACTGGTGAAAAACGCTTCACCAAGGGGATGCACAAGCAAGGCGCATTTATCCGCACCGATGGGATGCCTTCACCTGATTCGCGCCTGATTATTGCCGAGGGCTGGGCTACCGCTTCCACACTGGCGGCACTATCACCGGGAGCTTGCGTCCTCGCCGCTTTGGACTGCGGAAATATGCAGGCCGTGGCAGTCGAGGCACGCCGCCGATTCCCCCTGATTGATTTGGTTGTCGCCGCTGATTCCGACCCCGTGGGGATGGAAAAGGCCAAAGCCGCCGCCGTTGCCAGCCGTGCTAAATGGATATGGCCGAGGTTCCCGAAGGATGCACCTGCGGGCCTGTCAGATTTTAATGACTGGCATGTGTGGCGCAAATCTCAGGGGGTGTCCCATGCTGAATGACCCCGACGACTGGACCCAAAATATCCCGCCGTATGGTGACGAGTTCGAGCCACCCGCGCCGCGCCTTTCTGTAGTGGCTGCTGGTCCGTCTGCTGGTGCTGAGGCCGCGCTACCGGAACCGGAGGCACCCAGACCACCGCTCTTGCGCCACGTCCGGGAGTTGCTGACCAATCCGCCCGCCGTTCGCTGGTTGATACGCGGCATCATCGAGGCGGACACATTGGCGCTGCTATATGGGCAACCGGGGGCCGGAAAGTCTTTTATCGCTCTCAGCATGGCGGCATCCATCGCTTGCGGGTCGGACTGGTACGACCACAGAGTCACCCAAGGCCCCGCCGTTTACATCTTGGGCGAGGGTGGCGGGGGCGTATCTCGCCGCCTGCGAGCATGGCAACTCAGCAACCCAGATGCCCGACTACAGGACGCGCCGCTTTATGTGTCCTCTCGCATGGTCCCCTTGGGTGAAGCTGAGGCCGTGGCGGAAATCGCCGCCGCCATTGAGGAATCAGGTGCAGGCAAACCGTCCTCAGTCTGGATTGACACCCTTGCCCGTGCCGCTGCGGGCCTTGATGAAAACTCAAGTCGAGACATGGGCGAACTCATAAAAGCCTGCGATGCCATCCGGGAGCGTTATGGGTGCGCCGTGGTGCTGGTCCACCATGCAGGCCACAACCAAGACCGTGCACGGGGTTCCTCAGCGATTAAGGCGGCACTGGATACCGAAATATCCGCCACCAAAGAGGGGCAGGTTATTACTCTGGCGTCGACCAAGTCGAAAGAGTCCAAAGGGTTCAAGCCCCTGACCTTCCAACTGGCGGGGGTGGATACGGGCTGGAACGATGAAGATGGCGAGCGCGTTTTTAGCGCCGTACTGGAGCCGTGCGATGCACCGGGGCAGGATGAGGCTATAGGCAAAAATCAGACGTTATGCCTTGGCGTCCTGCGGGAAATGTACACCAACCGCCGCGCTAATCTTGAGCAGGCCGGTAACGACCCAGAATCCGCCAAAGTAACGACTACTGAATGGCGAGAGGGTGCGGGCCTTAATAAGCAAAGGTTTTATGACGCTAAAACGTCCCTCATAAAGCTAGGACTTGTTGAAATTCAAGGAAGTACCGTAAAAGTAACGGGTAACGGTCCGGTAACGGTCGGTAACAAGCGTTACCCCGGCTCACAGGTAACGTCCGGTCCGGGGGGGTCTATAGACCCCGCCGTTACGTTACCGCCCCGTGACCGGAAACCGGACGCCATGGGAGACGATGAAGGGGAAAATTATGAAGACCTCTGACCCTTCCATTCTGGCGGCATCTTCTCTATTGGCGGAACTCAGGGCGGCAGGCTTCACCCTCACCGCCGAGGGTCCACGTCTGCGGGTGGCACCTGCTGACATGCTGACCGATGAACTACGCCAGCGCATCCGGGAACATCGCACAGGGCTTATGTCCATATTGGCGGCAGAATCAGCGCTGGACGGTCGGAGCAGTACCAATGCCACCCCAGCCGCTTGCGTGCGTCCTGAGCAAGATATGGCCCATTGCGGGGCATGTAGTCACTTCCTGCCCGATACCATCAACCCAGCCCAAGGGATAGGACGCTGCGGAGTCACCGGAGCCGGGCCGCCGTCTGGTGGCTCTGGTTATAAAGCCTGCTACCCGATGGCACCGAGGACGTGCCCCAGCTACGAAAGGAACGAACGATGAAACCGACCGACAATCAGGAATTACGCCAAAAGATAGGCCAGCTATTCGAGCAACTGCCCGAACTGGAAACCATTGAACTTACCTATGGCGGCAAACGATACCGCGCCCGCCTCTCTATGCCGTGGGTATGTATGGACGTCAAGGCCGAGGGCCGGGGCTGGGATGACTGGACAGAGTGGCCGCTGCCTGAGTACCACCGCCGTAAAGCGATGGGTCCGAATTGGCAGGAGAAGTTGGACGAAGAAAGGCGGGCATCATGAGCGCGTCACAAAGAAACAAAGGCGCTGCGGGCGAGCGGGAATTATTCGCCCTGCTGACTGAACAGCTAGGCGTCACCGTGACCCGCAATCTCACCCAGACGCGGGGCGGGGGTGCGGACGCTCTGGACGTGCCGGGCTGGGCCATCGAGTGCAAACGCTGTGAAGCCCTCAGCCTTGCGTCATGGTGGAATCAGGCACAGCGGCAGGCCGATGACCTCAGCCGCAAGCCCGCATTGTTCTATCGCCAGAGCCGGAAGCCGTGGCGTGCTGTTCTGGACCTGCACCATATCGCGCCGGGGTTATTCACGGCACCGGGCAGCTTGTGCGAGTTGGCTTTGTCGGATGCCTGCACGGTCATACGTGAATCGTTAGGGGGTGAATCATGAAGCGCCGGGGGGAAGCGCCAGCCGTGCCGCGTGGATATGCAGATGCCTGGGCGCGACTATTTGCACGCTCACCCGCTGAACTGGAGGCCGAGAAACAGGCACGGCACCCGGCACCCCTGCCACCCGGCAGCCGCAAAGGCCCCATATCTGCCTCACAATCAACGCAAACCACCGGGGCGCTACCTATGCCCCACTTACCAGAAAAAGAGGCGCAAAATGCCTAAGAACCCCTACAGTATGCGAGCGATGGCCCGGAGTCTGGGCCTGTCTTATTCGTTGCTTATGGCGGGGCTGAAAGAGGAGCGCGATACAGAGCGCACCGAAGGCTTGCCTGCGGGTTATCGGGACGATTACCGCCCGTTCGTGGATGACTCAGGACAACCCCGCTGCGGGGCGCGTTGCCGGGATGGGCACCCATGCAAGGCTAAAGGCTTGGGACGTGGGCACCGCTGCAAGAACCACGGAGGGCAGAGCACCGGACCCAAGACCGAGGAAGGCAAGCGCCGGGCACTGGAAGCACTCGCCAGAGGCCGGGAGAATCGCCGGAAAAGCTGATAAATACTGATATTTGCCCCGCGTGAATGCGTCATGAAGTACACGACGCCGGGAGTATTGCGAGTTGTACGCACGCATACGCGCATGTCATGGACTACCCAAGCCCTGCCCTTCTGGTGGGATTTTTCTTTGGCTGGCATAGGAAAAAGTCGCAGGCAAGTCGCAGGGTGCAACCACAAAAAAAGGAAGTGGCCGGGATAGTGGCCAGTAGCCACCCCAAAAAAAAGGCAGGCCATGATGACCGCATGATGAGCGGCAATAGTCAGCACTGATAAGGCTTTGCAGGCCATGATGAGCGCATTGTGAGCGCATTGTGACCGCATTGTGACCACCCGCATGAATTGCGCTCATGGCAAGTAGCGCCCTAGTAGCGGGGTGCGACTACAAAAAAAGAGGCGACGAGTAAATGACCGTTATCTATTGGCGGGGCTGGCGCTGATACCCGGCACTACTGAAAAATCCATACACCGCCGTTAATGCGTTATGGGGTGCTGTCACCGCGACGGATATATGCCACCGTCCCGTGGGGGATTTGGGGGAGATTTGGGGGAATCAGCAACAAAAACACCCAAGACCGGACCACATCCCACGACAAGGCGGAATCACTAGCGGGATGATTTTGTTAATGTAGCGCGTTGTGATATGTTGCGCCTTATGGGTTTACAACTGAATCATAATCCGCGTGTCCGGGGTTCGAGTCCCTGAAGCGCCACCAAATAAATCAACCACTTGGCTTAAATTGCTAGGTGGTTTTTTGTGTCCAAGCTTAACTTCGCCAATGGCAGGCCAGACCCCT
>JAPTWR010000212.1 GCA_028065135.1 Acidithiobacillus sp.
CCAGCGCGCTGGTCAGGCCACACACGCAATTGGACACCCGTCGGTGCGGTAGATCTGAACCCGCAGCGGCAGGATAAAAAGGTTACTTAAAAAATGGGGGACGCGACAACTACCTTGACAGACGCCGATACGTAGAATCCGCCATATTACCCGGTTTAACCGATACAGGAATGGCTCCAAGCAAAATGAGAGCCAAAAACGAGACAATATGCTCCAAATCGCTCGTCAATTTAATAAGTACTGTGTCTCTTGGCTTTACGCCACTGTGCGCAAAGTTGGCGGCGACCTTTTTCACATACCGAAACAATATGCGGTAGCGTAATTTTGAAATACCATCTCGGCTCGCTATCATCAGGTAATTGTCGCAGTCGGCTAGACCGAAAATGATACTGGTTAATGTACCGCTCATGCGCTGCTCCGTCGAAATTTTTCCAAGTCGATAGCAACCGGAACCTTTTTGACGCTGTCGTACAGGGCTAGTTGCACACACGCTCGCGCGCAGGTTTGACTTTCAGGGTCTTCCACCATCTGGTTCAGATAGATGCTAAACCGTTGGACATTTCTCACACCAGTGTGAACCTTTACGGTCGAGATAGGATCCCAAAACACCGGCTTTAGATAATCCAGTTCTAACCGAGACACAACTCCAAGCAGTCCATCCATACGTAGATCAATACAATTTTCCAGCGCCCAGGCCCATCTACCAGATTCTAACAACTGTGGGTATACAGCATTGTTTAGCTGGTGGCTCCAATCGAAGTCGTTTGGTCTCAATGGGACTAGACACGTCACTTCCCTTAACCAGTGAGATTTATCCATTGGACATGACCTTGTTTGCGACTATAACTATCGCTCCCGCAATATCGGCTGTATGGGTAATAGACAGATCTGCTGCCAAGCATTGATCTGACATGAATACAGATATCGCGCTCCGTATGGCAAGATATGGTCTTCCGTTTGGTTCATGTTGAACATCAATATCCGTGAACATGAAAGCGGGGGTGCTGTGCATGCTCGAAATAGCCTTTATGAAGGCCTCTTTAGCGCAGAAAATTCCGGCGAGCGAGGATGCTGCTGACGCCCTGCATTCGCAGAAGTTCAGTTCCTGCCTAGTGAAGACTGACAAGCTCCTCGTCAAGGCTGTTTTTCTTTTGAACTCCTTGAGCGACTGCATGTCGTATCCGATCAACATCATTGGTTGTAAGGGACGCAAGGTAGGCATACTTTAGCTCCGCAATGGATTTGACTGAAACTCCAGTGGCATGTTGTACAGCGGCCAAGACGCTACGAACTTTCTTGGCTTGCATCGGTTCGGCTCTAATCTGATCATCGCGGAGCGCTACACCAGTAGAGTCATCTGTCACCACATGCTCCCACCAATTCACGAACCCTTCTCGAGATGTTTGGCGCGGTCTGGCTGAACCAAACGTCTCGCCCCCATTGGGCCGTATCCATGTATATGCCATTGATAGTACATCCTTAATTGGGTACACCCCTGCATCAAGCAGTGCTTTGGCAAATGACACGAAATATTCGCGATGCTGGACTTCATCCTTCATGATTCGGTGGAATACTTCTTTTACAATCGGCTCGCGGGAGGTTTTCGCCATTTCACCATATGTTACAGTGGCCTCGATTTCGACACATGCTTGGAGCATGCAAACCCTAGCGTAGTTATCCGTCGGGAAGAATCCTCGGTGCATAGTAACGTCATCTTGCGCGATTGGATCTAGTCCAGCCATTTCAAGGAGCATTCCATATGCGACCTCGTGGTGGGCCTCTTCCTCTAACCAATATCTCGCTGACCACGCCGCCGCGATGTGTGCGATGTTTGCCCCAAGGGGATTGGATGTATTCAGATTTTGCGCAAGCTTTACGCCATCTACTGCCAACCTAATACCTGCCGGTTGAGTTGTCAGCTCTGCCCTAGAGGCATGCCAAAGCGCAGCCTTGTCGCGCTCGTCTGCATGTATGCGCCTGGCGGAACCAATCACGTCGTAGACACTCCAGCGCCGGCTTTCATGATATATCTGCTGAATCCTCAGCACGTCGCTGATCGAGTATTTGTTGCATTGAATTTCCTTTACAAGTTGCGCAATGATTTTCATGCAGGTAGCCTCCCACCATCTGACAACTGCCTTTCGATCTCAGTCATCAACTCGTCGACTGTGTGGTCGAGAGTAAAGGCGGGAATGTCCACGCGGTCTCCCAGGTCGCATTCTGCGATGGCAGCGGCAACAGCTTCTAACAGATCAATCGAATTCGTGGCGACCGGTGACATTCCCAACAACTCGCCTAGTGTCCGATCGCCCACACATAGGTCCGATCGCTCCAATCCTAGCCGATTCGCTACGCTGTCCTTAAATTTTTCTAACATTTCGTTTCCTCATTTTTGCTGCAATCTCAGGCATGATTCATGTGTACCCTAGTGAAACTATAGTTCGACCCAATCGTTCGCCAGCCAAGAGGCTTTCAACTGCAGGGCCCACGTCGTCTAGTCGTATCGTTTGGGTGATATTTTCCAAACAAGAAACTTTCCACTCTGTTGCAAGTTTTTCCCATAGGGCCTTCCGGTGAAGCAACGGACACTGCACGGAATCTATCCCAAGGAGGTTTACCCCCCGCAGAATGAAAGGAAACACTGATGTGCTGAACTCGGTTCCGGACGCCATTCCACAAGCAGCGACTGAGCCCCCGTAGCGAATACGTTTCAGGATACTGGCAAGTATGGTCCCACCAAGTGTATCGACGGCAGCTGCCCACTCTTCTTTGCACAACTGGCGCTCACCTTCCTTGGCAATATGGTCATGGTTTATTACTTTCGATACACCAATCTGGTGAAGATGCGATTCTGAACTGGCTTTTCGCGTAAGAGCGACCACCTGGTAGCCAAGTTTGGCCAAAATGGCAGTGACGATGCTTCCTACTCCACCTGTAGTGCCACTGACCAATATATTGCCACTGGCGGGCAAAACATCGTTTTTAAGAAGTTCTTCGACACACAATGCCGCAGTAAGACCTGCGGTCCCGAGGCTCATGCTTTCCTGGGTCGACATTGCGCTGGGTATAGGCAAAACCCATCCCGCTGGGACACGGATATAATCTGCAAAACCGCCCCATATTTCTGTACCAAGGCCAAAACCAGTGACAAGCACCCTGGCGCCTACTGGGATGCTGGGATTGTTGCTGGCAGCTACGTGGCCTGCTGCATCTATCCCTGGTACATGTGGATAGTGGCGGACAATGCCGGGATGGCCCGTAACTGCCAGTGCATCTTTATAGTTCAGTGAGGAAAAATGGACCCTGATCAGGACCTCGCCCGGCGGTAGATCCGCCAGTGTACACTTGCGAATTTGACGATGAATATCGCCTCTGCTGTCCTTATCAATAACCATGGCGCGGAATTGTTCGTTGTTATTCATGAACTCATCCTCTTGTGTTAATTACTAGGTGCTAGCGACATGGCGATGGAACGTATGTCATCCAAGGTCAACCAGGCACGACTGTAGAACGTCTTCATCTGCTCTATCAACGCTTGGTACGCAGGGCCTTCATTTTCATACGTTTTCTGCATTAAAGACCTCAGCATTTCCATCATTTCGACAATAAAGCGCATGTCGTTGATCTTGTCAGCGTCAAAATGAATAGCTCTCAAAGCGTCCTGAACAGTTTTGGGGTGGATCGCAGCAATGTTCATTACATATTGGCGTTCTCCATCCGCTTCCAGATAATCCGGGATGTTAAGTACCCCTAAATTCACGCGATCTACAAATAGGCCGCTTACTGGGCGATATGCGTTCGGAATGTTCATAAATATTTCGTCTGCGAAGCGAGATACCTCAATCAGGCGGTCTACCTCCAAGGCCGCATTACCGAAGACTATCCCTTTGTCTTGTGCGATTTTGGCTAAAAGCTCTACACTGGGCAGTCCCGCACGATTACCTAAACCTGCCAAACTGCCTTCGATCATTTTGAAGCCCGCATATACCGATGTGAGCGCGTTCGCCACGGCGAGCCCCCGGTCGTCATGCGCGTGCAGACAAAAATTGACATTAGGGTAATCTGACACCAAACGACGGCAAAGCGCATATGTTGATTCGGGAAATAAGGCACCAACTGAATCATTGATTCGAATAACATCAAGACCGCTATCAAGGCAACGCCGCACCTGTGTATCGATCTTTTTAAAGTTTTCCTCAATTTCAGATTTGAAATTGGCAAGTATGCTGGCCTTGAATTGTTTGACGCCAATCCGTCTAAATTTTTCAATCACCATCTCAAACAGGCCCTGATCGCTCTTCATCTCAATCATGCCAAAACTGAGTGTAAAATCATTGAGAAATGCCGCAGGAAAAGTTTTGATATACTCGTAGGTTGTTTCCCAAGAGTTAAGCAATGCGATCCATATAAACTTGCAGTCAACTGGAAAAAATCCGGCATGCTTAGCTTGGAGACCCATCTTTAATAATTTTGGTGTCTCCGGGCTGATACCCAGAACGAACTCGCGGAGTCCAGCGTCAATCATTTTTTCTAGGAGCCGGAAGCGACTCTCTTCTGTAACGGCAAAAGCCGAACGTTCCGCTCCTTCTCTTAGCGTTTCATCTACAAGAAAATCAATGGTGAAATTCATATACGGTTTTATCTCCGTGGTCATTAACACGTCAAGCCTCCTTTTCAATGCTTGGTAGTCTGCACAGGTACTCAATCCATAACTCTAACCGGGGCTCAAAATACATGACATTTGTTATACGGAACGCTTGACAGCTATTTTGGCCTCTGCTGGCAGCGCGGGGACAGCTACGATAACGCGCTGGCCGAAACGACTAACGGTATTAAAAAAACGGTGGCCCCCACCATCGTGGGACTTGAAAAACCGAACAGCGGTAGAAATGACCACGCTGGAATGGGTCCATTGATATAACCTCCAACGCCTTTTTGGTCCACTTATACCCCTCCTGCGAAACTGAGCAAACTATCACGTGCAGTGACTGAAACAGCTCAACAGGTTTGCTTGAAGGACAATGAATAGCTCCGCCGAATTGGGGCGATTCAATCGGCGATAACCGGTTGCTAAAGACTGAACTACCAGCACTGATCCTTGGCACTGCCACGCCGTAGATTTTCATTCGTCAGCATTAGCACGATTGGTGATATTTACCCAGCATGCAAATATTGGACGCCCATCAATGACCATCGGCGGCCCCGCGCGATGTGCGTGAAATTCGGATCGAGACAACAATCGCTCCACGCCGATAGGTGATACCGTGATCAGCCGTTTTGCTCCATGCGAAGCCGCACAGGCGATGGATTCCTCCAGCAGTTTTCGCGCAACCGCAGAAGAAAACTGCCCTGGCGTCCTGGAGCGGTCATTCAAATCCACGGCCGCAAAGCGCGATAGCTCCCAAACATCGGGAGAACATGGTGGTGCCAGTCCGTTGAGCAACTGGGGAAAGACTTCGCCCAACAGATAGGGATGCGTGGTCGGGAGGAGTCGTGCGCAGCCGGATACATGGCCTTGATCGTTTTGCGCCACTACATACACAGTATCCGGCCGGTCGAACTGGTCCGACTCCATCCCGTTCTCTGTGTGCAATGCCCACCCAAGCTGCTCGACAAAGACTTGATGGCGGTAGTTGGCCATCTTCGCATACAGATTGCTCGGTAAAACTTCAGCTGGCCCGGTTATAACCTGCATCTCGACACCCTCATAAAGTTCGACTATGAGAGTGAATCTATCAGCCCCACCGTTTCTGACAAGCTGTCAAGGTTGACAGCTTGTCAAGCATACCTGTCCATGAGATGACGCTGAATCACGGCCTGCCAGTCCGCCTTGTCGATGGTTGCTTCCAGTAGTTTGGCTGTAATGGTGGAACCCAGATCTCGCCGCTGGTCATCCACCAGCATGACGTTGCTGCGAGGAAATCCCGTTCGGAGATAATGGATCTGTCCAGACGCGCCTTCCATCCGCCAGTCCCACCCCAGGGTGATGATGGGCGCCGTCTCGCTGACCCATTCGGTATAACCGGAAATGTGTGTCTGACTGGCCCCTTCGTGAAGAGGTGGGTATTCATCGTGGTCCAAGTCGGACAAAAGATGTACCAGAGGAATCGCCTGAAACTGTTCCAGTGTCAGGCGCACATAACCATCGGGAGACAACCTCATGAATCCACGCCCTTGCGGCTTTGCCGCGATTTCATTCTGCACTGTCATGATCGCCCGCCAGGAAAATCCGGATAGGAACAGGCTACCGAATCATTCCATGATGCGGTAGTGTCAACCCTGACAGGTTAATTATACGATATCTGCGGTGGGTCACTGTTGGCGGTGATATGGTGATGGTTTTTCGCGATCTCGCCCTACCCGGAAAGGAGGAAAGCTTGGACCCCTGGCAGGCAGACATCCTGCAGTCATTCCAGTCCATCGACTGCGAACGGCAGGTGTTAACGATGGCGACCGAACTGGCGCGCAAGCTGGAATTCGATTACTGTGCCTATGGCTTACGCATGCCGCTTCCGCTTGTGCGTCCCAAAACTGCCATGTTCAGCAACTATCCTGCGATTTGGCAGGCTAGATATCAGGCGCGGGGATACCAGGACATCGACCCCACAGTACGGCTCGCCATGTGCTCGCCGTCTCCCATTATTTGGTCCGATGATCTGTTTGCGCCTGCACCCGAGCTATGGGAGGAGGCTCGTTCATTTGGCCTGCAGGCTGGGCTGGCTCACTCTTGCCGTGATGCCAGCGGTATAGGTGGAATGTTTACCCTGGCGCGCTCTGGAGAAATCGTCACAACGACAGAATGGCAAGCAAAGGCCTGTCATATCTTGTGGCTGGTCCAGGCCATCCATTTCTGTATGGTCCGCGTTGTCGCCCCTAAACTCTTGCCGGAGACTACCGTACACTTATCTCGCCGGGAGGTGGAGGTGCTGCGCTGGACCGGCGAGGGCAAGACCTCCGGCGAAATTGCCAATATTCTTAATATCACGGAACGCACGGTCAATTTTCATATCGGCAAGGCCATGGTCAAGCTGAGTGCCGTTAACAAGACCTCCGCCGTATTACGAGCGGCGATGATCGGGTTGCTGTCGTGATTTCCCCAAATAGGGGTTCTAACGTCCATTGCGACTCGCGCCACCCCGGAGAATGAAAGAGAATGGGAGCGGGTGGCGGCGGATTGAGACCGCGCGAAATTTTGGTGACTTGATCCCGTTTCTAACGTGACCCGCCGGGCCGACTCGTACCCCGGATTGCCTCCATGAGAGCGCACATTAAGAGGACCGCCTGTGGCTTGCTGCAGGCAGGTTGATTCGGCATCGGCATCCGTCGCCTCCCACGTTTTCAGTATAGATGGAGAGGAAAGCCAATGGAACTGAAACCCATTTTTCAACGTGTGATCGGCCTGGATATTCATCAGGCACAAGTCACGGCCTGTGCCATCATTGGTAACCCGGATGGCACTGTGGAGGTAGAGCGCCGTCAGTTTGGCAGCTTCAAGAAAGACCGCCGGGCCTTGGCGGATTGGTGTGCGACCTGGCAGCCGGATGCAGTGGTCATGGAGAGTACCGGGATTTACTGGAAAAGTCCCTATGCGGCTTTGGAGCAGGTCGGCATTCGTGCCCAGGTCGTCAATGCCCGTCACGTCAAACAGGTGCCCGGGCGCAAAACCGATGTTGGCGATGCGGAATGGCTGGCCATGCTGGCGCGCGCGGGCTTGTTACGCGGTTCCTTTGTCCCGCCGGCGCCACTGCGGGAATTACGCTTGATTGCCCGCCAACGCCAGAAGTTGGTCGGCATGCTGGCCTCCGAAAAGAACCGGCTACACAAGGCGCTGATTCAGGAGGCCACTCCCCAGGAGGTACTATCCCTGGCGAGCCATCGCCTCAAGACCTGACAAAGCACCCCACTGAAATCAGGTGTTCCATAGACAGATTCAAGGCGTAAAATCCAACATAGGTACAACATAATGGTGAAACATGATAAAAACTGTTGTTTAATAAAATGTTTTATTAAATACACGTCCAGTCGAGCATCGGCGCGACTGATATCACTTTATCAATGGCCTCTGTTGAATTTATCATCGTATACCGGTTGTTTTAAATCCATTTGGCGCTATTGTAGGCGCGAATTTCACATACTGC